>NZ_CP051216.1:3140000-3440000 GCF_012516435.1 Pseudodesulfovibrio sp. zrk46
GCAGCCGGCTATCTGATTCCGGTTGAAAAACAGGAAGTCCAGGCGCGTGTCGTCATGGACAACACTGGTGGCCGGGTCATTTTCACTCACAAGTTCCACGCTGATGACTATGGTTTTGACTGTACTGACTGTCATCATGACGATATCGAAGCTGATACCTTTCTTTCTTGCGGAAGCTGCCATCCGAAAGAATTCGACGCAGACTTTCGTGCCAATCACCAGAATAACTTCCCAAGCGAAGAAGCCTGTTTGCGTTGTCATGACGATGTTCCTACAGGCGAATTGGCCGAAGAAGACCGTCCGGATATCGAGAATATCCCACTCCGTGCAGATGCTTTTCATGCTCAGTGCATGGATTGTCACGAAGAGAATGGCGGACCGTACGGTGACGACACCTGTTACGAGTGCCACGCGAGGTAAGCCATGCTCAAGATACACTACAATCTCGATTCCGATCTGAACAATGAAATCGCCGATATCATCCCCCCGGCAGAACTGAATGTCCAAGTTCGCAACTTGGTCCTCAAGACAAAGAAGGGCAAGAAAGTAGCAACTGGTGAAACCATTGCTGAGCATCCTTCTGCATTTGGTGGCGCTTTTCACGCATCTGCCAGTGGAAAGGTCATGAAGGTCAATTACCACCACATGACGATCAAATGTGATGGTGAAGAAAGTACTGTCGAACCCGTGGATGTCCTTTCTATGGGCACAGGCAAAGAGTTGCTTCGTACGCTCCAAGGGTTAGGGGTGGATGTGGCTCCGCTTTCTGGACGTGCTGATGTTCTGGTCATTAACGGCCTGAATCCTGAGCCAGGTGTTTCTGTTGCCCAGCAGCTCCTCAAGGATTGTGGCGAATATATTCAGGCCGGTCTTGATCTAGCCAAGAAGCTTATCACTCCGGGGCGTACCGTGTTGGCAGTTGCCAAAGGCGATAATTCCAGTCTTTCCGGTGCAGAGACCGTATCCATCAAACCGAAGTATCCTGCTTCTTTGGATGCATTAGTTGTTCGGGAAGTCACAGGTAAGGAATTCCCCGCCGACACCAAGGTTATGAGTGTCATGGATCTCCACGATCTCGGACGTGTGGCTATGACCGGCAAACCCATCATGGATACCATCATGACCATTGATGGCCGCAATTATCGCGTGCCTTTGGGGACTCCTATCCGCCACCTGATGGAATGTACTGGCCTTAAGGTTCAGTCTGGAGACATCGTGGTTCTTGGCGGTCCCTTCCAGGGAGAGTCTGTCTACAGTTTGGACGAGGGAGTGAAAAAGGAAGACTACGGTCTTTTCATCATAGCCTCCGCCACCTTCCCAGCCGTACAGGATGCTGCCTGTATTAACTGTGGGGAATGCGTCCTTCAGTGTCCGGCTCGTGTCCAGCCTCACCTCATCAGCCGGTATGCCGAATACGAGATGTTCGAGCATGCGGAAAAATGTGGCTTGAACAGCTGTTTCGAGTGCGGTTTGTGCTCGTTTAACTGTTTCTCTCGCCGTCCGCTGCTTCAGTACATCCGTTTTGCCAAAGCTCAGCTTCAAGCAAGCGGGCAGGGCGAACAGGCTTAATTGATCGGTTTGATAGAATAACTTTCGAATACAAAGGATTAGAGCTGATGACTCCTCCCTTGATTAAAGCGATGTCTGACATCGCAACGCGGCTGACGGTTTCTCCGCCGCCGCACTGGCGTAGCGGCCGGACCATTCAGGGCATGATGCAGGCGCACCTGCTGGCCCTCGTTCCCGCCATCGCCATGGCCGTCATGATGTACGGCCTCCAAGCCGCTTCCGTTATCGGGCTGTCCGGTTCTGTGGCAGTGCTCGTGGAAGCCTTCTGCCTCCGCTTGCAAAACCGTGACGTGGATGTAGACAATTACAGTGCCCTGTACGCAGGAGTACTGTTCGCATTCTTGCTGCCCGCCACCGCCGCATGGTGGTTGGTCATCGCCGGTGCCGCTATCACCGTTGTGCTTGGCCGAACAGTGTTCGGCGGTTTTGGATGCAATCCAGTCTGTGCGCCCCTCATCGCTTGGGCGTTCTGTCGCCTCTCTTGGCCCGCAGACATGAATATTGACCTCAACCTCGCCCATTTCCTGATCAACAGTCCCGTTGACCAACTCATGTACTTCGGCGTTTCGTCTCTTGAACAATTCGATGCTGTTGACATGTTTCTGGGCCGCCAGCTTGGTGGTTTGGGTACCTCCCAGGTTCTGGGCGTTCTGGCGGGTGGCCTTTTCCTCCTGGCCACTCGCTGGATTCGCATATTCATCCCCGCAGCATTCCTGCTGGGAGTTATTGCCACCTCCGGCATCTTTTGGGCTATGGCTCCGACCATGTACGCCGACCCGCTGTTTCACCTTTTGGCTGGCAGCACCATGTTCGGCGCTTTCTTCCTGGCTACAGACTCCGCGTCCAGCCCGGTGGGTATGATTCCGCAGGTCATTTTTGGCCTCATCGCGGGGTGCATGGTCGTCATTATCCGCGTGTACGGCATTTACCCTGACGGTGTGCCGTTCGCTATCATGGTTGCAAACCTCCTCAGTCCCCTGTTGGAGCGCATCCGTCCCAAATTCTTCGGAGGCAAATAAATCATGCGTGAAATACTCCACATGATCGTGGTCCTCTCTCTCATCTGTGCCACCTCTGGTGCTGTGCTGGTGAATCTAAAGAAGGCCACCAAGGCAGATATTGAAAAGCAAGTTCTGACCTACGTGCAGGGGCCGGCTCTACTGTCTGTCCTCGATGGATGTGAGAACGACCCCATTGCCGAACGCAAACAGGTTGGCGACGTAACCGTGTTCCCAGCTATCAAGGATGGCAAGGTCGTGGGTGTTGCTCTCGAGGCTTTCGCTCCCGGTTACTCTGGCGATATTGGTGTGATGGTTGGCTTTGATCTGCAGAACGATGAGCTTTTGGGTATTGGCATCACTACTCAGACTGAGACTCCTGGGCTTGGCGACAAGGTCATGAAGCCTACGTTCACTAAGCAGTTCAAGGGGCATGACTTGGCCTCAATGGACACTTCCGCTCGAGGCGGTGATATCAACGCCATTGCTGGTGCGACTTTCTCCTCCGTTGGGACGGTGGATGCTGTTCGCAAGGCCATTGAAATTTATCAGGGCATTAAGCCGCAAATAGCCTCCCTCTGGCAGGCTTCCTAGGAGGATATAAAATGAGTTCACTCAGCAAAGAATTCCTCAAGGGCCTATGGGCAGAGCTGCCGCCGTTTCGCGTGCTGCTCGGCCTGTGTCCGACCTTGGCTGTTACTTCCACCGCGGAAAACGGTGCAGGTATGGGCGCTGCGGTTATCTTCGTTCTTACTTTGTCCAACATTATTATCTCGGCTTTGCGCAAGATCATTCCTGCCAAGGTCCGTATTGCCTGCTTTATCGTTGTCACAGCCTCCCTGGTTGTTTCGGTCGAGTTACTCATGCAGGCATACATGTACCCGTTGTACCAGAAGCTTGGCATCTTCGTGCCACTTATTGTGGTTAACTGCTTGATCTTAGGTCGGGCCGAAGCGTTTGCCTCCCGTAACAGCATCATCCCGTCTATTGCGGACGCCCTGGGCATGGGGCTTGGTTTTGGTTTGTCCCTGACCTTTCTCGGAGCTTTGCGTGAAGTGTTGGGCTCCGGCACCGTTTTCGGTGTGCCAGTCATGTGGGAAAGCTTTAAGCCTGCCGAATTCATGGTCATGGCACCCGGCGCATTTGTTGCTCTCGGTATGATCCTCGCAGGCATGAACGCTTTCAACCGCTATCAGAGCCGTAAGAAGGGCGAGGTCCCGACTGAGTCTCAGAATTCCACCTGTGCCTCCTGCGGCGCATGCAACGCTGCTGCCAACTGTGGCAGCAAATAAGGGAGGTAAAACGTGGAATACTTCATGCTCTTTATCTCGGCGATATTCATAAACAATATTGTCCTGGTTCAATATCTTGGTGCCTGCCCCTTTATGGGCACTTCCAAGTCTACTGACGTAGCCCTTGGCATGGGCGGTGCGGTTATTTTCGTTACCCTCATGGCAACCGGTATCACCTGGCCGCTTCACCAGTACGTTCTCATTCCTAACGGCATCGAATACCTGCAGACCATCGTCTTTATTTTGGTCATCGCATCTCTGGTGCAGTTTGTTGAGATGTTTCTGAAGAAGCTGGTTCCGCCTCTTTACAAGTCCCTGGGCCTGTTTCTGCCCCTGATCACTACCAACTGTGCGGTGATGGGCGTGGCCATTATGGTCCAGCGCAACGGCTACTCCTTCTTCAAGTCCATGATGTACGGACTGGCTTCTGGCATCGGTTTTCTGATTGCCTTGGTCATTATTTCGTCCATTCGCGAACGCCTCGACATCTCGCCGGTTCCGGCCGTGTTCCGCGGTGTGCCTGTTGCGCTCATCATGGCAGGCGTCATGTCCCTGGTCTTCTTTGCCTTCAAAGGCATGGCCGCTTAACCGAACAAGTCAAAGGATGAATTCGACATGGTAACTACTTCCATTCTGGTCCTCTTCCTACTCGGTCTGACGGCTGCTGCAGTGCTGGCTGCCGCCTCCCGTGTTCTGCACGTCCATGAAGATCCTCGCATCGCCGAGGTCGAAGGATGTTTCCCCGGCGCCAACTGCGGCGGTTGCGGATACCCCGGCTGTTCGGCTGCTGCCGCTGCCATCGTTAAGGGGGATGCTGCCCCTGAAATATGTGTGGCTGGTGGTCCGGAGATTGCTGAGAACATAGCAGGAATCATGGGCACTGAGGCTACTTTCAAAGAACCTAAGATTGCTGCAAATATCTGCACCGGTGGGTCTCGAGCTAATATGCTCTTCGACTACGAAGGGATTAACGATTGCCGCGCCGAAGCTCTGCTTTACGGCGGCGAGAAGTCCTGCGGACTTGGTTGTATCGGCATGGGCACCTGCGTGAAGGTGTGCGGTTTTGACGCTATCCGTCTCGATTCCGATGGTCTGCCTGTTGTGGATTGGCAGGCATGCCGGTCCTGTGGCAAGTGCGCTGAGGTATGCCCGACCGGTGCTATCCGTATCTCTGGTATGACCATGGATCTTCTCCATCTCAATAAAATTGACGACTGCCTTGCTCCTTGCATGCAGAAGTGCCCGGCTCAGGTAGACGTACGTACGTATATCCAGCAGATGAAACAGGGCGATATGCGTGGCGCACTTCTTACTATGAAAGAGCGCAATCCTTTGCCATTGGCTGTTGGCCGCGTTTGCCCAGCTCCTTGTGAAAACATTTGCCGACGTAAGATTGCTGATAACGGAGTCGCCATTCACACTCTGCATCGTTTCGTTGCAGACTGGGAAATGAATTCTGGGACTCGCGTTAACCTTAATTGTAATCCTCCGACCGGTCACAAGTTGGCCATTATCGGAAGTGGTCCGGCCGGTCTGTCCGCAGCCTATTTCCTTCGTCGTATCGGGCATGAACCTGTGATTTTCGAAAAGCGTGAAGATATCGGTGGTATGATGCGCGGCATCATTCCCGAGTATCGCTTGCCTCACAAGGTAGTTGACTGGGAAGTCCAGACGATCCTCGATCTTGGCGTGGAGGTTCGTACTGGCAAGGCGTTCGGTTCTGACTTCTCTCTAGCGGACCTCGAATCCGAAGGTTTCGAGGCAGTCTTCATGGCCACTGGTGCTTGGAACGTTCCATCACTTGGTGTGGAGAACGACAAGGCCAATGGTGTTATTGGGTCCATCGACTTCCTGGCTGGAGTGGGGGCGACCTACACCGACCTTAAAGGCAAGAAAGTCGTGGTTGTTGGTGACAGCAATACCGCCATGGATATTGTTCGTAGTGCTGTTCGCCTTGGTGCCGATGTTACTACACTCATTGGTGTGGTTGAACGGAAGATGTCTGCTAATAAGGCCGAAATCAAACGTGCCGCAGAACTTGGGGCTGATCTCAAGTATCTGACTGCCCCCACCGCGGTGCTGGCGAAAGACGGCAATGTCAACGGCATTACTTTCACCGAGCTTGCTTATGATGACCCCAAAAAGGCTGCAGGCAAGCCTAAACCGGTAGAGGGAACCGAGGTTTCCATTGATGCCGATTACATTGTGGTTGCTACTGATCGCCTCGTAGACATCGGCGCACTCAAGGATGCCGAAGGTAATCAACTCTTTGAAATGGATAAGAAGACCGGTGGAATCAAGGCCGATGCTACAACCTTGCAAACTAGTGTTCCTAACGTTTTTGCCGGTGGTGAAGCGCATACCGGTCGAAACATCCTGATTCAGGCAGTTGCTGACGGTCGTCGTGCAGCTCGTGCTATGCACCACTACATCACAGAAGGTGAGATTCCTGAGCCTAAAAACCCGCAGTTGCGCGTTATCCCGGAATCCATTCTTAAAAACATGAATGTAACTTACACCATCCCTCGTATTCAGGTCCCTGAGATTACCGTTGAAGAACGCAAGTCTACATTTAAGGAAGAAGTACAGGGCAGTATTGCCTTTGAAGCGGCTCGTAAAGAAGGTAGCCGCTGTCTTCGCTGTGGTTTGACTTGTTATGATTCTGAAGCTGGTGCTGAGTACGCCACAGATGCTGACGTTCAGCCTTTTAGTGAGGTTGGCAAATAATACTTGATTCTGTCGCGCATTCTTGCGTCATCCTGGATTGCCGTAAGCTGAGCAATTGCCCCCGCTCGTAACGGTAATGGTCAACCGGAAAGACCATCAGCCTCCCTGGGAGACGCAAGGCGCGCTGAATATAAAGCTGATTCGATCTGCACCTAACCCAGATCCGAACCCCTCGAAGTTGGGGATTTCACCTCCCCCCAACTTCACATGCATCACTCGAAAGATGCACACCGTTTGATGATGCCCTCGGTTGCCTAGGCCGAGGGCATCATCCTTTCTATGATTTATAAATGAGATAAGAGTCTAGTTAATGGTTAGCAGATATATGTGTCCCTATTATTCTGGACAATTAGAAAAAAAGTAGCCCCGCTTCTTAAATAGAGAAGCGGGGTTCCTTGTCGTGGCGTTATCTCCGACCCGTCAGATTATGGTGTTGACGAGTGAGCCCTTGGCGTAGGCGCCAAGGACATCGGTTTGGAAGTCGTAACTTTGGGCCATGCCAGCTGAGTCGCCGGACGAGGACCCGGTGTTCATGTAGTCCAGAGTTTTTGATACGAGTGAAGCTTCGGCAGATGCTTTATCTACCGGCGCTAAGTTCGAACCGCTGCCTGTGTTGTTCATGATGTCCAGAGTCTCGGAAACCACGGCTGCGCCAAACGTCTGCTGGTCGAATGGCGACGGGCCTCCAAGACCGCCGATTGCCATGGTCATAGTCTACCCTCCCGCCGAAGGTTCGGAAATAACGCCTTACCATCCCGAAGGATGGAAATACCTGTCACGCATCCTCGCAGCTAGATGCCTATTAGGGAGTAGGTGTATTTATATTAGATAAAAATATACCTCTATTGGCAGTATCGGCGAAATTTTCAAGACCTTTAGGGGGAGGGGGGAAAATAATGTAATAATGAATCGAAAGTGTTAGGGTGTGAGTATGGAGATAATAGGCGTACGCATAGACATCACATTCCTAATCATTGCCAGTCTGACAGGTGTATCAGTCAGCCTATTATTGTATTTATTTCAGCGGAATGCTTACTCTATGTACCAATTCTCAATATACAAATTGCTTGTTTGTATCGTTGGTATAACTTTTGCCGTATACTACATACTTAATGTTGTCTTCGGCAGTGGTAGAATCGGTTGGCCTTGATAGATTCCTAATAGAATATGGGAAAATATATGAATGATATGCTTCAAATAATCATTTCTGTCGTTGCTGGAGCAATCGTGTTGGGGATGTTGGTTTGGCGTTCGAAAAAGAATTGTATGCCGTGAATGCTTATGTATGCAGGAATCGGCGCGGGTTTCGCCGTTTATTATCTAATTAATATTACCTTGAAATAGCGCGCTACAAATCGTTTGGCGACGGTCTTCAAATTTACAATGAGTTTGGCACTATGAATAGTCGTTCCAGAAGTGGTGCTATTCAAGTGTCTTAATCTCGTCCCACAGGCTGTTCATTTCGTTAATATTCATAGTGGAAAGATCGAAGCCCCGAGCCTCTGCCAACTCTTCCATCTTTGCAAATCGTGACAAGAATTTTTGATTAGCGAAGTCTAAGGCCGAGTTGGCCTTTATCCCTTTGCGGCGTCCTAATTCAACCAAGGTGAAGAGGTAGTCTCCATATTCTTGCTCCATGGCATTTTTATCGCCACTGGCCTCTGCATCCTTCCATTCCTTCCACTCTTCTTCTAGTTGCAATTCAACTCCTTCATCGCTTTCCCTGGTGAACTTGTTTCGTGCAGCCTTGGAGTTGATTCGATATGCCTTGAGGAGAGGGGGGAGACCTTTCGGTAAGGAGTCAAAGATTCTTTTCCTATCAGAACCTTTATTCTCTTCTTTTTTGGTGGCTTCCCAGTTGTCGAGAAGAGCTTCTTGGTTGTCAAATTGTGTGTCTGCAAAAACATGTGGATGTCGCCGAATCATTTTCGCGGCGCTAGCCTCAAGGGAGTCTTTAAGTGAAAAGGCGCCTTGATTCTCGTAGAGGGTTGCGATGAATTGTAGGATGAACATGACATCCCCCAATTCTTCCATGGCTTCTTTTATATCACCCGCGCGTATACCTTCAATGAGTTCAAATGTTTCTTCTGCAAGATAGTCGCACATACTTTGGGGGGTTTGTTCTTTATCCCAAGGGCACCCGTTTGGAGCAAGTAGTGCATCTATAACCTTAAAAAGTTCCTGCATTGCAGATGCGTGGGCATCAGTAGTTCTTCCGCTCATAGCGTAATCACCTTTATTGAATATATAGTGGGTAAAATCGTTGAAGGATTATTCCGATTGGGTGTCCCGGTCATCAAGGCCGATTGCTTCTTTGGCTGAATTAAGCGCGTCCTGTGGTGAAGGGAATTCGAAACCTTTGGATTTAAGAGCTTCGCGCATTGAATTGGGGGCCAAGTCTCCTACCAGTTGGAGTAGGTGCTGAGAACGAGGTGCGATTTTTGACTCCTGAAGCCATGTAGAGTCTGGTGCAAAGGATTGAAGAAACATGAGAAGAATGAGTGCAATCAGAGCGCCTTCAATAATGCCAAATACTCCACCAGCAATGCGATCAACCCAACCAAGAAGAACGATATCTAGCATGGTGCGAATTGCTTTTGCTAATAACCAGAAGATAATTAAAGTTCCGAAAAAAATGATGACATATGCTAATGCGTTAACAGTCACCTGGCTTTCGATATATAGTTCCAAATGTGGAACGAGAAGGTGTTGATAGTTTGATGCTAGAAATATTGCGAGTACAACTGCCGCCAAAGACAGAACCTCCTGCACCAGGCCGCGGAAGAATCCGCGGATCATGAAGATAGCAAGGATGCAAACGAGGACGATGTCGAGAAAATTCATGTGAAAAAAAACCTATCCTTATATGTATATGATTGCTTCCTGTTTGGAACTATCAGACTGGAGAGGAAATGTGAACCGGCTTCGGCTATTTTGTTCTCTTCTTTACTTCCTAGGGTTGTCTCCGCACGGGAACTCAGCTAAATGATACGACCAGCCGCCCATAGTACGCTATACAAAAAAGCCACGTGGTTTGTTGCTGTGTCAGGTTATTAATAAAACGCTTCAAAAGGAGCAGGCATGCAGGTTCACGAAACTGGGTTTCCCGGTTTGCTCGTACTGGAGCCTCGCGTTTTTCAAGACGAACGAGGTTTTTTTTTGGAGAGCTATAATAAAGAGTCATTCAAAAATATTGGTATAGAGTGCGATTTCATGCAGGATAACCACGCCTATTCTCGGGATATATGTGTATTACGTGGATTTCATTTTCAAGCTCCACCAGCTGCCCAGGCTAAACTCGTTTGGGTGACGCGCGGAGCAGTGCTCGACGCAGTCGTAGATCTGCGTAAGGGGTCGCCGACCTATGGAAAGTGGCGGCATGTTGTTCTTAGTGCTGCTAATTTTAAGCGGATGTTTATTCCAAAAGGATTTGGGCATGGATATGTCACTATCATGCCCGATACAGAGTTTCAGTACAAAGTGGATGCTCCTTATTCCCCAGAGTATGAGGGAGGCATTATTTGGAATGATCCAGATGTTGCTATGGAGTGGGATGCTGCTTTGCAAGGACGCTCACCAATTATGTCTGAAAAAGATCGCCGGTTGACGCGGCTGGCTGATTTCGACTCTCCTTTCATATACGAGGATTAATATATGTCAGATAAATCACTCAAGAGCGCCTACGCCGAAGAGTGTCATGCGATTATTCTTGCAGGTGGCTCTGGAACTCGTCTTTGGCCACTGAGCCGGAATCTCCTCCCTAAACAGCTCTTGGTACTTGGAGGGGAGCAGACTCTTCTTCAGCAGACAGTGACTCGTGTTTTAGAGGCTTTCGAACCTTCACACGTATGGGTTGTCACTAATGAAGAGCATGTTTTTGAAGTGCGCAAACAAGTTGCAAGTGTTGAGCCAGCTCTAGAAACACAAGTTTTGGCAGAGCCTATGGGCAGAAATACATTGCCCGCAATAATGCTTGGATTGGACAAAGTGGTTGGAGAAAATTCAAAGGCATTAGCTGCCGTTTTTCCATCAGATCACTTAATTGGAAACAGCCAAGCATGGATTCAAGATTTGGTACGTGCATCAAAGCTTGCTTCTCAGAAACGCTTTGTTACTTTTGGTGTTGAACCGCGTGGCCCAGAGACCGGTTACGGTTACATTGCACTTGGTGAAGAATTAGATTCTGGGGCATGGACGGTAAAGGGGTTCGTAGAAAAACCTGAACTTGCAAGAGCCGAAGCTTTTGTTAGAGATGGCAGCCATTTTTGGAACAGTGGTATGTTCCTGTTCAGAGTCAAAGACTTTTTGACACAAGTTGCCAAGTGCCAACCCGAACTTTGGAGTTGGTGGATGGATCGTGGCGAGACGCCTCTTGTCAGTGGCTATCGAGATATCCCCAATATTTCAGTGGACTATGGTGTTGTTGAGAAGATAGACAACATTGTCGTGGTCAAAGCTGGTTTTGATTGGGATGACCTTGGTAGCTGGGAAGCCATGTATCGCCTGGGTGATAAGGATGAAAATGGTAATGTCATCCAAGGTGATGTGTTAGCTATGGATTGCCGTAATTCTCTGCTCATTAGCGAGGGAGGCAAGCTGGCTGTGGTTGGTATTGAGAACATGATAATGGTTCAGACTCGTGATGCAACTCTGAGCTGTCCCATGCCGCGCGTTCAAAGCGTGCGTGATGTTGTTGATAGATTAAAGGCTGAGGGCAGCCATTTGGTGGAGAGTCATCCTACAGTGGTGCGCCCTTGGGGCAGCTACTCTGTGCTTGAGGAAGGTCCTCACTACAAAATTAAGCGCATACAAGTGAACCCTGGCGCACGTCTGAGTTCACAAATGCATCACCATCGCAGCGAACATTGGGTCGTGGTTGATGGTACGGCTGAGGTTGAAGTGGATAATGAGCCTAGGGTTTTGGTTGAGAACCAGTCTGTTGATATACCCAAGGCATCCCAACACCGTCTGGCCAATCCAGGTAAGGTGCCGTTAAATATCATTGAGATTCAGAGCGGCCCTTATCTTGAAGAGGATGATATCGTCCGATTTGACGATGTCTATGGGCGGGTCAAGAAATAATCTAAAAACTGGTTAGCGCCCATATGGCGTTGTTTTAGCGGTTTTTTTTCGTGTCTGGGAGATCGTGAAAAAATTCATATTCTCTTGACACGAAATCGATTCGTGCCGTATGGGAACTTAGTTCAATTGGTGTGATTTTCACATAAACTTTAGAGTGATGGGGCGAGGTTATGGAGGAAAGAAAAGCATCGAAACGGTGTGGAGGGGCGATCCCCTTTATCATCGGCTTCCTGGCCACCTGCGTTTTAGGTTGGGCTGTGATCCCCGGCATGTTCTTCGAAAAGATTGAGCAGCCGATTTGGTTCAGTCACGCCGTTCACGTAGAGGGTGAGGGAATGGATTGCGAAAGCTGTCATTATTTCCGGGATGACGGTTCTTATGCCGGTTTCCCGACCAACGAAGTCTGCGCCGAATGTCACGCGGTCGACCCTGATGAAGCAATGGAAGCTATTGCTGAAGAAGGCATTGACCCGAATGACTACGACGCCATCATGAAAGCCGAAATTGGTGCCATCGAAGATGGTTTGGTTTCTGGCGATGATGACAAGAAGCAGGCTGAACGCGAGTACGTGGTCAAGTACCTCATCCAGGGCAAAGAAGTGCCTTGGTTGAATTACCAGTACCAGCCGGACAACGTCTACTTCTCTCACAAGGCTCACGAAGGTCTCGATATCTCCGAGTTGGCCGAACAGAGAAAAGATTATGAAGTTGCCGTTGTTGATCCTTCAGTGTTCGATGAGCCGGCTGAGCAGAACTGTAATCTGTGTCACGTTAAGGATATTGCTCAGAATGATGTGCCTCCGGCATATGAGCGTAATATCCTGTCTGGTTACAGCAAGATGACCATGAAGATGTGGAAGTGTGAACGTTGCCACGCCCTTAAGGGCCAGTCCAACGCTTGCTACACTTGCCATAAGTAGAAGGGGTACTGAGAAATGAGCGTAGCACGCAGAGCTTTTATTCAAATGAGTGTGGGCGCCACCGTCGGTATCCTTTTTACACCGACGGTCTGGACCGCCCTGGACGATGTGTCCATCTGGACTCAGAACTGGCCTTGGATTCCCACCCTGAAATACGGTGAAGTTAAAGCAGTTCCGACTGTGTCCAAAATGTGCGAATCCGGCTGTGCCGTGAAGGTCCGCACCGTGGCCAAAGAAGCCTTCGGAACCGAAGGCAATGTGGATAACCCTTTGTCTGGCGGCGGCATTTGCCCCCTGTGCGCCAATGGTGTTCAGGTCAAAAATAGCCCTAATCGGATCAAGGCCCCCATGTTGAAAGGTGAGGAGATCACCTGGGAAAAGGCTAAAGAAATTGTTGCCGAAAAACTGGATGCAGCTGGTAGCAAGGTCGCTGTTATCTCTGGAGATCAGTCCGGTACAATTAACGAAGTATTCTCCGCATTGTTGACCTCAAAGGGCAGCGATGCTTTTTATACCATGCCGAGCGATATGCAGGCAGCTGACCGTGCTTGGACCGGCCTGATGGGCGGTTCCGGACAGATCGGCTACGACCTGGAAAACGCAGATATGGTTCTTTTGGCTGGCGCAGATGCTCTGGAATCCTGGGGCCCGACTGTTGCTAACCTCAAGGCTTTTGCCTCTAATGAGAGTGGCAAATTTGTTTTTGCCGGTCCTATGCAGACTAAGACTGCTTCTGTCACTTCCAAATGGGTACCTGTTCCGGCTGAAGGCATGGCTGCTTTCACCCTCGGTATCTGTTATTATGTGCTGCAGGCAGGCAAGTCGGTTCCAGCAGGGGACTTTGCTCAGTTCAAAGCCATGGTGATGAGTGGTTTCACTCCCGCTAAGGTTGAAGCTGCTACTGGTGTTAAAGCTGATGTCATGGCCGAAGTTGCGAAGCAACTCTTGTCTGCCAGCAATCCAGTTGTCGTTCCTGGTGGCTCTGTTGCTGCCAATGCAGCTGCGTTTGCCCTTAATTTGCTGCTTGGCGGCGGCATGAAGGTGCTTCCCGAGTTCGCTAAGGCTGTAGAAGGCGCCATGTCTCGTAGTGAAATGCTCAAGCAGGACGTCCTGCAGGGTGTTAATGCTGATCTGCTCTTCGTGTATGAAGCTAATCCTGCTTATGCACTGCCTGAGCAGGTAAAGGCTGGTTTTACTGTTGCATTTGATAGTAGCAACACTGAAACCACTGCGGGCGCTGATCTTGTGCTGCCGATCCCGCACCCCTATGAGCGTTTTGACGATTTGGCTAGCCCTTATGGAGTTGCTAAAGCTACCTATTCTATGGGGGCTCCGGTTTCTAAAGCCACGCTGAACGTTATGCCTGCAGGTGATTTCGTCTTGGGCTTGGCTGACCTCGGTTTTGAAACTTTTGAGGAAGTCCTTGGTGCCAAGGCTGAAGCCATCGGTGCAGATATGGATTCCTTAATTGAAGAGGGTGCAGCATTCGTGGGTGAGGACTCTGCCGACGTATCTGGTGTAACTTTGGCTGCCAGCGTACTTGGTAAAGCCGCAGTGCCTGTTAAGGGAACTGGTGCAGTCAGCTTGGCTCCCTACACTCTGCTCAATGTTGGTACCGCTAACCAGGCAACAACTCCCAACGCCCCCTGCACCATTAGTAATAACCAGCTCATCGGTGACCATATGGTCGTTATGATGAACTCTGCTACTGCTAAGAAGCTTGGCGTTACCGTTGGCTCTCAGGTTAAACTGTCTGGTGGCAATGGTGATTGTGAAGCTCTCGTACAAATCTTCGAAGGCGTCCTGACTGATACTGTGGCTGCTCCACTAGGATTGGGGCACACTGTTGGTGATGAGTTCTCGAAGGGCAAGGGCGATAACGTCTACAAGATCCTCACGGTGAGCTCTGAAGCTGCCGCTGGCGCCTCTACATGGGCCGGTTCCACTGTGAACGTCGCCAAAATCTAGGGGGAACCAACATGCAAGTTAAAGAATTCAAAATTAAGTGGGGCATGGTCATTGATATTGACAAATGCACCGGTTGCGGCGCCTGTATGGTTGGCTGCCAGGTGGAAAACAATATCGCTCCAATGACGAAAAAAGACCCCTATAACTACGTACAGGCTTTGACCAAGGATCGTTCAGAAGCATCCGACAAGCTCATGACCTTGACTTGGATGAATGTTTATGAGTTGTCTAATGGCAAGACCTTCCCTGAGCACGAGACTGCTTACCTGCCGCGTCCCTGCATGCAGTGTGGTAACCCTGCTTGTGTGCCTGTATGTCCGGTCGTTGCTACTGATAAAAACGAAGAAGGCGGCATTGTTTCGCAGGTTTACCCGCGTTGCATTGGTTGTCGGTACTGTATGGCTGCATGCCCGTACCACGCTCGCTACTTCAACTGGTGGGATCCCCTTTGGCCTGAAGGTATGGACAAAGGCCTCAGCCCTGCTGCTTCTGTTCGTCCTCGTGGTGTGGTTGAGAAGTGTAACTTCTGTCATTCCCGCTACCTTGATGCCAAGAACAAAGCTCGTCAGGATGGTGAAGATCCTATGAACCTTGCAGATGGTGCGTACAATACTGCTTGTGCTGACATCTGTCCTACCAAAGCCATCACTTTCGGTGACCTGAACAATCCCGAACATGCTGTCCACGATCTGGCTAAAGGCAAGCACGCTTTCCGACTCATCGAAAAGATGGGATTGGATCCGCAGGTCTACTATACCAGCGAGCGTGAATGGGTCCGTAAGCAGGGCGACAACTACAACGCCGATGGCGGCGGTCACTAAGGGAGAATGAACAATGGATAGCAAACTCTTCCCTGAAGGGACTCAACGCTGCGGTTTCGGCCAGTGGCTTATCTGGATGGCCTTCCTTGTAGGCGTATTCCTCTGGGGCTTCTATGCAGCCGTCTTGGTACTCTACAATGGAATTGGCACCACTGGGCTTGATAACTATTTCGGGTTTGGTGCTTGGATTACATTTGACCTTGCTGTGATTGCTCTTGGAGCTGGTGCATTTTTCACTGGTCTTCTGAAGTACATCCTCAAGATCAAACAACTTGAAAAGATTATTAACCTGACGGTCATCGTCGGTTTTTGTTGCTATGCTGGCGCAATGCTGGTTCTCGTTCTTGATGTTGGTCAACCTGCTCGTGCTTGGTTTGGTTACTGGCACCCGAACGTTCACTCCATGCTGACTGAAGTTATCTTTTGTATTACCTGCTACCTTACTGTTTTGATCATTGAGTTTGTTCCTCTGGTCCTTGAACAGAAGCAGCTTAACAAGATTCCTTTCGTCCATGCTCTGGCTCATAACATGCACGTGAATATGGCATTGTTTGCCGGTATCGGCGCATTCCTTTCTACTTTCCACCAGGGATCCTTGGGCGGCATGTATGGTGTCCTGATTGGTCGTCCGTTTGCATTCCGTGAAGGTTTCTTCATTTGGCCCTGGACTTTCTTCCTGTTTGTTCTTTCCGCTGTTGGTTCCGGTCCGGTTTTCACCGTATTGGTCGCAACGTTGATGGAAAAAATTACTGGTAAGAAATTGGTTGATTGGAAGACCAAGTCCCTTATGGGTAAGATCGCAGGTACCATGTTGTGCGTATACATGTTCTTCAAGATTCTCGACACATGGGCATGGGCCACTGGCTACCTGCCTACAGTCGGTCTTACCTTTGACGACATGTTCTACGGCGTTGCATATGGCAAATGGCTGCTTTGGACTGAAATTGTATTGTGCGGCGTAATACCGGCAATTATGTTGGTTACCCCGTCTATCCGAAATCGTCCTGCACTCTTCTATACTGCAGCGATTCTGGACTGTATCGGCGTGTCTTTAAACCGCTACATCTTCACTGTTCAGACTATTGCCTTCCCGTCCATGCCGTTTGATAGCTGGCAGGTGTATTACCCGAATTGGGTAGAGTACGCCTCCTCCATCA
The DNA here is from genome assembly GCF_012516435.1 of Pseudodesulfovibrio sp. zrk46. Classification (NCBI taxonomy): domain Bacteria; kingdom Pseudomonadati; phylum Thermodesulfobacteriota; class Desulfovibrionia; order Desulfovibrionales; family Desulfovibrionaceae; genus Pseudodesulfovibrio; species Pseudodesulfovibrio sp. zrk46. Next base: position 3,156,535 of record NZ_CP051216.1, read on the forward strand.
TGATTGTTGCATTTGGTGCAATCGTCATTAGCCTTGCGTATCGTTATCTCCCGGTTTTCCCTTTGGAAACGAAGTTGAATTACCAGTCTGGTAAGTAAGGCTCAGTTACATGATCGAGCTAAGGCCCGCACAATAGTGCGGGCCTTTTTTTTTTGAGATAAAGCATATGCTGCTTATTAGTCTAAGTAGAGTTTGGTTTAAACAAACCTATCATTATTCATACTCAGTACTTTTGTATGGCTTTGATGCCTAAATGATAGAGTTCTATTGTGTGAATATAAACTTCCGCTCACTTGGTGCTTGTCTCTTTCAAGGGCTATGGAAAAGTTTTTTGTGAGTTGCCTATGAAATGTGTGCAAGTTCATTGCCATTTTCATGATTACTCTAATATTCGTCTATTAGTGGCTTGTTAAATGGCATTAAGGTCCAATTTCTTGTGTCATTAGGTAATATTGTGGAAGAAAGAATGATTGCATAAATGTAATTTTGGGTTGTTGTTGTTAAATGTATATACGTAGGGGGTTTTAGGGCTGTTGAAAGTGGTAGTGGGGTGTTTTAGCATTAGTCGATGTTTGAATTGTTCATTTTGAAGTTTGGACTATTGGATTTGGGTGGATGAAAGTTCTAGATAGGGCTATATTTTGAGTCGTAATGCCAAATGTGGAGAATTTTATTTTTCGTGTTGCGTTTTAAAATTGAATAAATTTTGTTGATTTGGTTAAACGCAGTGATTCTTGCGTTTGAGCTCAGTTTTAAGCTGTTTATCTCGATTTGTTGTTGCTGTTTTGAAGAAATGACTTCTGAAATGCGCAAAACAGGATAAAGTTATCGATTAAGGTAGACCTAGTTTTTTCAACAGTACCTTGACTTTTTTACAGATTTGGATAACAAGATTCAGGCAATTCCAATGCCCGGGTTTAGCTGCCAAGGGTACTACCTGATAAGCTTCCTGGGTTTTTTTTTGCTCACTACATGTTTGGAGTAATTGACATATGGCAATGATTGAAGTGCAGAAGCTGCACAAATGGTATGGAGATTTTCACGTCCTACAAGGTATCACTGAGTCGGTGAACAAGGGCGAGGTTTTGGTTATCTGTGGCCCTTCCGGTTCCGGTAAATCAACTTTTATTCGCTGCATTAACCGACTCGAGGAATATCAGAAGGGACAGATCCTTTTCGATGGTAAAGATATCCTCGATAAAGACGTTAATATTAATGATCTGCGGGCTGAAATCGGCATCGTTTTCCAGCAGTTTAATTTGTACCCGCATCTTAGCGTTCTTAAGAATGTTACACTTGCTCCTATTAAGGTTAAAGGTGTCTCACGTGAAGAAGCAGAAGAGACTGCTCTCCAACTTCTTGAGCGTGTGGGTATTCACGATCAGGCTCACAAGTATCCTGCTGAACTTTCCGGTGGACAGCAGCAGCGGGTGGCCATTGCGCGTTCTTTAGCCATGAAGCCAAAAGTCATGCTTTTTGACGAACCTACTTCTGCACTTGACCCAGAAATGATTAATGAAGTTCTCAACGTCATGAAAGATCTGGCGCGAGAAGGTATGACTATGCTGTGTGTAACCCATGAAATGGGTTTTGCGCGTGAAGTCGCTGATCGTGTTCTCTTTATGGATGGGGGCGTAGTCGTTGAGCAGGCTCCACCGGATGAGTTTTTCAAGAATCCTCAACATGAGCGTACAAAGAACTTCCTGAAGGAAATTCTTTAATATTGTAATAACCAATTCACTACCCTACGAGAGAGGAGGACCCATGAAACGTTTGGTTATAGTTCTGGCCCTGGTACTTTCCTTCGTGTTCGCTGCTTCTGTAGCGTCCGCGGGCAAGATTGAAGACGTTAAAGCCAAGGGCGTTTTGGTCTGCGGCGTCAAAGATTCCGTTAACCTGTTTGGATTCATCGATGCTGATAGCAAAGAGCTGGTCGGTTTTGATGTTGACGTTTGCAAGTACATCGCCGACAAGCTTGGCGTGAAAACCGAATTTAAGGTAGTCACTTCCAAGAACCGCATCCCCATGCTGGTGCAGGGCTCTGTAGATATGCTGGCTGCCACGATGACTCACAAATTCTCTCGTGACGAGCAGATCGACTTCTCCATCACTTACTTCATGGATGGTCAGAAGCTTCTGGTCAAAAAGGGTTCCGGCATCATGTCCACTGATGATCTGGCCAACAAGAAGGTTGGTACCGTCAAGGGTTCTACCTCTGAAAAGAACATCAAGGCAGCTCAGCCCAAAGCTCAGGTTATCTCTTACGATGAGTACCCCCAGGCTTTCATGGCTCTGAAGCAGGGCAAAGTTAAGGCTGTTACCACTGACTCTGGTATCCTCGCAGGCCTCAAAGCTGGTGATGATAATCCTGAGAAGTGGGAAATCGTTGGTGAGTTCTTCTCCTCTGAGCCTTACGGCCTCGGCGTACCTTCAAATGATTCTGCTTTCCGTGATTTTGTTAATAAGTCCCTTAACGAAATGTGGCTCGATGGCACCTACCACAAGCTGTTTAAGAAGTGGATGGGTTACGACCTGCCTGCTGGCTGGACCCTCGAACTCTGGCCCATGTAAGACTCATTCTGTCTGATCTGCCGGGAGTGCCTCCAGGCGCTCCCGGCTTTTTACACTTTATCTGACTTCTTAACGACGGATTTCGCTTTGCAGTATACGTTTCACTGGGACAAAATGTTCAGCGGTGAACCCGCACAATGGATGTGGGATGGATTTGTTACGACTTTGCAGATCTCATCCATTTCTTTGGTTTGCTCCATGTTTCTGGGGATTATGATTTGTGTTATGCGAATGACTCCTTTCAAGCCTCTTCAATGGTTTGCATTGGCTTACACTGAGTTCTTTCGTAATACGCCACTACTGATTCAGATATTTTTTTGGTACAACGCTTCGCACGTAGTTATTCCCGCTGGTATCAATGAATGGATGAATGAACTTTTCTATTGGTTCCCCGGGCCGTTCTCATTGTTTGGACATGATTTTGTTGGAGAATGGGTCCTTTTTAATGTGGAGCTTATCACTGGTGTTATTGCACTGACCGTCTACACTTCAGCATTTATTGCTGAGGAAATCCGTGCAGGAATCTTTTCAATTCCTAAGAATCAGTTGGAAGCATCCCGTGCTGTAGGTCTTTCTTTCTTACAGGGATATAGGTACGTAATCCTTCCACAGGCTCTTCGTATTGTTATTCCACCTTTGATTTCTCAGGCTTTGAACCTCATCAAGAACTCCTCATTGTGTATGGTTATTGGTGTAGGTGAGATGATGTTCCAAGCGACTCAGATTGAGTCTTATCATGCTATCCCGTTTGAGGCCTTCTCGGTTGCGTTGTTGATCTATTTGACGATCTCTTTGATCGTTTCTTTTGGAATCAACATGTACAACAAGCACTTCATGATTCAGGTCATGTATTAGGAGGTCCTCAATGCATTGGGATATTGTATTCGATAATTTCGATTATTTTCTTTGGGGGCAAACTAAATTTGATGGGGTTTTCCCCTTTGTGCACGATGTTGGTGGTTTGTTGGCCGCGATCATTTTGGCATTTATTGGTATCTTTGGTGCTTTCTGGATTGGTATGGCAGCAGGGCTTATGCGCCTGTCTAAACGATGGTGGGTAAAAACTCCCGCTGTCATTTATATCGAAATGATTCGTGGCATGCCTCTGTTGTTGCTTATCTTTTGGTTTTTCTTTCTTGCACCAGTTCTTTTGGGTAAGTCTCTTCCTGCATTCACGACTACAATGATATGCTTCATGATTTTCACCGGCGCATATGTGGGTGAGATTGTTCGTGCAGGTGTCTTGGCTTTACCAAGAGGACAGATGGAAGCTGCTCGCGGGTCCGGCCTGTCACAGGTTCAGGCTATGCGCTACGTTATTCTGCCGCAGGCTTTACGCAATATGATCCCTTCTTTTGTGAATCAGTTTGTATCACTCACAAAAGACACCTCGCTTGCGGCTATCCTTGGTGTCGGTGAACTTACTCGCACTGGTGTTCAGGTTGATAACCGGGAGATGGTCGCTTCTTTTGAAATTTGGATCACCATTGCTGCTTTGTACTTCTTGATTTGCTATATACTTACTTCTTACAGTCGTCGTCTTGAAGCTCAGTTGTCGCGATATCAGGCAAGAGACCGTTAGAATTTTCTCTTCTGGTCATTAGGTTAGAATGCTATACAAGCGCGGCGGCAAGTTGTCGCCGCGCTTTATTTGTTCGTGTAGGAGAGTAATATGTCGATATCTTCAAAGGATCTGGCCCAACTTATCGATCATACATTATTAAAGCCTGCAGCCACTGTGTCTGAACTAGATACCTTGTGCTCAGAAGCTTTGCGCTTTGGTTTTTTTGGAGTCTGCGTGAATCCTTCAATGGTGTCTCTTGCTAGTTGGAAGCTTAGGGATGCTTTTCCTCTTCCAGTGTCAGTTGTTGGTTTTCCATTGGGAGCTACACTGTCTGAATCTAAGGCTTATGAGACAGAAGCTGTAATTAAGCTTGGTGCTCGTGAAATAGACATGGTTTTGAACCTAGGAGCGTTTAAAGCTAACGATGACAGTGTGGTTGAAAAAGATATTAGAGCTGTCGTTCGTGCTGCGTCGGGCTTTCCTGTAAAGGTGATTTTGGAAACCGCACTATTGTCTGATGATGAAATTGTTCGTGCATGTAAAATAGCTGTTGATTCTGGCGCAGCCTTTGTCAAAACAAGTACTGGATTTGGACCAGGTGGAGCTACGATTGAGGCTGTACGTCTTATGCGTGAAACGGTAGGGCCCGATATCGGAGTAAAAGCCAGTGGTGGTATATCTACTTATGATGATGCAGTAGCAATGATCGAAGCTGGGGCAAATCGAATTGGTGCTTCAGCTTCTGTAGCCATTGTTTCTGGATAATGTGAGAAAAAAATGACTGAAATACAATTCCAGAATTTTAAAAAACCAGAAGAAATCGAAGAAGAATCGTTTCGAATTATTGATTCAGAGGTGCCCATTCCGCGTCCTTTTGAGGGGAAGAAATGGGAAATTGTTCGCCGAATGATTCATACAACCGCAGATTTTGAGCTTCTTGATTTAGTTCGTTTTCATGAAGATTCCATTGATAATGGGATTAGGGCTTTGAAGAATGGTGCTACCATTGTGACTGATACAGAGATGGCTAAGCGTGGAATTCCTGCTCGTCGCTTAGAGCCATTTGGCTGTAATGTTCGCTGCCTAATTAATGATAAACGTGTCATTGAGCGTGCGAAAAATGAAGAAATTACCCGTGCAAAAGCTGCTGTTGATGTCGCGGTGGCTGAAATAAAACCAGATATTTATGTTGTTGGGAATGCGCCTACTGCGTTGATTCGCCTAGTCGATCATGTTGATTCCGGTAGCGCAGTCCCATTGCTTGTTGTAGGAATGCCTGTAGGTTTTGTGAACGCAGCCGAGTCAAAGGCACTTCTAATGTCTCGAGATATCCCTTTTATTTCCATCGAAGGTAGGAAAGGAGGAAGTGCTATTGCAGCTTCAGTTATAAATGCATTGGCAATTTTGGCTGCATGATTTCAAAATTTAAAATCAAAAAATTAACGCTTGGAGTGTTTGACTTCAGGCGTTTTTTGTTTTTTTTCAACTAACTTTTTGGGTACCACCCAATGAAATTTTTAAAAACACTTTACACTGCCCAATATCCTGCTAGGAATTTCTTTAAACGTTCTAATTAAGGAACAAACGAATCAGTTTTTGTCGGTCGTGGGCAAGGGAGCCCGCGTAAACACTTTCATGGTGGTAAGCAAACATGGCCAAGAAAGAGAGAGGAAAGAGTTCCGTCACAGTGTATCCGGATTGGTGCAAAGGCTGTGGCATTTGTGTCGAGTTCTGTCCGGCTAATGTGCTTGAGTTGAGTGAGCACGGAAAAGCTGTTGTGGCGCGTGAGGACGATTGTATCCGTTGTGGTTTCTGTGAACTGCACTGTCCTGATTTCGCAATCATTGTGAAGGACAAAGAGCCGGATGCAGCAGCCAAGGTTGTTGAGACCGAGGACGTAAAGAACAACAAGACTTCCAGCGGTAAGGGGGCATAGAGGTTCATGCCAAGACGTAAAAAACGTAAAGAAATTTTTGCTTTGGGCAATGAAGCTGTTGTCGAAGGCGCACTGTTGGCAGGATGTTCTTTTTATGGTGGGTATCCGATCACACCTTCTTCTGAGATCATGGAGATTATGGCAAATAGGTTGCCCAAGATTGAGAACGGTGTGTTTATTCAGTTGGAAGACGAAATAGCTAGTATGGGAGCAGTCATCGGAGCCTCTTTGGCCGGACGCAAGGCTCTCACCGCAACGAGTGGGCCAGGCTTTTCTCTCAAGCAAGAGAACCTGGGCTACGCTATTATGGCCGAAACCCCACTTGTTTTGGTTAATGTAATGCGCGGTGGTCCTTCCACAGGGTTGCCGACCTGTCCTGCGCAGGGAGATGTTCAGCAAGCTCGTTGGGGAACGCATGGAGATCATCCCATAATTGTCTTGTCCGCTTCCAATGTGCAGGAATGCCTTGATATGACCGTTACTGCCTTCAATATGGCAGAGAAGTATCGTACTCCTGTCATATTGTTGTTAGACGAAGTCACTGCTCATACTCGTGAGAAGATCGAGATTCCCAATGAAGGTGAATATGAGGTGTTCTCGCGCACCGTTCCGTCCATGCCACCAGAATGGTATAAACCTTACGAAGAAACAGTACGCGGTGTGCCACCTATGCCGCCTTTAGGATCCGGCTATCGTTTCCATACAACAGGCTTGACTCACGATCGCAATGGTTTTCCAACGCAACGCCCAGAAGAAGTGACTGAGTTGATGGAACGTATCCACCGTAAAATTGATCAATTTTTCTACGATATTCAATTGGTCGATGAGATCCAAACTGAAGACGCCGAAGCTGTCGTCATTGCCTACGGCTCAGTTGCTCGTTCTGCAGAACTCGCTGTGCAGCAAGCTCGGGAGAATGGTGTAAAAGCAGGCCTGCTTAAGCTGAAGACTCTGTTCCCATATCCTAGAAGGCATCAGGAAAAGATAATGGCAAAAGCCAAGACCATTATTGTTCCGGAAATGAATATGGGACAGATGTCTCGCGAGGTGAAGCGCGTAAACATGGGCCGGGCAGCCGTCCGAACCATTAATCGCATTGACGGGCAGATCGTCACTCCCTCGGAAATTCTTAAGGTAATAATGCAGGGGTAGTGACATGAACGAATTCACCGGAAATGAAATAATCCATCAATATTTGAGGCATAATAAAAAGTTCCCTCATGTCCTTTGTGCCGGTTGTGGCCACGGGATTGTGCTTGGTACTTTGATTCGTTCAATTCACTCTTTGCAGATCCCCAAAGATGATGTGGTGTTAGTCGCAGGGATCGGCTGTTCAGGCCGTCTGGCTGTTTATGGAGATTTCAATACCGTTCACACAACGCATGGGCGCGCTATGACTTTCGCAACAGGCATCAAAATGGCGAATCCAAAACTTAACGTGATCGCGATTATGGGGGATGGTGACGCTCTTTCTATAGGTGGAAACCATCTTATCCATGCTGCCCGTCGTAATATTGGTGTTACTGCGCTTATCTTGAATAATAACATATATGGGATGACCGGAGGCCAGTCTTCACCTGCAACTCCAGAAGGTTCTACTACAATGACCAATCCCTATGGTCAGCTTGATAGTTCCTTCGACACGGTTGAATTGGCCAAGGGAGCAGGTGCCAATTATGTGGCTCGTGGAACAGTCTTTCATGTCAAGAAGCTGGAAAAAATTATGACAGATGCTATCGAGCGTCCTGGCTTTAGTGTTGTGGAGGCAATTACTCCTTGTCACACTCAGTATGGTCGGAAAAATAAATATAAAACTCCGGTAGACATGTATAAGTGGATGAAAAAGGCTGCTGTTTCCATTGAACGATACAATGAAATGGACGAAGCTGCTCGTAAGGACCGTCTACCTATTGGTGTTTTTGTTGAGAATGACCGTAAAGGGTATGAAGAAAAATACTACGCGATGCAGGCAAACTTCCTGAGCAAAAATGCTAGGGAGGGTAAATAAATGAAGCCACAGCAAGAACTCCAACGTTTTGAAATACGTTTTTCTGGCCTTGGAGGTCAGGGAATTATTACGCTTGGGAAGGTCATGGGGCAGGGACTTGCATTGGGCCATGGTTACAATGTCACTCAAACTCAAAGCTATGGTCCTGAGGCTCGGGGAGGATCGAGTAAGTGTGATTTGGTAATTAGTTCTAGTCCCATTAGTTACCCTAAGGCAGAGAGTCTTGATATACTTGTCGCTTTGTCCCAGGAAGCATGTAACTCTTATTACCCTTATCTTAAGCCGGGCGGGGTACTTGTTCTTGAATCGGATTTAGTACCGCAACCGCCTACCAATCAGTTTCTAGGTCTGCCTTATACGGCCCTTGCAAGAGAAAAGGTCGGTATCGTTCAAGCAATGAATACCGTCGTACTAGGCTCTTTGTCCTTCCTTTTGCCATTCATTCATCAGGCAACGATGCGTAAAAGTTTGGAGTCTGCATTGCCCGAGAAGATTCGGGCAGTTAATACAAAGGCCTTTAACCTTGGGCATCGTTTAGCGAAAAAAGAATGGGGTGAAGACGTAGGCGCAGTTTGGCGCGAAAATTAATGTCTTTATACTTAAACCCAAAAAGGCCACCGGACTCCGGTGGCCTTTTTTTGCTTTAAGGTGGGTAATCATTCAAATTGATCTATTTAAATGATAAATATTTCATATGCTTTGCAGTGAGTGTTGGTGTGTGCTGGTGTTCGAAAAGGGTAAATTCAATTAGACTAGGAGCTTTAGTGATGAAGGCTTCTCGGTTGAGAGCTTTAGGTATTCATGGTGGCGAGAGTCTTTCAGAAGCTCGAGAAGCCATTCGGAAAGCTAGAGAAAGCGGTTTCTCGATTACTGCAGTGCATGATGCTGTTGAAGCTGTAGCCGAGCGGCCTAGGGAATATGTTTCAGATTTACTTTGGGGTGAGCTCGCGCGCGTCCTTGTCCGCTCTCGAAAGGATCGAGTAGAGTTAGTCCCTTGTTCTCCCTCTGCTTCGTGGCACAAATGGGGATATGAGCTTGACCCCAACGCTGTCATTCAGATGGAGAATGCCTGTAAGCTCCCAATCTCCATAGTTGGCGCTTTGATGCCTGACGCTCATGTTGGATACGGCTTACCTATTGGAGGAGTTTTGGCTACGGACAATGTCGTTATCCCATATGCGGTTGGGGTGGATATCGCCTGTCGTGTGAAGTTGTCAGTATTGGATATGCCAGTGAGTGAATTGTCATCACGCCGAAACGAAATTATTAGCGCTATCGAAGTAGAGACTCGTTTTGGTGTTGGAGTAGGATTTTCTCCCCCTAGACGGCACAAAGTAATGCGAGACTCCGCTTGGAGTGAGGTGCCGATTTTACAGAAGATGCGTGAAAAAGCAGTTGATCAGCTTGGTACTAGTGGGGGAGGGAATCATTTCGTCGAGTTTGGTTTATTGAATGTATATGACGATAGTCTTGCCTTGGCTTCTGGACAATATGTTGCACTTATGACCCATAGCGGTAGCAGGGGAACGGGAGAGTCTGTGGCAAAGTACTATAGTAATCTTGCCAGGCAGCGACTGCCGGAATTACCGGAAGAGCTTCGTCATCTCGCATGGTTCGATATGGATAGCGATGAAGGCGCGGAGTATTGGCGAGCAATGACACTAATGGGGCGCTATTCTGCTGCAAATCATCAGCTTATCCATGATAACCTTGTTTCCCATATTGGCGCTGAGGTGTTGGCTGTCATTGAGAATCATCACAATTTTGCTTGGCGAGAAAAACATAATGGAAAGAAGGTGATTATTCATCGCAAAGGCGCAATTCCTGCCGCTAAAGGACAACTTGGCGTTATTCCGGGATCTATGACTGCTTCTTCATATGTAGTTAAAGGGAAAGGCAATCCATTATCTTTGAATTCCGCCGCCCATGGAGCTGGGAGAGCTATGAGTCGATCAGAGGCAGCACGACGATTTAGTTGGGAGAATATTCAGGAGGCATTGAAAAAGAGTCGTGTGCATCTTATCTCAGCTGGGCTTGATGAAGCTCCCATGGCTTATAAGAATATTGAGCGAGTGATGGATGCACAAGATGATTTGGTGGAACGGGTAGCTCGTTTTAACCCCAGGTTGGTAAAAATGGCTCCTTCTGGAAGAATAATGGGGCGTCGGGGGAAAAAGAAGAAGGGCAATCGAAAGTGATTGCCCTTTGCTTGATTGTTTCTATGGTCTAGGTTGATCAAACCTCGTTTTAACCGAAGGTTCGAGGCCATCTTCAAGTTCCAATTGCGGAAGCATCTGTCGCACGTTGTCAGATATGGGAATTGTCCAGTTGTGGCCTGATACTATTGCGTTATCATCCAAGCGGATAATCTTGGCAGTCATGTAGATGTAGTTGTCCCCGATCACATAACTCCCTTCTAGTCTTGCTGAACGAGGGGGAAGGCTTTCAATTGTTCCTTTAGGAGGGGTGTCATATTTACTTTTACTTACTCCGGGGGGGAGTAGAAAGGCTTCTGCTCTGGGCTCCCCCGTCGTGATAAGTGCACCTCGTTGAACAAGTCTGTCCACAACTTGTTCTGTCATGACGCGCCCAAAGATCGATGTGTCATTCGGATCGTTTTGGTTTATAAAGTTTTTGATGTAGATAGGGGAACGTCTAGACAGTTCGCTTCCTTTGATATTGTTGTAAAGAACGTCGGCAGCATCGTGATTGATGTCAATGATCGGAATTTGAACTGCCTCATGGTAGGAGCGAGCGGTTGGAGCGGTATCAAATACATAGTCGTAGGTGTCACTCGCAGTCTCCTTAGTGTCCTGCCACATGCGGTTGCCACATCCTGTGGCAAAAATAGTGGTTGCCAAAACCGCGATGAGAAGCAGTATTCTATACATCAAGTGCCGTCCTGTGTTGTCTCGTTACGATTGTTAAGGGACTAGCAATCCTATGATTGCTCCTTTTGTTTATTCGGTAACTTCTCAGATTTCCTTTAGGATAGCTCGAATAAGTTTTGTCATCGCGTCAGATGATTTGTTGGCTTGTGCTATCACTTGCTCCAAGGGAGCTTCTTCCATGCAATCGGGGAGGTTCTTGTTGGTCAGACAAGAGATACCTAAGAGTCGGATGCCCATGTGGTGGGCTGCAATGGCTTCCATACAAGTCGACATGCCAATGGCATCGGCTCCCAGTGCTCTATACATTCGAGTTTCGGCAGGGGTTTCCATGTTCGGCCCCATGATTTGCATGAATACACCGCGCTCTAGCCGGATACCCAATTCAAGAGCTTTCTGAATAGCTAAGTCACGTAACTCTTGATTCCAAACTTTGCACATATCAGGGAATCTCTCACCCCACTTGTCATTATTATCCCCTCGTAAAGGGGTGTGCCCTGTTAAATTAATATGGTCTTCGATCAGCATCGGTGAGCCTGTTTCAAAGGAGGGATTCAGAGCTCCAACGGCATTGGTAAGGATAAGCGTTTTTATGCCTAGTTCGCCAAGAGTTCGAATATTGTGTGTGGCTTCGCGGGCGCCGAAGCCTTCATAGAGATGGACACGGCCATGTAAGGCTATGACAGGGGTGCCATCAATGGTTCCAGCTGTAAGTTGTCCAGCGTGACTAGCGACAGTTGATACAGGGAATTCAGGTATTTCACTATATGGTATCGTGGTTGGGTTTTCGATGGCTTCTGTAAGGCCTCCCAACCCCGTACCTGTCATTAAAGCAATGGTGTTCTCTTGAATTTTGTCTAGATTTTCCTGTATATATGCGGCAGACTGTTGTATCTTCTCCGTGTATGTCATGCGGACTCCTTGTTGTTTGGGCAAGATGTGAACTGCATAATAGAGGTACGTTGCCCCTATAGTTGGACCGGATAGAACCAAGGACAGGCTCTTTTATGGATATAGTTACACTACTTGGTATGGCCGTTGGCCTCTCCCTTATTTTTGGGGCTATCGTTATTGGTGGGGCCGTTGATGTGTTCATCAATATTCCCGGTATGATGATCGTTATTGGTGGAACGCTTGCTTCTATTATGGTGGCATTTCCATTTGAAGAAGTCATACAGGCCTTTAATGCTGCGTTCAAGATGTTCGTTCAGCGTAAAACGAAAGTTCGTGATGTCGTCAATATAATGGTTAAAGTAGCGGAGATCAGTCGTCGAGAAGGGTTGGTCGCTTTGGAGAATGTGCAGACAGAGAATATGGTTCTTAAAAAATCGTGTCAGCTTATCGCTGATAACGCTGATCCTGAACTGATTCGCACGACACTTTCTATTGAAATCAATTCTATGCGTCGCCGCCACCAAGTGGGGCAGGATGTGTTTAAACGATTAGCAGCTCTTGCCCCATCTTTCGGTATGATGGGTACCTTGATCGGTTTGGTTCAGATGCTTTCTCAGTTAAATGATCCTAAATCCATTGGTCCTGCCATGGCGGTTGCATTGCTAACCACATTTTATGGTACTGCAATGTCCACCCTGATTTTTATCCCTATTGGGGCAAAGCTCCGTGCACGTACTCTTCAGGAGCAGTTGCACCTTGAAGTAATCTTTGAGGGAGCCAAATCCATTCTTGAAAATAATAACCCGAGGCTTGTTTACGAAAAGCTGTCTTCGTTCCTAGCCCCTAGCGAGCGTGAGGCCCAGTAGATGAGTGAAGATTACCGGGAACCGGATCTCCAAGAAGGAGAGGAGAGCGGTGGCGAATGGTTAACGACCTTCGCCGACCTTTCTATGCTCCTGCTCGTCTTTTTTGTACTGCTCTATTCTATGTCCACGCTGGATACAGAGAAGTTTTCTGAGACCTTCTCTTCGGTAACAAAGGCTCTGCAGGGCAAAATGCAAAAGGTTGCGACAAGTAAGATTACACGCGAAGAGGCTGGTGTACTTATTGACCAAGCGCTCATGCGCAGACAGATTATCGAATCTCAGCGCAAAGTATTTGCAGAAGTTAAGACTCTTCAGACCAAGAAGGGAGTTGAAGGCTTGGTCTCAGCTAATTTTGAGGATGGTGTGATTACTCTTCGTGTCCCTGGTGACGTTATGTTCAGGCCCGGGCAGATTAATCTGTCTCCTAAGGGGATTCAGGTGGTTACTGCCCTGAAAGACTTCTTTTTTCAGCATCGTGATCAGCAGATCAAGATTATCGGGTATACAGACAACACACGTCCTTCAAGCAAGTCTCGATTTAAAGATAATTGGGAAATTTCCGCCCTGAGGGCAGTTATGGTTTTACGCGAACTCCTTAAAATGGGCATTGAACCTACCCGATTGACAGCCACAGGGTTGGCCTATCTCAATCCCATCTTTCCGAATACTACGGATGAGTATCGGGCTAAGAATCGTAGAGTCGAGTTCGTGTTGGAGAAGCGCGTCATGGGCAAATAGTCTGTGGGGTGTATTAGGGGTAACTAGCTGTTTATAAGGGGAGATCATGGGCTTTGATCTGAACATATCCACTGGCGGTGATGATCAGCTGCGAAAGGCGTTTCGTACTAAGGTTCCCGGGCTGACTGTCCGGTTCCCAGCTTTGAAAAAGGTTTTTGAGGTCAAAGACCTCAGTGCTACTGGTTTTGCTGTTCTTGACCCTGAAAAAGGGTTCAAGGAAAATCAGACCCTTGATGCTGAACTCTTGATTAACAAGAAGTTGTTTTTGGGTGATGTGAACGCCGTTGTCATGCGAGTGCTGGATAATGGTATTATTGGCATCAATTTTGTTGAGCTAGAGCGACAAAAGCAGGCAAAACTCGACAAGTTGGTGTTGGAAGTCCAGAAACGTCTCATTGAGCTGCGTAAAAAGCAGCGTGAACAAGAATAGCCAGGATTATTCCATGTCCATAGACCGTCATAAGGTCCTTATTGCCAACCGCGGTGAGATAGCCATGCGCGTTATACGCGCATGCCGTAGGCTCGGTTTAGACTTCGTTTGTGTTTACACTAAGGAAGATCAAGAATGTGGCCATGTGCGTCTTGCACGTGAATTGGCGGGACATAAAGCTGTATACCGCATAGATTCCTATCTCGATTCAAATGAAATCTTTTCAGTTGCTGATGCTGCTGGTGCAACTGCTGTGCACCCAGGGTATGGTTTTTTTGCAGAGGATTTTCGATTTGCTCGTCGGGTTGTTCGTCGTGATCGGCCAATGGTCTTCATTGGCCCGTCGTGGTGGGTTATTCGTGATCTTGGAGATAAGATTAATACAAAACGCATAGCCCGTAGTTTGGATGTACCTACGGTTCCTGGCTCTGATCGTCCAGTTTATAGCGAGGTGGAAGCGGAGGAAATTGCTGCTAGCCTTTTCGAGTTTCAGGCCACCCAAGGCATCGTTGACGGTGTTATTATGGTCAAAGCTTCGGCTGGTGGCGGTGGTATGGGGATTGAGGAAGTCGGTAGCTTTGATGAATTCCGTTCTGTATTTCGTCGTATTCGAAATTATGCCAAGCGCAATTTCGGAGATGAAGGGGTTCTCATTGAGCAACGAATATTTGATTTTAACCATCTAGAAGTTCAACTTGTTTGCGAACGGAGTGGGAAAGGGCAGATTCACTTCGGAACTCGAAATTGTTCAATCCAGTCCACTGGTAAACAAAAGAGAGTTGAGGTTGCCCCTGGATTTGCTCCAGGAGTTATCCCGTATACATTTGATGCGACTCAGGTACTCGAAGACATTACTCGTTATTCGCTCACAATGGCTCATGAGACTGGGTACGATAATGTTGGAACATGGGAGTGGATTGTCACGCCCAAGGGGGAGCCATTTTTAATGGAGGTAAACACACGAATTCAAGTTGAAAATGGTGTTTCCTCCATTATTTCAAGGGTAAACGGGAGTCCTGTGGATATCATTACTGAGCAAATTCGTCTCGGGCTTGGTGACAGTCTTGGGTATGAGCAGGCAGATGTTGAATTTGATGGTGTTGGCATAGAATATCGCATTGTAGCCGAGAATACGGACAATCGTTTTACACCATGTGCTGGACGCATCTTACGCTTCGGTTGGGAAGAGCATGATTGGCTGGAGATTTATACTCAAGTGCCACGAAATGTAAGTTACGAGATACCTATGGAGTATGATCCTAATCTGGCTTTAGCCATTGTTTGGGGGAAGGACTTAGATGAAGTGAAGGCTAGAGGTTTGCAGTTCTTGAACGAAGTTGTCTTGGAAGGGACTGTCGGTGGTCGTTCCGATGAATTTTATACCAACATCGCGTACCTGCGTAATAAGACGCATAAAATCCTGGAGTTTTAAATGGATATAGATAGAAAAATCCAGGACTTAAAGGATCGTTTGTCTTATGTTTGCGATATTTTTGGAGACAAGGAAGACGATAATATTAGGCTCCTAACTGCTAAATTGCAGGACCTTTTGGACAAAGAACAGAATTTGCCAGGAAGTGTACTGGTGGAGGAAGTTGGCCGCCTAGATGAATTGTTCGACTTTTGTGA
Source organism: Pseudodesulfovibrio sp. zrk46 (assembly GCF_012516435.1). Classification (NCBI taxonomy): domain Bacteria; kingdom Pseudomonadati; phylum Thermodesulfobacteriota; class Desulfovibrionia; order Desulfovibrionales; family Desulfovibrionaceae; genus Pseudodesulfovibrio; species Pseudodesulfovibrio sp. zrk46. The sequence continues at coordinate 3,172,059 of NZ_CP051216.1, forward strand.
GCGCAAGTTGGACACAGTTCTTACGCCGATGGATAAAGTGCGTATTGTTCGTCATCCTCAGCGTATATGTCTCAAAGATATTCTTGAAAACGTCTACGATAATTACACGGAGATTGGTGGTCGGGGTGAATTCAATATTGATCCCTCCATGTTGATCGCAAGGGCATATTTTACCCGTCGTGTAGGTGATAAAGTAATCAATCAAATGGTTATGGTTATCGGGCAGGAAAAGGGGCATGGAGAAGCTTTTCGTAATGGTGGGTCTGTAAAGCCTTGGGGAAATGCAAAAGCTCTTCATTATATGAAGGTCGCTGAAACCGAGAATATCCCAGTTCATACCTTTGTGTTTACCCCTGGAGCATATCCTATTGAGGATTGGCCGGGAGCAGCGCAGCAGATTGCCCGAAATTTATATGAAATGGCAGCGTTACGTGCACCTGTTATATCAGTTTTTTCTGAAGGCGGTTCAGGTGGAGCAGAAGCTGTTGGTTTGGCAGACAGACGAATAATGCTTTCACATGGCTATTATTCTGTCATTTCTCCTGAAGGCGCAGCTGCTATTGAGGGTGGGCTGCGTGGTGGTGATAGAGCTACACCCGAATTGATCGAGAAGTGCGCAAAGCAGTTGTGCATCACTGCAGATGATAACCTGCAAAATGGTTATATTGATAAGATCATACAAGAGCCGCCACTTGGGGCTCGCCCTAATCACTATGAATTTTTCCGCGAACTTCGACGCGAACTCATTCAAGCCACCAACGAGGCCGTGAGTGAGGTTAAGTCCATGAAGCTTTATCGTGCTATGGCCGTCAGGGCCCGTCGTAGCGATGATGCTGAAGCTATTTTTATGCGATGGACTTTGTCTCGCTCTGCTCTCAGTCGTTTAGTGGAGTTGCGACAACGAAAATTCCGAGCAATGAGTCGTCATGCTCGATTGGATGGTACTGGCATATTCAAGCGAATGGTAGCTTCTACAAAGAGTTCTGTTGAGGCTGTTCATTCATATCTTCGCTACGATTTGTTGGGCAAACAGAAAAGACGGCTGGATGTGATGGTTGAAGAGCTTGGAGCTGAAGCACATTTGGTTCGTCAGAAGTTGCTCATGCCGCTTAAGCGGACATTGGACAAAACCATGGGAAGTGAGACCATGGAAGCCAAGAAAGGCGAGGAAGTGCGGGAGATGTTGACTCGTTTGTCGTGTCCTGAAGATGGTGCTTGCCTTGTGGGGAGTGAGTGGGCTTGGACTAGTCCTCGTAGTCAGGAAGACAGGACTATCTCTTGTCCGAATGTACGCACTCATCATTGTCCGGATTTGTGGGTGCCAGATTTGTTTGGCGACTTTGCTGGAGTTTGTCCCAGTTGTGGACATCATTTCCCCATGGAGTACAAGTGGTACTTGGAGAATGTCTTCGATTACGGAGAAAGTAAGGAATTCAATCGAGAATTGGAGTCCATGAATCCACTGAATTATGAGCAGTTTGAACTCAAGTTAGATAAGGCTAAAGAAAAGACTGGTCTTAAATCCGCGTGTATAACTTTTGAAACAGTTATCGAGGATGTTGAAGCAGTAGTGGCCGTCCTTTGTGCTCCTTTTCGTGGTGGGAGTGTTGGAGCTGCAGAAGGTGAAAAATTTATTCGCGCAGCAGAACGAGCAGGCCGCAAGCGGCAGCCGTTTATTGCTTATGTGCATGGGACTGCCGGCATTCGAATCCAGGAAGGAGTCAACGGTGTTATTCAGATGCCCCGTTGTACTATAGCTGTACGTCGATATATTGATGCTGGTGGGCTTTATTTGGTGTTGTATGATACCAATTCATATGCTGGCCCGGTTGCAAGCTTTTTGGGGTGTTCTCCATATCAGTTTGCTGTGCAGTCTTCCAATATCGGTTTCGCTGGTCCTGGGGTTATTGCTGAAACAACAGGTATGGCGATCGCCCCTGACTATCACCGTGCGTATCATGCATTGTCTCGTGGGCATATACATGGAATCTGGGATCGTAGAGAAGTCAAAAAGAACCTTCATCAATCCCTCTTGACCATGGGCGGTCGCAACCTATACTATCGCTAACCTCGTTTGTTTTAAACAGCGGGAAACTCGCATAGACAAAGGATCAAGCCCCGAACGGACAAGTTTATAGATTTGCCCGTCTTTTATATTTTCTGGGGCTTGCCATGTCATTCATTTTGAATCGACACACATTCATCGTCATACGATGATCAATCCAAGGAAATAATCGTGCTAAATATCAAAGAGTTGCTGGACAAAGTTAAGGCGTCTCCCTATCGCGAGATAGTTGTTTGTGCTCCTCATACCGGTGTGGTGGAATTTGCAGGTCTCAAGGTTGGAGATAAGGTTTCTGGCCGTCGTGGGGATTTCATGGAAAAGCCTGGTACTTTGTTGGCTAATCTGACTCGTGAGAAGAATACGAAAACCATCACCGCTCCTGAGAAAGGTGAGATCGAGTCTGTACGAACTGAATTGGAAGGTCAGTTCGTCGAAGCCGGAGAACCTCTGGTCACAATTAAACATTTTTTGACTCGTAAAGAAGTCATCGAACTGATTCTACAGGAAGCACTTTACCTGTTCCGTGCACCTGAGCGTGCAAAATACTATTTTGTACCGGAAGTTGATCAGAAGTTGAAAGTTTCAGGAAAACGTTCTGTTAAAGTATCTGAGGGCATGGAGCTTATGATTGTCTCTCGTATGAAGCGTGAGACCCCTCTGTCCTATTCTGGCCCTGAAGGAATTATTTATTCGGTTTATTTTGGCCGTGGTGACAATGTTGATGAGGGTGAACCTTTGATTGGTATTTGTCCTGAGGATCAACTCACTGTCATTCAGGATGTTGTCGCTCGTATTCAGTCAGAATGGGAAGAAGAGGTCTAGAAAAGAATGGGTAGGCTCTTGCAAATCCGCGTATCGGCTTGGACTTTCAGCGAAGACGAGGTGGAAAAGGCTTGGCCTGCGCTGTGGAAACTCGTATGGGGAGAAGGTGGGGATGCCATCCCTAAGAAGGGTGTGCTGGAATTAGCTCGTGCTGTATTTGATGCAGTTCGGGCAGGTTTGATTTCAGATGAAAAAGCCGCCCTTTTGCGAGAGTTCGCAGATCAAGTCGAGGATTTGCGTATTAAGCTCGAAGCTGCTCTCGCAGATCGTAATCCTCAGGATGCTGATAAATTGTCTTATGATCTTGAGGACTGTCTTGATTCGTTGCAAGACATTGCGGATAAATTTTGATAACTGAATAAATCTAAATTTGAATAAATGTCTAAGGAGTCGATATGGCTGGAAGTTTGAATAAAGTGATCCTGATTGGAAGGCTTGGACGCGATCCTGAGTTATCTTATACTCCTAATGGCCAGGCTCGGGCTAAGTTTTCCATTGCCACAGATGAGGGATACCGAGATCGTCAGACCGGTCAGAGGGTAGAACGTACTGAGTGGCATAATATCGTGGCTTGGCGCCAGACTGCTGAATTCTGTGGAAACTACCTTGGTAAAGGCCGTTTGGTCATGGTTGAGGGTAAGCTGCAGACTCGTAAATGGCAGGATCAGAATACTGGTCAGGATCGTTATATGACTGAGATCGTGGCAGACAATGTCCAGGGGCTCGACCGTGTGCCAGATGGTCAGTTCCAAGGCCAGCAGCAAGGCGGATACCAGCAGCAGAATGGCAGTGGTTACCAGCAGAATAATAACTATCAGCAGGGTGGTGGCCAGCAAGGTGGTGCCCAGCAAGGTGGTTATCAGCAGCAGAACAGCAACATGCAGCAGGGGCAGTCTCAGGGGCAACCGCAACAGCAGGAAGAGGATCTCGGTCCAGCCTTCCCTTCTGAAGCTAGCGGTATGGACGATGTCCCGTTCTGATGATTTGTGTTTTATGATTGTCTAATTATGGAGAGCAGAGAGTTTTGTTCGCCAAGAACTAGTTAGGCTCAATTGCAAATTTTGAGGGTGGTGTTAACCACCCTCTTTTTTTGTAGCAATGAATTGAAGCTCAGTGGAATAATTCGTCTGTGGGGATTGTCCTATATGTTGACTTTTCTACCAAACTCTATTCCTAGCTTTCGCATCCGGCTTCGTAAAGTGTTCGGTTTTATGTCAAGAAGCTCGGCAGCTCCATTTTTCCCTTCAACCCTACCTTCTGCTTTTTTCAATATCTTTGTGATGTAATGTTTCATAACTTGGTCCAAAGTATAGATTGGGGCGGTGTGATTTGGGGCGAGGTGAGTTGGTTCAGGATATGTTTCTCCAAATCTTATGTATTTCTCATTTTTTTGAGAATTGGATCGTATCAGTTCTCTTTCGACAACATTCTCGAGTTCTCGCACATTGCCTGGCCACGAATAGTGCATCATGCTTTCCAAAGCCCCTGGAGCCAACTGAAAAGTCCTGTGCAGATTCAGTGAAGCGTGTTTTTTTTCAATGAAATAAGATATGAGCTCAGGCAAATCGCTGAGCCTCTTTCTGAGCGGAGGGATGTTTATTGGAAATACGTTCAATCGAAAGAACAAGTCTTTTCTGAACGTCCCCTCGTTAACCATAGTTGATAAATCACGATTTGTGGCAGCAATGATACGCGTGTCAACGGGAATTAACTCTGTGCCACCTAGTCGTTCAAATTCTCTGTTTTGCAGAATTCGTAATAATCGGGTTTGAGCCGACATTGGTAGTTCACCAATTTCATCCAAAAAAATAGTCCCACGGTGCGCGCGTTCAAAACGTCCGAGCTTGCGTTTAATTGCCCCTGTAAAAGCCCCCTTTTCATGACCGAATAGCTCACTATCGATAAGAGAGTCGGGGATAGCGCCACAGTTGACTTTAATAAACGGGGTGTCGCGACGTTTGGAGTAAAGGTGAATACAGTTTGCGATCAATTCTTTACCAACGCCAGTTTCACCAAGAAGGAGTGCCGTACTGTCAGTCGGAGCAACCTGCATAAGTTGCTGCATGACTTCCTTGAGGCCAAATTCGGCACCAATGACTTGCACTTCTGATGAGGAATGAATTTCCTCTTTGAGTATTTGATTTTCATCTTCAAGCTGTTTTCGTAAATCTTGAAGCTCTTGATGTCGTATTATGTTTGCAATTGCCAGCGTGAACGGTTCACGAAGCAAGTTGAGCAATTTCAGATCTTCTTCAGTGTATTGGTTTATTCCCTCTACATGCACATTTAAGGAGCCAAGCCGGGTATTATTTAAGATCAACGGTATTCTGATAACGGATGACATTACAGGAAAGAATGTACTGACGATCCTTTTGATTATTCTGGGTAGGTCATTAAAATCATTTACTATACCGGCTTGATCAAGGCGCATTTCTTCAATTGCAAGGCTTCGTTCCTCATTTCCTTGCAAGTAAATATATTTGTCGATGGTGAGATCGGGGTCAGATGCAGCGTAAGCAATGCACCAAACTGCGTTTCTGTCTGCATCATATCTGGCTAGAGTGATGACGGATACTGGCATGTATTTTTGCAAAAAGTTCATGATGTTGGAAAGCGCGGCATCGCCTTCCAAATCTTTGAAAATTGCATTCGTTGCCTTTTGAAAAAAAAGTGCTCCATAGTCTGGCATAGCCTTCCCCTTTTGCATGCTTTCTACGAAATATATCAGTTTTAATCGAATCTGCCAAATAGCTCAGTGGAACTACTTTATTTCGTAGGTTGGTGGAGCTGTCTTCTTTAACCTGCCGTTATAAAAGAGTTTAAGGTTTGGAACGTTCTTCGCTTAAGTCGCATTGCAACAAAGGAGAAACGGTGACCTGGTTTGAACGCATTCACATCCGCACTTTCTCGAACGAAAGCTACTGTCTACTGACTGAACACCTCTCGCAGATATCCTCTTTTGTGACCGAAAAGAACCTCGATGAATTTAAGGTTTTTACATGTCCAGACGTTGCATACGACATAGTCGTTATCCTCGAATGGGGGGGAACTATGCCTCAGAATAAGAGGAGTGTTTTAGGGGAGGAGTTGACTCAAATTCTATCTGTATATGGAAGTTGTAATAGGTCAACTTGGGAAAGTGTTCCTTCTTTAGAAGCAACATCTAATAAACTGTAGGTTCCGTTGAAAGCTAGTAAACGGTGAGTGATTAATATTCAAAATGCATAAGAAAGAATTAGCAAACGAGATGAATCAGTATTTGACCTTTTTATTAGCCAAAGAGGTCTTCGCGTTAGACATCTCTCAAGTACGAGAAGTGCTAGAGTTAAAGGCTATCACATCCATTCCCTGTATGCCTGGTTTCATGCGAGGCGTTATTAACCTCCGTGGAAATGCTGTTCCCGTTATGGACATGAGAAACAAGCTTGGCATGGCTACCGGTGAAAAAACCGTCGATACTTGTATCATCATTGTGGAAATTCCCTGTGTTGAAGGGGGAATCACCATGGGGGTGATGGTGGATTCTGTTCGCGAAGTGTTCGAAATGACTTCTGACTCCATTGAGCCAGCACCCAATATGGGAGCATCATTAAAGGCTGACTATATTCAGGGGATGGGACGTCAGGATGACCAATTTTTAATCATAATTGATATTAGCAAAATTTTCTCTCCAGAAGAGCTTTCTATGGTTGCAGGTAGTCCTAATTCCATGTCGAAAAGAGCTTTAGGTGGAGAGCCTTTTGCAGCGTAAGATAATGAAATTGAGGGGTTATTAATGTCTTTGAAATCTTTTCGTTTGAGAGGGCAATTCTTGTTGCCGGTCTTGTTGGTGATGGTTCTTGGAGTGAGCTCTTTGCAATGGTTTAGCCTGTGGGAATCATCTCAGGTGATGGAGAAGGAAATCATCAGTGCCATTACCCGCGACCAAGAAGCAGCAACACGTTCCATTGATGACTGGGTAAATAATATGGTCGGAAATCTCACCAATTGGAGCAGAGATGAGCGCCTTGTACATGCCATTAAAGGAGATCCCACAGCACTGACGGAAGTGACGGCATTTACCGAACATGTCTTGAAGGATTTTCCATGGTATGAGGCATTAGCTTTGGTGGATATTGACGGCAAAGCAGTTGCTGCCAGTCCTGCAAGTTACAAAGATCTCGATGTTAGTGATCGGGGATACTTTCAGGAGGCAATGAGAGGTGATTTGAGTAAATCTAAGGCCTTAATCAGCCGCGCAACTGGAAATCCCATTTTTGTAGCTTCCATTCCGGTAAAAGACAATTCAGGAGCCATTCATGGTGTGCTTTTTGTGGTGGTCAATATTTCCAATGTTTACGATAAAGTATTGTCACATATAAAAATAGGAGAGCATGGCTATGCATTTATGATTGACTCTTCAGGGCTCGTAGTAGGTCATCCAAATAGTGAGTATGTCTTGAAGATGAATGTTGCTGATACTGACTACGGGCAGGAAATGCTGAGTCGTAAGACAGGGACACACAAATACTATTTTGAGAAACAGGAGCAATGGAAAGTCATGTCCTTTGGGCAGGCGAATAATATTGATTGGATTATCACCGTCAATGCCCCTCTCGGAGAGTTGCTTAGTCGTATGGATATGATTCGTGACGCCGGTATAGTTGGAACACTGTTAACAATATTTGCTGTCGCGGGAGTGATCCTTTTTGTGGTGAGTCGAATCACAAAGCCTATACAGCAGGCAGTGCTTCAGGCGAACCAAATTGCGGAAGGGGCTCTCGATATTAAAGTCGATCAAAAAACCTTAAATAAACAGGATGAGGTCGGTGAATTGGCTCGTGCCTTCGACAAGATGACAATGAACCTTACCGAAACCGTCAGAGCAATCAATATGGCTACTAAAGAAGTGTCATCTGGTAGTGCTGAACTATCCTCCTCCTCTCAGATTGTTTCGCAGGGTGCTACCGAGCAGGCTGCATCTATTGAAGAAGTCACAGCTTCGATGGAGGAGATGGCTGCAAATATAAGCCAGAATGCGCAAAACTCTCAGGAAACTGATGCCTTGGCGACCAAAGCTGCTATTGACGCTAAGGAGTGTGGTGCTGCTGTTGCGAAGACAACGGACTCCATGCGCACTATTGCTGAAAAGATCTCTATCGTTGAAGAGATTGCGAGACAAACTAATTTACTTGCTTTAAATGCAGCAATTGAAGCTGCGAGAGCTGGCGAGCATGGCAAAGGATTTGCCGTGGTCGCAGCCGAAGTTCGCAAGTTGGCAGAACGAAGTGGTGAGGCTGCGGCAGAGATCAGTGGTTTGTCTTCCAATAGCGTTGAAGTCGCAGAGAAAGCTGGCGAGATGCTGTCACTTCTTGTTCCTGATATCGAGAAGACAGCATCACTTGTCCAGGAAATTACTGTGGCAAGCAATGAGCAGAATGCTGGTGCGACGCAGATTAATGGGGCTATTACTCAGTTGGACACTGTTATCCAGCAAAATGCTTCAGCCTCGGAAGAAATGGCTTCCACCAGTGAAGAGTTGGCTCAGCAAGCTATCCGTCTTCAGGAGGTTATGTCATTTTTTGATGTGGCTAGTGTTCGGAATCCTGCACAAGTTCAACAGCGTCAGATCGTAAGGGCGAGCCGTGTTGCGCTACCACAGACCGCAGAAAATATCTCGAATGCAATGAAACAAGATGTGCGTTTTGCCAATGATATGGAGTTTGAACGTTACTAATTTAGGTTAATTAGTAATTCGTGAGCTGGGGGAGTCCCCCCCAGTTCATGGTATCAATCGAATTGTTAGGCCTTATATCTGTCTTTCCCGCTAGGAGAGGAGTTATCTTGGTAGTTAGTAATTACCTTTTAGGCAAAATTACTGTCTTAAAGTCAAAGCTGCAGGCTCAATCGATACATATGAGGCAATGCTAAAGCACGCTCTGTTTATCATAATTCAAGCAAGGAACTCTTAAAAACAAACTAGTTATCCATAAACAAAAGCTGGTTATCAATTTAGATAATCAAGAAATATTGAAAGTGGCAAACAGGTTGGAAGAACTCCAAGTATGGTGTTGCTGTGTTGGCTGGTCCAATGAATACGATTCCTTTGGCGTTCATGGAAACGGCTCTTGCGAATCGTGGTTATAGTTTCAGAGTTTTAACGTCGTCAGATGCCTTTTTGTTGGTTGAGTGCTTAAGAAAGGCAAAAAGGAAAAGGTAGAGACTCTACTTTTGGACATCATTCGTTGAGGCTTCATGCCCTAAAAAATCTCTATTCATATTATTGGGACCTAGGTTTAATACCTCGGTCCCATTAATTTTAATCCTTTGTAATTAAGGCTGAGCTTAATTAGTTTCTTCGCCCCATGCCTTGGCGCTGCGTTGGACTTTCTTACGAACGCTCTTCCAGTCGGTTTCGTGGGTAAACATGGATTCGGGCAAAGCAGCCAACATTTTCTCATATAGATCTAGGGATATAGTGAAGGTTAGTTCATCAGTTTTCATGAATTTTCTGGCAGAAGGATCAAAGCCTCCTATGACTGCCTTTTCCTGACCCTGACCTTTGTAATAGAGGGGCCAGCTTATAATATTTGTACAGCCTGCACCAAAGGGGGAGACGACGCACTCCATGTCGCCGGTTGCAAAGATGGTCTGAGTGAAGAGGCCGCTCAGCACTTCGGGGCGCACAAAGAAGATGACGAATTCCGGCTTTTGGTTGTCAGAAAAGTCAGGGAGTGGTTTGAAGACGCAATACTTACCTGTGGCTTCACGGGGATTCACCTTGAGCATGAACTCACGCATGGAGTCGGGGTTGGGCATGTACCGCTCTCCATGTATGGGAGTATTTTCAAAACCGGTAGATACGTAGTGCTCAATGAACCTGAGATGAGGCTTCATCATCGAACAGTAGTATACGCCACCGGGGCAGCCGTATTCCTCCGCAGAAATATATGCTGCACCTTTCTTTTTCCTTGCTAGCCAAATGTTGCCCATGACGCAGGAGAACGTTTTCATCACTTTCTGCATGTCCAGTTCCTGCCTGTCTTCCAGTTCGCGAGAAATGGGTGTCCCCTTTTGGGGGCCGTAGGCTTTCTCCGGTAATGTGTCTGAATAGTAGACGCCGAAGGGGGCTTCTTTCAGGCCAAGATATTCCAAGAAGTTTGCGGTATCGTCTAAAATGGATTGCATCGTCATTATTATCTCCTTTGAAAGGTCATTTCTTCTCGCACATTGAGAGGGGTGTTGCCTTTAGACTTGCCTTTTCATATCATGGCTATAAGCAGAATAAACTAGGGCAAATGAAAAACTCTTTTCTACTGACGAGCATAATGGTGCATGAATTTTTAAATGACGTTCCACTATTGGTAGAAGTGGCTAAACAGAAGAGCTTTACCAAGGCTGCGGATATATTGGGAATTGGAGTCTCAACACTTTCCAGACGGATCAAGCTGTTAGAAGGGCGAATGGGCGTACTGCTTTTTTATCGGGATACTCGCAATGTCGAATTGACTGACAACGGTGCGTACCTGTTGGATCGTTGTGGGTTTATTCTTGAGGAAACGCAAAAGGCGTATGACTCGGTAGTCATGAATATGCAGAAACCGTCCGGCTTGATTCGTGTTTGCATGTTCCGGGACCTTTATGAACGCCTGCTCAAGGAGGCAATATTGGATTTTGCGGGCATTTGGCCGGATATCCAAATCGAATTGACTTTTGTTGAGCATCCTGTGGATATGCGTACTGATCCATACGACGTGGCCTTTCTACTCGGAGGCTCGGTAGCGCCATCCCTTCTTGCCCGGAAACTGCTCACCATCGAACCTCACCTCTACGCTTCGCCTGCTCTTTTCAAACATTATCCTATCCCCAAAGAGCCGAGCGATTTGCATGATCTGCCATGCATCGTCCTGCAGCGTTTTGGCTGTCGATGGCCCATGCATAACGGTAGCAGGCAGGTTCTTGTCGAGGTGCAGCCTCAGTACAGTTTTAGTTCTGTTGGGCTATGTCTAGATTTTGCATTGGCAGGCCATGGCGTTGCCATGATTCGTGAAGGCGATGCTGAGCCTGACGAAAAGGAGGGCCGCCTAGTACGCCTACTTCCTGAATGGAGCGCAGGCTTTGTCCACGACGTGAGCATGGTGACGGGTTGTAGACAGCTAACCAAAAGAGTCCGGCTGTTTATGGATCATATCCTTGCCTCGGTATCTTCATGATCCATGCGCTCAGATTTTAAGACGATCGTATCTCACGAATGACCTCTGCCGGACTCTGTCCGAAGTGGCGCTTGAATTCTCGGCTGAACTGGGATGGGCTCTCATATCCTACGGCATCTGCTGCGAGGTAAGCCTTCATGTTTTCCTGAATGATGAGATCCTTTGCTCGAGCAAGGCGAATCTTTTTGAGATATTGCAGGGGGGAGTCGGCAGTAATTTCTTTGAACGCCTTATGGAAAGCGGACACGCTCATGTGTGCGGATTCTGCCAACTGCTGCACATCCAGCTTTTCATTGTAGTTACCTTCCATCAGGCTGATCACGCTACCTACTTGGGCAAACGAACTATTGCCTTTGGCAAGAGAGTAGAGCACCTGCGCCTGACTGCCGCATAAAGCGCGATAGTATATTTCCCGAACCAGTCCTGGGGCAAGGATCTTGGCCTCTCGTTCCGATCGAAGTGCCTTGAGCAGTTTAGTCACGGCGTCCTTCATGTCTTCATCCATAGTGGAAGGTCCGATACCAAGCGGGTAGCCCTTGTCTTCCAAATCCGAGAAATCGGCCTGCAGGTCCATTTGACGGATCAGGTCGTTTAGCTGGCCCATATCAATATCAATGTATACGCCCAGTAGTGGTTCGTCTTCATCGGGAAAGGACTCGCTTTCAAAAGGCATGGTTACGGAAACTACCAAATAGTTGTCTGCATCATAATGAAAGGATTGGCCGCCGAGATGTCCGACTTTGGCTCCCGAAGCAACGATGCATAAACCAGGATTGTACAACATCGGCCTCCGACGAACATGCTGTGTTTCCTTAAAAAAACGGACTCCTCTATAGCAGGATTCCACAGCGCTTCCGTCCGGTATTTCGTACTCTTTAAGTAATTTTAGCATATTAGACATTTTGTGCTACCTCCTGTGGGCTGCTTTAATTATCAACACCATTTTCAGTTCTAATTCAATACCAAATAGGTGTGTTTAGAGGAATGGGCAAGTTTTTGAGAGAATTGTGTGTTCAAGTCGGTTTAAGAACTCCTTAAAAAGGTTTCAACGACAATGAAAACAAAGGAGCACATAATGAACTTTGAATTTCAAAACCCGACTCGTATTATTTTTGGAGCCGGAACAATTACTCGCCTTGGAGAAGTGGTCAGTGAATATGGAAGGAAAGCTCTGATCGTTACTGGTGGTGGTAGCGTCAAGCGTAGCGGCGTGTTTGATAATGTTGTCGCAAGTCTGAAAGCGGCAGGAATTGAATATGCTGAATGCTCCGACGTTGAGCCCAATCCGCGTATCACCTCCGTTTCCCGCGGTGCCGATATCGTTCGTGCTGAAGGCTGCGACGTGATCGTTGTTCTGGGGGGAGGCAGTGTCATGGACGCTTCCAAGGTTATTTCCGCTGCCGCACTCTACGATGGCAACCCTTGGGATATGATTCTCCATGGTCAGGAAGAGGTCTACGTCCCGACCGAGGCACTTCCTGTGATCACAGTCCCCACGCTGGCAGCAACCGGTTCCGAAGTGAACTGCGGTGCGGTTATTACTAACGAAGAAACAACGGTTAAATCCTTCATTCAGATTCCGCTGCTGTATCCTAAGGTTGCAGTAATGGATCCCGAATTGACCGTGAGCGTACCTAAGGACCAGACTGCATACGGGGTATGTGATTTGATCACTCACGTTACCGAGTCCTATCTCAATGGTGTTGATAACACCCCTGTTCAAGATCGTTTGGCAGAAGGCGTCATTCATACGGCTATGGAGTGGGGGCCGAAGGCCATTGCCGATGGTAATGACGTGGAAGCACGTGCACAGGTCATGTGGGCCGCTTCCGTTGCTCTCATTGGTTGGGCTCAGGTGGGGACTGATGCTCCCTATCCTGTTCACATGATGGAACACACTGTCTCCGCTTATCACGATATTACCCACGCAGCAGGTCTGTCTATTATCAACCCGGCATGGATGCGTTTTGCAGTCAAGTCCAACACTGCCAAGTACGTCCAGTTTGCTGAACGCCTCTTCGGCCTTCAGGCCAAGTCCGAAGGCGACCTTGATTGTGCGTTGGAAGGCATCAATCGTTTTGAAGAATTTCTGCGTTCAATTGATTGTCCCACCCGTTTCTCTGAACTGGGCATCACCGATGAACTGTTCGAGACCTACGCTAAGGATACCCTGAAGATTGTGAGCGACGGCAAGGGCAACTTGCCCGGACGTCCTTTCCTTAGTGTCGATGACATGATCGAGATTTTTAGGGCTGCTTTGTAGCAGAGTAACAATAACAAAAGTTGTTCTATAGGAGGCCACAATGAAAACCAAAACGTTTGTGACCAAATTGGCAAGAACCGTGCTGGTATTCCTGACTTTGGTGCTGGCTGGTAACCTCGCATACGCGGAGGGTGATATGATCTGGGATAAGACGTTCAAATTGAGCGATAAAGTAATTCACGAAAAGGTTTCGTACCCGAACCGCTACGGAATCACATTGTCTGCAGATATGTATCTGCCCAAGAATATCGATAAGTCCAAGATGTACCCGGCTCTCGTCATCGGTACGCCCTATGGCGGTGTCAAGGAACAGGGCGCAGGTATCTATGCACAGACCATGGCGGAGCGCGGTTTTGTCGCCATCGCCTTTGATGAATCCTATAATGGTGAGAGCGGTGGAGAACCGAGGCATATCTCTTCTCCGGAAATCTTCTCTGAGGATTTTAGCGCGGGAGTTGACTTCTTGGGAACTCGTCCCTTTGTTGATAGGAATCGAATCGGTGCAATCGGTATCTGCGGCAGCAGTGCATTTGCGCTCAAGGCTGCTCAGGTAGACCAGCGGATCAAGGCTGTCGCTACAGCGAGCATGTATGACATGAGCCGAGTAATCCGTAACGGTTGGGAAGATTCCATGACCAACGAGGAACGTACCAAGATGTTGGTGGGACTCGGCGAGCAGCGCTGGATAGATTTTGAAAACGGTACTCCCATGTTGCCCGAAGGTTTCCCGACGGTCGCGACCGACTCTATCCCCGAAGAACTGGACCCCATTATGAGCGAGTTCTGGGAATACTACGCCATGCCTCGCGGCCACCATCCCCGCTCCCATGGTCCGTTCACTGCTACCAGCAACATGGCGTTCGTGAACTTCCCGCTGATGAACTTCATAAAAGATGTTTCGCCTCGTCCGATTCTCTTCATCATGGGTGAGAAGGCTCATTCCCGTTATTTTACCGAAGATGCATATGAGCTTGCAGCAGGTCCCAAGGAACTTGTGATCGTTCCCGGTGCCAGACACATCGATCTGTACGATCGTGTGGATATGATTCCTTTTGACAAGCTGGAAGACTTCTTCACCAAGGCATTGAAGTAGTGTGTTCAGAACGGCCTTGCTTTTTTCAAAGGGTGGGGCCGTCCTGATAGAAAGAGAGAGTAAATGGATCTTAAGCGACTATTGAACCATTTCGACTACGGCCACTCCATGCAGGCAGGTTCAGAGCTTCATGGCGTATTGGTACATTTCAGCAACGAAGCCATGCGAATAACGGCTGAGTTGAATGGTTCATATCATTCGGCGGAAGAAGTTCGGTCGCTCATGGCCGATCTTATCGGCAAGCCTGTGGACGAGACATTCACCTTGTTTCCACCGATCTATTCTGATTTTGGAAAGAACATTCACATTGGCAAAAACGTCTTCATCAACTCCTGCTGTAATTTTCAAGATCAGGGTGGGATTACCATCAAAGACGGTGCTTTCATTGGGCACAAAGTTGTGTTTGCAACCCTTAATCATGGATATTCCCAAGAGACACGCCATTGTATTTATCCTGCACCCATTGTTGTCGGTAAAAGTGCCTGGATTGGCTCAAGTGCCACGATCCTGCCGGGCGTGACGATTGGAGACAACGCTATTGTTGCTGCAGGTGCGGTGGTGACGAAAGATGTAGCTCCGGACACCATTGTTGGTGGGGTTCCTGCGAAATTTATCAAAACAGTCGCAGATGCTGAAAAAGAAAACATGCAACACGAAGAATAAGGAAGAGAGATGCCGGAGAATGGAACCAAAGTAGAATTGATCGTCGGTGAAATAGTGATTCCGGCGACCCTAAACAACAGCAAACCTTCTCAGGCACTGCTGGCAAAGTTGCCCTACACGGTAAAATTGCAACGGTATGAACATGATTACTGCGGTGTCATGAGCGAGCCGTTACCCTATGACGCTGTGGAATTGCATAGTGGCTGGAGGAATGGTGACATAGCCTTTGCCGTCAGCGGGAGCTATTTCGCGATTCTCTACAAAGACGAGGAAATCTCCCAGCAGTTCGACGGTATGGTCACCATGGGGACCTTAGATGGCGATCCTGCCATTATGGATACCCTTGACGCCGGCATCGACGTTCGAATCGAGTCGAAATAACTCTAATCAGTCCATAATCATCAAGGAGATTTGATATGAGCGATATATTCAATGGAGAGGGCATTTTCCCTAAGGGAGCCTTGAACGAAGCATATGCAGCCTATTTTACTGGCACCAGCTATCTTGAGATGCTTTCAATGGAAGGCGTAGTCATCGGTAATGTTACCTTTGAACCGGGGTGTCGTAACTTCTGGCACATACACCATAAGGGTGGACAGATCCTTTTAGTGACTGGCGGACGTGGTTGGTATCAGGAAGAAGGGAAGTCCGCACAGGCGCTCAAACCCGGTGATGTGGTCAACATCCCGCCCGAGACCAAGCACTGGCACGGTGCCGCCAAGGATTCCTGGTTCGCGCACGTGGCTGTGGAAGTCCCTGCTGAAGACAAATCCAACGAGTGGTTGGAGCCAGTCTCCGACGAAGAGTACGACGCGCTTGGCTAGTAAGGTCCGAGCGTTTCTCATGCCTGATTTTAGTCAACAGACGGTTGGTACACCAAGTCGGGCAACTCCGGATGCTCCCATGACCCATCTGGTCATCTCCGGCAGCAAGGAAGGTAAGGCGTTCTTTTGGAACGAAAAAGTAACGAATGGACAATATATGAAGCGATAGGAGGCAGCTATGCGCAGAAAGAAATCTACTCTGCTTTGGGCCACGCTTATTATGGCTTTTGTTTTTTCGGCCACAACGGAGGCTGGTAACATGAATACGGAAACAACTCTCGACCCACGTCAGCGGGCGATCGTTACAATCGCTGCCTTCACCACAAACGGTGACATAGAGCGCCTCAAGCCGGCACTGATCGAAGGGCTGGAAGCCGGACTGACCGTCAACGAAGTGAAGGAAGTTCTGGTTCAGATGTATGCATACGCAGGATTTCCCCGCAGCCTTGGCGGAATCTGGACTTTCATGAGCGTGATGGATGAACGAAAGGTAAACGGAATTAAGGACGAAGAAGGCAAGGATGCTTCGCCAATTCCGGTCGATTTAGATAGGGACACATATGGTGAACGCGTACGAGCAGACCTTGCCGGCATCAAGGAAATCCCGACAACCAAAGCTCCTTACCAGGAGTTTTCGCCTATTATCGACACCTTTCTGAAGGAACATCTCTTCGCTGACATCTTTGCCCGCGACATCCTTACCCATCAGGAGCGAGAGTTGGCGACCATCGCCTGTCTAGCCTCTCTGGGGCGAGCAGAAGGACCGCTCAACTTCCATATAGGTGCCGCAATGAATACTGGCCTGTCAGAAGGGCAGATGAACGACTTCATTAAGGTGCTGGAAAACCGTGTGGGCAAAGAAGAAGCCAAAGCAGCCGATGGCGTACTTTATAAGGTGTTGGCTGCCCGTAAATAAACCTTGAAACCTTCTCCAGAAACAATCTCTACCCGTGGCAGCCTGTTACTGCTTCGGGTAGAATTCATCTTAAAAATCACCGGCAACATACAATGAGTAAAAAGATACTGATCATTTCGGCAAGCCCTAGAAAAAATGCTAACTCCGACATCCTGTGTGATGAATTCATGCGTGGAGCAGAAGAAGCCGGACATGAAGTGGAAAAGATTCGTTTGACCGAACGAAATATCAACTACTGTACCGGATGCTGCTCCTGCATCAGCAAGCCTGGAACTTGCGTCCAGAATGATGACATGAACGAAATCATGGCAAAGCTACTTGCAGCCAACGTACTCGTTCTGGCCTCACCGGTATACTTCCGCTCTTTCAATGGTCAGATGAAAACCTTCATGGACCGAGTTTGTCCCATCTATCCTATGATTCATGGCCAAGAGGTCTATTTCATAGCTTCGGCGGCTGGCGGCAACTTCCCTGTGGAGAGTACATTTAATACGTTCAGGGTGTTTACAGACTGTCTTGACGTCCAGGAGAAAGGGACCATTTCCGTCACTGGTATTTGGGGCGAAGGCGGCGTCCGGGGGAAAAGTGTTTGTAACCAGGCTTATGAGGTTGGCTTCAACGTATAATAGAGAGGGTGTGATGGACCTCTACAAGATTTCAAAGTTGGTGACTTTTGTCTTTGGGATGGTTGCCTGTTTGGCTCTGCTCAGTTTCAAAGGAGAAACTTTGGCTGCAGAAAATAATAGACTGACTCTCTCCGAAATGAGGGTAGAGATTATTTCTCAAGAAAAGCAAGCAACTTTTCAACTCTACGATACTGTTGCCGCAAAAGAATTTTTCAACCAACTTCCCCTTGAACTGGACCTTAGCAACTTTCGGGATGCTCAGTGGATGTTCTATCTGTCGGAAAAGTTGAATGTCACGGCAGATGAGGCTTATCATGATGGCAAAAAAGGGGAATTGAGCTACTACGCGCCGTGGGGTGACGCCTTCATTCTTTACAAGGACTTTTATGCGGGTGATGAAATGCATCGTCTTGGTGTCGGTTTGACCGGTATCGATGACATTGCTGCCATGTCTGAAAGAGCTGTTGTCCGTAAGTTGGAAGCTCCTGTCGAACAAAAGGAAAAAGCCATGCAGATTACGATCAATGCCAATGGAAGTACGATTGTATTCGAACTCAATGACAGTCAGGCAGCCAAAGAGTTGTATGCTCAGTTGCCATTGGAAATTGACGTTGAAGACTACGGCGGAAAAGAGAAGATCTTTTACCCCCCGAAAAAGCTCAACACTTCAAATACCCCGTTGGTCCAATCTGCTCATCCGGGGACTCTCGCGTATTACGCTCCTTGGGCTGATGTGGTCATGTTCTATGACAGCTTTGGTTCCGCTTCAGGGTTGTACGAACTAGGTAACTCCATCAAGGGAAGTGAGTTGATACGTTCCTTAAGTGGCATCATACAGATTGAGGCAAGGTGATTCTAGAACACATCATATCCATCAAAAATCTTCATTACCACTATGCCCAACCTGTAAATGTTACAGGTTGGGCGAGTCTTTTGGAGAATCTTTTGTATCTGTGAATAATGAAGCGACAGGAAACGAAAAAAATTGAAACGATTCAGAAAGAATATAGGTTTTATCGCGGCAACACTTTCTATGCTGATGGCCTTTGCCGCTTCAGCTACGCCGATTCCATTATATGATGTTTATCGTCGTTCAGAAGAACTCAGTTACAGTGATCTTGCGTTGACTGCGGTGGTCTATTTTATTGGTGCAATTACGGCGTTGCTCATATTCGGACGCATCTCGAATCATCTCGGAAGAAAACCCGTAACTATCATTACATTTGGACTGTCGGCTGTTGCCACTGTCTTGTTGCTGGATGTTGATGGCGTATTTCCTCTAGTTGCTGCCCGGCTCCTGCTCGGACTGTCCTGCGGACTGGCTTCCAGTGCCATTGCTGCTTATGTGGTCGACAGTGCTCCACCTAAATTGAGTTGGCTTTCCGCCGTGATCGTGGGTAATTCTCCTATGGTGGGCCTGACATTAGGTGCGTTGGCTTCAGGTATTCTTGTCGAATATGGTCCGTATCCTCGGATGCTCTGTTATTGGCTTATTCTAGCTGAAATGGCGGTGGTCTGTCTTCTGATAGTTATGGGAAAGGAAACCGTGGAACGAAAGCCGGGGTTGCTTGCTTCTTTTCGACCGTCCTTTTCGCTTCCTCATGCTGATCGGCGACTGTATCCTATCGCGGCCTGCCTCTTTGTGGCTACATGGGCTCTTGGCGGCTTTTTTCAGGCCTATGGTCCATCCATTGCCGCAGATGAACTTGGTTCACGGAGCACGATAATGGCAGCCATTGTGTTTGCATCGTTCTTGCTTCCTAGCGCAATCGGCGGACCACTTTCTGCGCGCCTTTCTCCTGCCAGGGCACAACGCATCGGGATAGTCGTCTTCACTTTGGCGGTCGGGGGTGTCATCTATGCCATAAAGATGTCTTTTATCCCGGTTTTCCTCGGCATGAGTGCCATCGCCGGTGCTGCCCAAGGCGTAGCACTGACAGGAAGCATCCGTGCCCTCCTTGATGGAATTACTTCTCAGGAACGTGCCGGTGTCTTATCGCTGATTTATGCGACATCATACACGGGTGCAGCGGTTACCAGCTTACTGGCAGGACAGTTGTCCAAGTTCATGACTCTTTTTCAAGTGATCTCGTGCTATGGTGGTTTGGCCGTGGTGGCCTGTTTCATCACGCTTGCCTTTGCTCGTGAACCTCAAAGATGATTGAGCTTTGAAGCTATGTGAATGGTCTCGCTTTTCGGATAGCAAATAAAACGAATTGCGCGCTTAGGCTTTTTTCCTATTATAGTGAGATTTTCGAGAATAGAATGTGTTGTAGACAAGTGTAAGCAGACAAGCGAATACGCAGGAAGCAATGCCTATGCAAACATTGTAGTAAGGCGGCGCAGTTAATGCTAACCGGATAAGAAGGGTCGCAAGTGCGAATCCAGAATTTCTAAATATTGCATGGAATTTGGGTAGAAAGCGTTGTGCAATTAGCACCAACATTATGTCACTAAAAATTAGAACAGTATAAAAACTTTGGAAAAAATGGAAAGGGTGTTGTCCCGTTAAAAAGAGGTGGGCATTTTTGATTCCCATTCCTACGAAAATGATCAGCATGACGATTGCAACAAGCTTCTTTGCTGCAACGAATTTGAACAAGGACGGTCCACCGGTAAGAGATTCTTCTAATTGTCTACGGAGAAGTGTGTAGACTCCTAGCATGGCGAAAACAACAATTGCTCCTCCGCCATCTGCTAAAATTATATAGAGTTCGTCTATGTGTCCGGTGATAGATATTGGTTCTGGAAAATCCGCTAAAGCTTTAAAGGCACTTCGCAAGAAGATTAAAGCAAGGATCTCAAATTGCTTGCCAACTGCTTTTGATATGGAGCAGGGGAGCGTAAAAATGAGGCTAATAACCTCTAGAACCAAGACAAGTGTGAAGGCTAGATTTATAGCCATGTAGTGGCTTGTTGGGATCATGTCGGCGACAGGGCCGGTTATCCAGCCCTGTCGCTTCATTTCAATAGTTATAACCGCTAATAGGAAAACAAAGATCAGGAGACCAGCCACAAAGCGCTGGGTTCTATCGCTTTCCCAAAAGTGGTGAAGCGGATCGAATACGTAAGTAGCGTATTTGTATAGCTGCATCATCGGTTGCATAATCATCCTATAGCAATTTCGTATGGTTGAGTCGTTATGACCGCAATAAAACTGCTAGCATTATGCAACCTCATTGTAAATAGGAATGCTTCCTGTTTAAGTGTCGGCTAAATCTCGAACAGCATTTCCAAGTCGTCTCGCGTAAGGCTCTTGAGAGCGGATTGACCAGGTATAATGGCTTCTGCAACGTCCTTCTTTTGCTCTTGCAGCTTCAGTATTCGTTCTTCAACAGTATTCTGACAAATCATCTTGTATGCGAATACCTGACGTTTCTGGCCGATTCGGTGAGTACGGTCAGTTGCTTGGTTCTCAACTGCGGGGTTCCACCACGGATCGTAGTGGATTACGTAGTCTGCGCTTGTTAGGTTCAACCCTGTACCACCTGCTTTAAGCGAGATGAGGAAGATTGGAATGTCTTCACTTTCATTAAACCGGTCAACTTGTTCGAAACGATCCTTGGAGGAGCCGTCAAGGTAAGCGAACGGGATTTCCCGAATCTGCAACCAGTTACGGATGACGTGGAGCATGCGTACAAACTGAGAGAATACAAGAACCTTGTGACCCCCTTCAATGATGTCCACAACCAAATCTTTGAAGGCGTCGAATTTGCCAGAAGGTAGGTTTGTGGAAACACCAGGCATATCGAGCTTGAGCAAACGCGGATGGCAACAGATTTGGCGTAATTTGAGAAGAGCATCCAGAATGGACATTTGGCTTTTGGCCATGCCTTTCTCGTCAACGTCTTTGAGCACCTGATTCTTTAGTTTCATAGCCAATGCGTTGTAGAGTTCTCGCTGCTCTTCGACCAAATCGCAGTAATGAGTTGTCTCAATTTTAGGCGGCAGATCTTTTGCCACTTCAGACTTAGTTCGACGCAGGATGAACGGTTTAACTCTTGTGCGCAGATAATCCAGGGTCTCTTCGTCACCATCCTTAATGGGCTTTACGATACCGCGCTGGAATGAGTGCTGTGAACCAAGGAAGCCAGGCATAAGGAATTCAAATAAAGACCACAATTCGAACAGGTTATTCTCAATGGGGGTACCAGACAGACACACACGAAGTCCTGCTTCAAGCTTTCGCACAGAGCGGGCCGTAATCGTATTAGGGTTTTTGATATTTTGGGCTTCGTCAAGGATGACACTGGCATAGTCGTACTTGAGCAACTCATCCAAATCGCGACGCAAAAGGGCGTACGTAGTAATTACAAGATGCGAGTTGTTGATGTGTTGGAACAGGTCGTCACGTTTTGCGCCGTAAATGGTCAGTCGTTTGAGGCCGGGAACAAACTTCTCTGCCTCTCGTTCCCAGTTGGGAAGAACCGAAGTCGGAACGATAATCAGGTTTGGCCCATCAATTCCCTTGTCCACTAGTGACTGGATGTAGGAAAGGGTCTGGATGGTTTTACCGAGACCCATTTCGTCCGCTAAGATACCCCCAAATCCGTATTCACGAAGGAAGTTGAAGTAGCTTAAGCCCTGCACCTGGTAGGGACGCAGTGTTGCCTGGAGCTCCTTGGGTTGTTCGACCATCTTGATTGATTCGAAGTTGTTGATCTTTTCCTTGAGCCTAACAAAGAATTCATCCGTTTGGGCCTGAGGCAGATCTTCCAGAATTTTTTCAAGCACAGGTGCTTCATACTGGTTGAACTGCTGTTTAGGAGCCTTTTCAGGATCAAATCCAAGTGCTTTTAATTTGTTACCAAGCTTCTTAAGCCAAGCTTCCGGGAGGCTAGTATAAGAGCCATCTTTGAGCTGTACGTAGCGCTTGCCTTTGGTCCAAGCTTCCCAAATAAGTTCGATCGGAACTCGTTGGTCGTCGTATTCAACTGCCAGTTCAAGGTTGAACCATTTTTCTTCCTCGTCGGTCTCCACTTCGGCAACCACTTGAGGTTGGGTTGTGCGGACTTTATATCGGGTGAGATTTTGTTCACCATAAACTCGGTATGCCTCAACTAACTGAGGGTAGAAGTCCAAGAGGAAGTTTATCGCTTCCTCTTGTTCCATGAACCAGATGTGGTTATTTCTCGGCTGGAAATTCATGTCCTGCAACTCGGCCATGAGTTGCGCTTCTTCATCCTGAGCTCTACGGATAAGATAAGACTTGCCGCCCTCGTGATAACTGCCAGTCTGGAGGTCTGGGTTCGGGCCGGGCATGATGAACTCGCCGTGCTCGTTGTCGTATATGTTTTGTACTTTGAGCACGAGCAAAGAGCCTTCTTCATCAAGATAAAGTTTCGGATTGTAATCCGCTTGCTGGAAGATAGGACCTACGCGTTCAAGGAAATCTTCTTGACCATAAAGGTCTGAAACAGGAATTTTTGTCCAAACACGATCAAGGAATTCTGAAACGTCAGCATGAGGAACAATGGGCTTTTGTTCAACCATACCTTGGACGAGTTTGGGGTCCAGCCCTGTTTGCACTGGGTAGAATGAATTCTTGTAGTAAACCCAAAGCGGCAATCTTCCGTAAAAATAGATTTCTTCCTCATCAGTGATGGAGAAAGGCATCTTGTCTTCACGCGAAAGTAAAATGTCAAAGTTGAGTCCGTCTTCGCTCAAGGTTGGAGCGAGTTTGAGCTGCATAGTTTTGGATTCTATGGTTACGGGCTGGTCTGATTCACGAAGATACAGATAGTATTCGCTTTTGACCGCTCGGAAAAACCAGGAATGCAAGCCGGCTGGGATTTCAACTTTGTGCCCCCAATAGTCGAGATAGTGTCCAATCTGTTCTGCTACACCTGGTAAGGCCGGAGAGGTGTCGCACCAATCAGGGTTTTCGACTATTTGCGCCAAAGTGACTTCGTTTTGAACCTGAGAGATACCAGACTTGTTTTGGCGGGCTCGGAAAAAGGCTACTTGGAGACGTCCAAGTTCCGGGTATATACGATATATTAGATAGTGACGGCCCGCTTCTGGTTCTAGCTCCGTTGCAAAGAAGGGACGGAAGGTCTGCTTCCAATCTGTTCTAGGCATTGGGGCTTCTTCACCGGATTCAGAATCCAGTGATTTAAGAAGTTTGACCGCCGTGGCTGCTACATGCCGACAAACTCCAGAGAAGGAGTCCGGGCAGTTGCAGTAATAGTTAATGGACTGCTCGGCGAGATTAAGTCCGACTTCAGATGTGTAATTCTGAAAGTCGTCTCCTTGAACTGTTCCATCGATATCCCAATACTGGTCTCGCTTTTTAAGGTCCAGTTTCATGACACCGTCATTCACTACGACCGCTTCAGCCATCTCCAGAATATATTCCGGGATGGAGTCCTTAATAAAATCCTGCAAAATGGATTTGACTATTTGTTCTTCACCGCTACTCATTAAAACAGTACTTCCTATCGTTTTCCCCCGAATTGGACAGCCTTCTCTACTCTTATCTTCTTCATTCGGCAAGGTGGGGAAAATACTTTTCTTCCGCTTCGTCCACTTGGCTTTTCAAACATGATGGTACATAGTGACACAAATGGCCGATGCTCTCTTAATTATATGATTCAACCCCTTCTATTTTGCAAGAAAAAATGAGGCTCTGCATCCCTGTTATAATCATCTTTCTTTTGGTGCTACTCTCCGGGTGTGGAGAGAGCGGCTCTGGCACGCCTATCAAACCCGTCGATATCACGCAGATTCCAACTGTGCCGCAGTCTGGTGGAGCAATCATTGAAGCCATGCTCGGGGAACCTAGTAATCTCATTTCAATGCTTGCAACAGATTCTGCATCTCATGAGGTGGCATCACAGATTTTTGTAGGATTGGTTAAATACGATAAGAATATCAACCTGGTGCCCTATGCAGCAGAGTCCTTCTCGGTAGAAGATGGTGGAAAACTACTTAAATTTAAATTGAGAGAAGATATATATTGGTTTGATGGTGTGCAACTGACAGCAGAGGATGTGGAATTCACATACAAGCTGATGATCGATCCGAAAACACCAACGGCGTATGCAGCAAATTTCAAAGCGGTGAAAGCATTTCGGCGTACAGGAAAATTTACTCTCGAAGTTGAGTATGAGGAACCTTTTGCGAAAGCCTTGGTTTCTTGGGCGACGGATATACTTCCAAAGCATGCTATGGAAGGTGAAGACCTTTTGAATACGGAGTATAGTCGAAATCCTCTAGGAGCTGGGCCTTACAAACTTAAAGAGTGGGTGCCTGGCACTCAAGTCGTACTTGAGTCAAACCCGGATTTCTTTGAAGGCAAGCCTCTTATTGATGAGGTTGTTTATAGAATGATCCCTGATCTCTCAACTCAGTTTCTTGAGCTTAAAGCAGGTAATTTGGATATAATGAATCTCTCTCCGCTCCAGTATCTGTATCAGACCTCTGGCTTGGGTTGGGATGGTAGCTTCAATAAGTTTGAGTATTTGTCTTCAGGGTATACTTTTCTAGGATTCAATATGAAGCATCCTTTTTTTCAGGATGTCCGTGTGCGACGTGCTATTGATTACGCAATTGATCGGCGTGAGCTTGTAAAAGGTGTTTTATATGGATTGGGGGAGGCTGCAAATGGCCCCTATAAGCCAGGAACATGGCAATATAATAATGAAATAGCCCCAAGAACGTTTGACTCTATCAAAGCAAGAGACCTTTTAGCCCGAGCAGGGTGGACAGATACAGATGGTGACGGTGTTCTTGATAAGAATGGCGTTCCTTTCGTTTTTTCGATTATTACTAATCAAGGGAACACCCAGCGGATAAAGACGGGAGTTATTCTCCAACAGCGTCTGCGTGATGTCGGTATTGTTGTTGATCTCCGCACGGTTGAATGGGCTGCTTTTATCAAGGAATTTGTTGATAAAGGCAGATTTGATGCCATTATTCTTGGCTGGAATATACTACAAGATCCAGATATTTATAGTGTTTGGCATTCTTCTATGGCCGTGGACGGTGGATTAAATTTTACTCGTTATACAAATGAAGAGTTAGATGATTTGCTTGAACGTGGCCGTAAGCTTGTTGAGCAGAATAAGCGCAAGCCAATTTATGATCGTATTCAAGAAATACTGCATGACGAAGTGCCGTATTGCTTTCTATATGTGCCGAAATCCTTGCCAATTGTACAAGCTAGAGTGCAGAATATAAATGCGGCCCCGGCCGGAATTGCATACAATTTCACCAAATGGTGGATCCCCACTTCCCTTCAGCGACAACCTTAACACTAAGCTGAGTTTCATGATTCGCATTAACGAGATCACCGATAAGGTGGCATCATATATTGATAATCCAGATTTGGACCTTATTCAGCGGGCATATATTTATTCAGCCCAGGCTCACGATGGCGTGGTGCGTCGTTCTGGCGAGCCATACATTTCGCATCCAATTAATGTCGCATATGTTTTGGCCGAGATGCAGCTTGATGAAGCAACAGTAGCTGCCGGTCTTCTTCATGATACAGTAGAAGATACTGATACCACAGTTGATGATATCGAAGATCTTTTTGGTTCAGATGTGGCTGACATTGTTGATGGTGTTACCAAGATTTCTCAGATGGATTTCGAGTCAAAGGCTGTGCAGCAGGCTGAGAATATCCGAAAATTAATTTTGGCGATGGCTGAGGATATTCGTGTGCTGATGGTCAAGTTGGCTGACCGATTGCACAATATGCGTACCTTAGAGTTCATGAAGCCGGTGAAGCAACGTCTCATCGCTCAAGAAACCATGGATATCTACGCTCCTCTTGCTAACCGGCTTGGCTTGCATCGAATTAAAACTGAGCTTGAAGACTTGTGCCTGCGGTATCTGAAGCCGGATGTATTCGTGCAACTACGAGATGCTGTTGCAGAGCATCGTGCGGCTGGTGAACCTTATATTGATAAGGTTGTTGATATCATTAACGATATGCTCAAGAAGAATAGAATGAAGGGGCTTGTTTATGGACGCACCAAGCATCTTCAGTCCATTCATGTTAAAATGGAGCAACAGGGACTGACGTTTGATGAAATATACGATCTTATAGCATTCCGTATTATCCTCAAGACTCTCAAAGATTGCTATGCTGTGCTGGGGCTTATCCACGCTGCTTGGCGACCTGTTCCGGGGCGTTTTAAAGATTATATCTCCATTCCAAAAGCGAATATGTATCAGTCTCTTCACACCACGGTCATTGGGCCCGATGGTGAGCGGATCGAATTTCAGATCCGTACGGACGAGATGAATCAAATAGCGGAATATGGTGTTGCCGCCCACTGGCAATATAAAGAAGTGGGCAAAGGTTCTAAGCGGGGTAAGCAGACGGGCACACGTGATGCTGAGCGGTATACATGGCTCAAGCAGATTATGGATTGGCAGCGCGAGCTTTCTGATCCGCGAGAGTTTATGTCTTCTCTTCGATTGGAAATGTTCCAAGAGGAAGTCTATGTCTTCACCCCTAATGGTGACATCAAGGAACTCCCTGAAGGGGCTACGCCAGTAGATTTTGCTTATGCGATCCATTCTGAGGTGGGGGACATTTGTGCTGGGGCCAAAGTTAATGGTCGCATCGTGCCTCTTCACTCCACTCTTAAAAACGGTGATTCTGTTGAAATCATTACGGATAAGAATCGTGTACCTAGTCGAGATTGGCTTAAATTTGTCAAGACGGCCAAGGCTCGGACTCGTATTAAGCAATATGTGCGCACAGTCGAACGCGAGCGGGCAATTTCTTTAGCCAAGGAGCTTCTTGAAAAGGAAGGGCGTCGTGTTGGCCTGAATATTAACAAAATTATGAAGGAGCCAGAATTTCTCAAGCTTGCAGAGGAATTCAACTGTGGTAGCGTTGATGACTTGTTGACTCAGGTTGGGTTTTCCCGCTTTACGCCGCGTAAAGTCCTTAAGCGCCTATATGCACTCAAACACGGTGAAACCTTGGATATGCGCAAGCACAAGGCAAAACCCACAGAGCCGGAAACTGCTAAAAAGCCAAAGAAAGATGGGCTTACTATATCTGGTGTGGATAATGTGCTTGTGCGTTTTGCTAGCTGTTGCAACCCGTTACCAGGTGAACCCATTGTTGGTTACATAACTCGTGGGCGTGGCGTAACGGTGCATCGTAAAGATTGCCACAATGTCAAGAATTTCGAGGATGAGCGTTTACTCCAGGTCTCCTGGGAAGGAGCCGAGGAAAAACCATATCCTGCAAAGATTAAGATTAAGTGTCTCAACAAGCCTGGTATGCTTGCCCGCATATGCAACATGCTTACTGAGGCAGATGTCAACATTGATTCTGGAAAGTTTGAGTCTATGGTTGACGGAACATCTGAATTGGAATTTACAGTTGAGGTCCGAGACCTCAATCAACTGTATGGAGCTCTTGCCAAGGTTAAGGGGCTTAAAGCTGTTAAGGAAGCCCTACGAGTCTCTTAATATGTCACGAAGAATTTAAAGAGAGTATAATCAAAGAGGCCCGCTAAATGCGGGCCTCTTTGATTATTATTGTTTGCAAATTTCTACTTCTTTGGATGACATTGCTTGCAAGCAACTGGTACGTTTTTGCCTTGCTTCTTCATAGCCTTGTGGCATCCAAGACAAGAACCATCAGACTTCTTGAAGTGGAATGCGGTGTAATAGGCATTTTCTCCCTTCTTTCCAGGCTGATCGTGACAGCCAGATGAGGAACACTTCATGATATCAGCCTTGCTATCCCATGTGTGGTGGCAGGTTTTACAATCCAACTTAGCCGCTTCATGCTTTGCATGAGGAAAGGCCACGAATGTCTTTGTTGCCTTGATGCTTGCAGGTGGTTGAAGTGTGAGTTCTTTGGGAGCTTCTACGGTTGCCCAGGCCAGTGCGGCTGATAATATCAGTACACTGATTGCCATTGTGCTGATCAAAAAACGATGCATGAGTATCCTCCAAAGGTTGAGAAATGATTACGCTCAAACTACGGCAAGTTGCGTACCATGTCCACTTCCCTTGAATTTATAAGGGAAAGTCCTTGTGCGGATAATGAAGTGTGTACCGTTTTTGCGCAATGGTGATAAGAATTTGGTAGTATTATCCAGCATTAGAGTGAGTGATCAAAATATTGTGATTAGATGAACTATATTAAGAAGGATCGCCGTTGGAGGTTGAATCATCATCTCGAATTGGCATATTTAATATGGCCTCTCTCATCTTTTCAAGTTCAGGCTGCACATCTTCGATAGAAACCCCGAGGTTGGTGGCAATTCGTGCAATAAGTTCTTTTTCCTGCTGATCATAATTGTTATCTGCTCCTGCAATGAGGGTCAGCAAGGCAAGTAGTTTAAGTTGGAAGGCGGGGAAAGTGGTTTTGATTACAGTGATTGCCTTTTGCTCGAGAGCTTTTGCTCCCACTTCAGCTTTGGCTTTTTTGAAACGTTTAAGAAATTTTCTGTGAGAGCCAATTTTTTGGGTTACATGTTCTTTAAAAAAGGGGTTGTTTAGCATTGAGGATATTTCTTCCATTTTGACCTCGTCATCAGCTCCAACCATAAGCAAACACAGAATGCAAACTGCTTCTGGTTGTGAAAGAGTATCTAACATGAGAAACCGCCTTTGGGATCTGATTCTAATTAGCTATATAAAATATGTATGGAATAAACAAAAGGGGGGAAGCAAATTGCTTCCCCCCTTTATTTTTGTATTTATTGTTTGAACTACATCTCGATACGAACATTTTCCGGGCTTAGTTTTCGCTCTAATCTCTTTGCGTACAATGACATGAAATAACTGAAGACGAAGTACATAACCGCAATGGTAGTATAAATCTCAAAAGGATGAACCATGATGCGATTATTGATGGCGTAAGCTGCACGGGTCAGTTCCATGACACCAATAATATATGCGAGGGACGTGTCTTTGAAGGCGGCGATAAACATGCCGACTAAAGCTGGCAACATTTGTTTAAGTGCCTGAGGAAGGACGATCTTACGCATGGTTTGCAGGTAGGTCAGGCCGGAGGCTTTCGCTGCTTCTACTTGTCCAGGTGGGATGTTTTCAATTCCTCCGCGAACAGTCTCGGCAATATACGCTGCAAAGAAGAAGGTCATAGCAATGGTTGCTGCCCAGAATGCATGAAGTTCAATCTTGAAGATGATATCTAGCACTACGGTGTAAAACCAGAAAATGACCAAGATCAGAGGAATAGCGCGTACTAATTCAATGTATAAGGTACAAGGAATTCGGAAAACACGGTTTCGTGCAGTACGGCCCATGCCTACGAGCAGGCCAATAACGAAGCTGCCGGAGATGGAAATAACAGCCATCAGCAGAGCGCCGGCCAAACCGCCAAGTCCCATGAAGAACTCCGTGTCATCGCCATTCGGAAAACGCCAGAAAGTCAATGCGTAAAGGTTGTTTTTGATAACCTCAAAGTTGAATCCAGCGACAGCCATCACCGTTTGGTAAATAAGACCAGCCAAGGCGGCTACAAAGAGTATTTTAGCACCAAGGATGGTTCCTTTCCAAGAAAGAGATACAATGCGACGGAGCGGAGAAACAGTCTTGGACTGATCAGGCGATTTACGGAAGTACCAAAGAACGTATTCCATTCCTTCGCCGAGGAGTTCTAAAGGATAGAACAGAATATTAGCGACTTTTCTGGAGAGAGGTTCCTGTCCTCGAGGCATGATTTTGAGCTTGATGTTTACCAAGTTCAGAATGAATGCGATCGTTAATGACAGACACAAGTAGATAATGGTCGCTGCAATAAGTGCTTCAAAAGAGTGATATGTCAAAGAGAGCACTTCCTGCATAGACCAACATACCTCGCCTACGCCGATTGTCATGGCAAGGGAGGTGTTTTTCATGTTGTTGAGGAATTCACTGCCTAAGGGCGGAATGATCTCACGGAAGGAAAGAGGCAGGATGATTTTGCGTAACGTCTGCGGGAAGGTCAGGCCAGATGAGTAAGAGGCTTCCAGCAGTCCTTTTGGAATTGACTGAATGCCTGCTCGGATAATCTCAGCCATAAATGCACCAGTAAATATGCCAACACCAACTGTAGCCGTCCAGAACTCAAAATTCATTTCAAAGAGTTGAAAACGAATCTCTTCAGGGAAGGCATAGGGCAGGGCAAAGTACCAGAAGAAAAGCTGAACCAGAAGCGGCGTGTTGCGGAAGAGTTCCACATAGCAGGTTGCAAACCAGTATACAGGTTTGAAGCTGGAAAGTCTGGCCAGACCAAATATGGTGCCCATAGCTAGGGCGATAGCAGCCGAATAAAGCGTAATTGTGATGGTCGTATTTAGACCATTGAGCATCAGATGCCCCATGTGTCCATACTGACCTTCAGTGGTGAAAACAGCCCAGTTGAAATCGTATTTAAACTCGAAGACAAAGGCGAAATAGTATGCAACCAGTCCCAACAGGACGAGTAGGGAAAGGTTCTGGACCCAAAGCTTTTCGAAATATCTTTTAA
The DNA here is from genome assembly GCF_012516435.1 of Pseudodesulfovibrio sp. zrk46. Taxonomy (NCBI): domain Bacteria; kingdom Pseudomonadati; phylum Thermodesulfobacteriota; class Desulfovibrionia; order Desulfovibrionales; family Desulfovibrionaceae; genus Pseudodesulfovibrio; species Pseudodesulfovibrio sp. zrk46. The sequence continues at coordinate 3,202,979 of NZ_CP051216.1, forward strand.
ACATGCGGTAATCCGAAGGAAAGGTCCCGAAGCACTCGGCTCCGGGACCTGATTGTTGGCTTATGCCATGCGACCTACGGCCACATCTCGATCTTTTCGGTCATGGGGAAGGGGTAAGCGGAATCGGGACCGAACCACTTGTTGTAGATGGTCATGTAAGTACCATCTTTCCACATGTCCTGAATGGTGAAGTTGATGATGTCGCGCCATGCGGAATCATCCTGGGGGAGGCCGATGCCGTAAGGCTCATCGGAGATGAATTCGCCAACCAGTTCAAACTGACCAGGAACCTTGGCAGCGTAGCCGAGCAGGATGGTGGAGTCAGTGGTGATAGCCTGAACGCGACCGGAGCGCAGAGCTTCGAACATGGCGACTTCGCCGTCGTAACCGATAACCTTGGGATTGGGGTTGCCCTGCTTCTTCAGGTATTCGGTTGCATTAACGATAGAGGTGGTACCCTGCATGGAGCCGACCTTTGCTTTGGCCAAATCTGCGGGGGACTTAATCTTACCCTTGCGAGCCAGGAACTTCTGACCATCGAAAAAGTAGGTGATGGAGAAGTCAATCTTCTCATCGCGGACGCGCTTGTGGGTCATGTTGGACAAGACCATGTCGACTTTGGGCGGGTTGGTCTGCACGAAGGAAATACGGGTGTTGTTATTTACAACGGTCTTTTCCAGTTTGCAGCCGAGGCGCTTGGCGATTTCAGTAGCCATATCAACATCGAAGCCGACCCATTCGTTCTGATCGTTGATGAAGCCGAAGGGGATACCCTGGTTGGTGATACCGGCTTTGACGACCTTATTGGACATCACGCGGTCATAGGTGGGGCCTGCAAAGGCAACAGAAGCGGCCATCACGAGCAGGGCGGCCAGGACGGTGATTTTGAGAACTCTCATTTACCTCTCCTTAAACGGTTGAGTTCGTATACGAAAAGCCCGTAAGACACTATGTCTTGCGGGCCTATATACCTTGCCTAGTGGCTCAGGATTTTGCTCAGGAAATCTTTGGTACGGTCGCTTTTGGGGTTGTTGAAGAATTCTTCAGGAGTATTCTCTTCAATCAGGTTGCCCCCATCCATGAAAATGACACGATCAGCAACTTCGCGAGCAAATCCCATTTCGTGCGTAACACAAATCATGGTCATGCCTTCACGCGCCAAAGATTTCATAACATCCAAGACTTCATTAATCATTTCTGGGTCCAGAGCGGACGTGGGCTCATCAAAGAGCATGATCTTGGGTTGCATGGCAAGTCCACGAGCAATTGCGACTCGCTGTTGCTGGCCGCCAGATAGCTGCGATGGATACGAGCCAGCTTTGTCTGGAATATCGACTTTTTTGAGCAATTCCATGGCCAGCGCTGTGGCTTTGCCCTTAGGCTGGCGGCGAACCATTGTCGGTGCCAGAAGAATGTTGTCCAGCACAGTCATGTGCGGGTACAAGTTGAATTGCTGAAAAACGAAACCGACTTCTGCGCGCAGCATGGTCATGTTTGTCCGGGAATCGGACACATTCATGCCGTCGACAATGATGTCACCTTCCTGGATTGGTTCCAGTCTATTTATACATCTGATAAGAGTGGATTTTCCGGACCCCGACGGACCGCAAATGACCACGACTTCGCCTTTTTCAATTTCCAGATTGATGTTGTTGAGGACGTGGAAATCCCCATACCACTTGTTGACATTTTTGAAAGAAATCACTGAATGCTCCCCACAGGACTTTTTAGGTCTTTAGGACCAAAAGTGTCCCTAGCAAAATATCGGGGCTTCGGCAATCATTATTCAACGATATGCAGGTCGTCCTGAATGATATTCTGTCAATATTGTGATTTTAAGGCTGTTTTGGATTATTCAGTATCTCCGAGCAGTTGACTGTACTAACAGTCTGCGACCGACACAGCTAGACCAGCAAGGGATGTTTCTTTGTAGTTTCTGGACATATCCTTGCCTGTTTGAGCCATTGCCTGAATGACTTTGTCCAAATCTACCTTTTGATAGGACTCATCTAAAGTGGAAGCGATGACGTATGCATTATATGCTTTTACAGCTCCCATGGCATTACGTTCGATGCAGGGGATTTGAACGTAGCCGCCCACAGGGTCGCATGTTAATCCCAAGTGGTGTTCTATGGCTATTTCTGCCGCATTTTCAGTTACCTGAAAACGATAACCGCGAGCGTATGCCATAAAGGCTGCAGCCATTGCTGAGGCTACTCCTACTTCTCCTTGGCAACCTACTTCTGCACCTGAAATGGATGCGTTATGTTTGCAAAGAAAGCCTATTGCGCAGGCTGCGAGCAATCCTTCACGTATTTCATCTTGTAGTGCGCCCATGTGGCGTTTTAGCATGAAAAGTAATGCTGGGATGACACCAGCGGCTCCACATGTTGGCGCTGTAACTACACAGTGGCCGGATGCGTTTTCTTCGGAAGCAGCTAATGCGTATGCGTTGATAGCTTTAAGAAACCCAGGACCTTGAAAATATTCCTTTTTAGCACGTTCATACATCACTGGGGCTTTGCGCTGTAAGCCAATGGGACCAGGTAAAATGCCGGTTGTTTGGATACCTAATTCTACAGCACGCTCCATCGTTTCAATGACATGGTCGAGATCTGTATAAATCTCATCTTTCGTCATTCCTGTCATGGACATCTCATTGGCAAGAATCAGTTCATGCAATCGCATTTCATTTGCCCGAAGGTGGTCTTTGAGTTGGGCCATAGATTTATAAGGAAATTGAGGTTCTCCGCGTTCAGGCTCTTCCCAGCCTTGCCAACGAAGGAAACCACCACCCACAGAGAAATACATTCGTTCTAAAAGGATTTCGTCACCAGCTTTGTAGCGAAAGATCATTGTGTTGCTGTGCGGATAATCATGCTGCACTGCGTCCATTATAATATCGCCGGGATGATAGGTGATAACTTTTCCGTGTATGTCCAATTCGAACGGGGCATCCTTATCGTCAAATTGGCTCAATATGTCGGGTTGGCATGAATCGGGCAGGAAACCAATCATACCTGACATGATAGCTCGAGGTGTGCCGTGGCCTTCGCCTGTCGCGGAGAGTGAGCCAAATAGACGTATTTCTAGGTCCTCGCCTTTAAGCCTAATATTGTCGGGGAGTTCGCGAATACGGTCCATAAAATCGTAACCGGCTCTCATTGGGCCGATGGTGTGAGAGCTAGATGGACCAGGACCAATTTTAAGAAGTTCGAATATGGAAGTTCTTACTGGAGGCATGTTTTTCTCGTAGTTTTTTGTTTTGCGCACAGTGCTCTGAAAACATACGCTAAAATGGATAAGAGGAGAAGTTGTTTTCCGAATGTATAGACGCAAAGATCTTGGTGGAGTATGTTTGGTATAAAATTTGGTCTTGTCTCGTTGATTTGCAATCATCATAAATACGATGTCACGAGGGAGGTGGCAATATGAAAAAGATGTATTCTATTATGATAGCTTTTGGGTTGACACTGGTTCTTGCAATTCCGCGCGTTATGGCTCACTGCCAAGTTCCTTGTGGTATTTATGATGATAACGCACGCGTTGCATCAATGCTGGAAGACGCAATCACCATCAAAAAAGCTGTTAGTCTTTTGAATGAATTGAATAGTAAGTCCGATGTGCAGTCTAGGCAGCAGTTCGTTCGGTGGGTCAATACTAAGGAACAACATGCTCAAAAGATAATCAGCACTATTAGTGATTACTTTTTGACCCAGCGAGTCAAGGCTAATCAAGATGACTACGTGCAACGTCTCAAGGATCACCATGCTGTTATTGTGGGCGCTATGAAGGCCAAGCAAAATGCTACGGATGACGTTGCTTCTAATCTGGAAGAAGCGATTAAGCTGTTGCTCAAGTATTATCCAGAGCATAAGCATTAGTTTGGGATAATTAATATAAATAAAAAAGGGTTTGTGGAGAAACCACAAACCCTTTACTTATTAGCTCATATTTTTAGATGGTTTGTCGTTGACCATCTTTCGATTTGCGTTCTTCGGCTTTGAGCTTCCGGCTTTCTTTAAGAGAGCAGAGGCAAGGAACTACCACCAGCGTTAAGATAGTCGAGATCGCTAGCCCGAAAATGACCGCTACGGCCATTGGGCCCCACCATTGCGATGTTTCACTGCCGGTGTCTAAGCGGAAGTTAATAAAATCAAAGCTTACTCCAGTGGCCATAGGAATAAGCCCTAGGACGGTTGTTATAGCAGTAAGCAGCACTGGCCGAAAGCGGGTCAGTCCCGCCTCTACTATGGCATCCCGGTAAGCCATACCTTGACGCATCAGTTGTTCATAGTAATCGATGAGCACAATAGCGTTATTAACCACCACGCCAGCCAAGCTGAGAACACCGACACCAGTCATGATAACACCAAATGCTGTACCTGTGACCAAGAGACCGAGCATGACACCGCCTAGTGACAGGATGACAGCCGTTAAGATTATGAATGGTGTTGTTGTGGAGTTGAACTGAGTTACCAATACTAGGAAGATCAGAAAGAGAGCTGTAGCAAAAGCTTTAGAAAGGAATTCAGAGGCTGCCTGTTGCTCTTCTTGTTCTCCTGTAAACTGGTAGCTGTAACCTCTCGGGAAATCAAAGCTCGTTAGTTTTGTTTCGATGTCAGCGATGACTTCTTCCGCAAGCCTTCCTGATACATCGGCGGATAGGGTGACAACGCGTTTTTGGTCTATGCGGTTGATACCGCCTAGGCCGCCGCCCAGAGATATGTCACATAGTGAAGTGATAGGGACAGGCTCCCCTTTAGGGCCTGATACCGTGATTCGTTTGATATCATCCAGTGAGTCGCGGCTTTCTTTGGGAAGTTTGGCAACGATGTCGTACTCATCTTTGCCTTCCCGGTAGACACCAACTTTGTACCCGTTGATGGCTGTTTTGACCGCTTGAGCGATGGTGTTTGCATCCAAGCCAAGCAAGGCTGCTTTCTCTTTGTCTACATCAACACGGATCTCCGGTTTGGCTGCTACGTAATTGTCTTTGAGGTCTACCAGTCCAGGAACATCCTTGATTGCGCGTTTGATGGAAGCTGCAAGTTTACCGAGGTGACGTAAGTCGCGACCGTATATCTCGAGGTTGATTGCCTTACCAGTGGGGGGACCCATCTTTTCAGCTTCTGCCTGGATTTCAACTCCACGAATTGCATTGCGCAACCTGTCACGAATTTCGTTAGTGATTTCTGAAGAAGGTCGAGAGCGTTCTTGAATATCCAGAAAGTCAAGCTTTACGAGGGAGTAGTGGGTGCCGATTTCATCACTAGCTCCAGATTCTCCAGTGTTGGCGATAACGTATTTGATGTCAGGATAATCCTTGGCAACTTCTTCTACAATACGAACATATTTGTCCGATGCATCCAGGTTTGTGCCAATTGGGGCCTTGATCTTGACGTCCGCACGTTTTGGTTCGGTGGCTGGTAAAAATTCTACTCCCTTACCGAATATGCTGAAACTTAAGATGGAGAGCATTAGGAATGCCACAGACATTCCCAGAACTTTGAATCGATTGTTTAAAGACCATTCAAGAATGGGGCGGTATGCTGACTTGATGGATTCCATCATACGGTCAACCATGCTTGGTTTTGCACCATTCTTTTGATTTGGGATTCCCTGAAATTTTGCAGATAGGACCGGGTTGATAACCAATGCAACGAAAAGTGAGGCAACAAGGGCGATAATGACTGTAACGGGTAGGTAGCTCATAAATTCACCCATGATACCAGGCCAAAAAACCATCGGAAAAAAAGCACCAATTGTGGTCAGTGTTGAGGCAATTACAGGCCAAGCTACTTCATCTGTTGCATCCTGCGCGGCTTGTAGGCGAGTTTTTCCCATGTGCATATGTCGGTATATGTTTTCGACCACCACAATGCCGTTGTCTACGAGCATGCCTAGGGCTAAAATCAAAGAGAAGAGAACTACCATGTTCAGGGTATATGCAAAGATATCCAGTACCGTGAAAGTGATGAGCATGGATAAGGGGATTGCCAGAGACACAAATAGTGCAGATCGGCCGCCTATGAATGCGAAGACCACGATCAGCACAAGCAGCAGGCCTGTGATGATGTTGTTTTGAAGGTCCGCGACCATCAGTCTAATGTCTTCTGATTGGTCAGAGGTTACATTGATAGTCAAGGTGGGAGGCAGAATTTCCTGTTCCTCTTTGATAATACGCTTGATGCTATCGGTTATCTCGATAATGTTTTCACCGGCGCGTTTTTTCACTTGTATAGTGACTGACCGTACGCCGTTGATACGGCTTTTAGATGTAGGGTCTTTATAGTGATCACGGATCGTCGCTATGTCACGCAAGTAAATTGGGCGACCGTCGTTTTCATAAACAATGATGTTGTTAATTTCGTCGGGATGCTTAAAGTCTTCGGGGACACGTACCAAGTACTTGGCCTGTCCGATTTCTACTGAACCGCCGGGAGTATTGACGTTGGCGTTTTTTACTGACCCAAGCAAGTTGGAGAGTGGGATATTATAGAAAGCCACGCGATCCATATCAAATTCAACATGAATCTCACGTTCTAAGCCTCCAATAATCACGGCGTCCAAAACTCCCTGTACTGATTCAAACCGATCCTCCAAGTCTTCTGCAAAAACCTTGAGGCGTTTGAGGGAGAATGGCCCTGACAGTACTACGTTGATGATAGGTTGTTCGGAGAGGTTTACCTCGTTGATAATGGGTTCGTCTGGAAGGTCATTCGGCAGGTCGGGTTTGGCCTGATCAACTTTGTCACGTACCTTTTGAAGGGCGTCGTCGATATCAACGTTAGGAGTGAATTCTACTTTAATGATGGATACACCATCATCGGATATTGAAGAAATTTCCTTCGTGTCGGACAATCCTTTGAGTTTGCGCTCAATGGGCATAGTTACTAGCGTTTCCATATCTTCTGGAGCAACGCCTTCAAAATTGGTGGTCACGAAAATATAAGGAATTGTGATATCCGGGTCAGATTCACGAGGCAGTCCGATGTAACTGACTATGCCTGAAATGATGATGAACACCAGTAGCACCATGACAGTGGACTGGCGTTTCAAGGCAGCTGTGTTGATGATCATTGAGAAACCACCTTCATGCCGTCTTCGACCATATTGTGTCCGGCTACGATGAGGCTATCTCCTGTATTGAGTCCTGATAAAATTTGGGCGCGATCGCCTTCGATAATGCCAAGTTCAACGCTACGAGCACGTGCTTGTCCATTTTCTTCAACATAGACGAGGCGCTCTCCTCCTTGGTTGATTATAGCGTAAAGAGGGGCCGTGATGGCTTGATCCAATGCTCTTCGTAGGAGTGAAACTCGTCCGAGCATTCCAGCTCGGATAGTATTGTCTGGGTTGTCAGTAAGTACACGTACTTCAAATGTTTTAGAGGCTCGGTCTGCTTTGAAGGAAACAAACTCTACGACGCCTTTCCAGGTGCGGCCAGGGATAGCATCAACGGTAACAGCTACTTCCTGGCCTTTGTGGATATATGGGATATCCATTTCTGGCACGTTAATGGTGGTTCGAATGACAGATGGGTTAACGATATCTACCACCATATCGCCTACATTTAGACGCTCTCCACGATCCACGTAGCGTTTGTTGATGACACCGGATATTGGCGCACGCACCACACCATATTGTACATTTACCATCATTTCTTTGAGGGATGCTTCTGTACGCTCAAGCTCTGCTTCCATTTGATCAAACTCTTCTTGAGCCAGAACTCCCTTTTTAAGAAGCTCCTTTCTCCGTCGGAGTTGCTCCGCAGCAAGTTTTTTAGAAGCTTTAACCTGATTGAAACGAGCATCACTCGAGGCAGCGTCCAAGCGGGCTATAAGTGCGCCTTTTTTTACCCAGTCGCCTTCTTTCACTCCCAACCATATGACAGTGCCTGAACTTTCTGATGATACACAGACATCATCGTCGGGTTCAGTTTCTCCGGGGAGGGTAAGATAGTCATTTAAGGCAATTGGTTTAATTGTTAGTGTCTCGACGTTGATTGCCTTCTCGGTGGTAGGGATAGTTGTCGTAGCTTCAGATTCAGTCTCACTGCATCCGGCTATGACTGCTAACATAAACAATATGAGTGCTGTTGGAAGAGTTTTATTTATCATTGTAGTTCTCTCTTATTGCCTTGAGGCCACCCATGACGAACGACGTCAGAAAGTCTGTCATGTATTCAAGGTCTTCTTTCGTTTGGAGGCGAGTTCGTGGATCGTGTATATTAATTATAAAATGATGTGTTGTGGCTGCATTAGCTACTATGCATGCCTGCTCAAAAGCCTTGTCATCAACTGGGCCAACAATGTCTCGTATCACAGGATGTAATAAATCTTCTTCTAAGTCTTTATAGCATTCGAATACATCTGGGTCGTGATCTTCAGATGACAATTCACGAAGTAGTATGCGTGTTCTCTGTAAATGTATTCCTGAGGGGTCATTAAATGCGCATAAACTAGCCATATCTGATTTGATGAATACGCGAATCTTACCCTCAGCATCCTTTTGCTCTTCAATTTCTTTGCGGAGTTGTTTTTCTTCCGCAAACTCCATCATCCATTTCTTAAGAACCTCGTTGTAGAGCTTTTTCTTGTCTCCAAAGTGGTAATTCACAGCAGCTACGTTAGCATTAGCAGCTGTGCAAATGTCACGTATTGTTGTGTTCTCAAAACCTTTTTGGCAAAATACATCACTAGAGGCGTTTAATATCCTAGCCCTTGTCGATCCGTCAGACATGGCGTCTCCGATAGATAAATATTCGATTGAAACAGTGTTTGAATCAATGTGTACGCACTGCTCCTGAGGTGGTCAAGGAATAAATCAAACAGTGTTTCAATTGACGTTTTAGGTGGCTTGAATATTAAACAGTAATAAAAGTTTATGTTTATGTTTATGTTGAGCCGATCACTGTTGAAAAAAAGAAAATGGAACATAGCAGTTGCTTTGCTATTAATCTTGCCAAGCAGGGCGAGGTGCTTACAATGCGGAGACACCATCTATGAGGAATGAAGATGAGTAAAACGATACGCACCATACTAGTCGATGACGAACTCCCTGCTCAGGATGAGTTGAGCTACTTGTTATCAAGCCACTCAGATGTTGAAATTATTAACACGGTAGATAACGCTACTGATGCAGTTGATTTAATAGTAGAGCATCGTCCTGACCTTGTCTTTTTGGATATTCAAATGCCAGGGCAAAATGGTTTTCATGTTCTTAAGGAACTTATGGCTCTTAAATCACGGCCGCTCGTTATCTTTGTTACCGCATTTGATGAGTATGCCATTCGTGCATTTGAGGAAAATGCTGTGGATTATATTCTCAAACCAGTTGATAAAAAACGGTTGGCCTCTAGTCTCGATAGAGTGCGAAAACTGCTTAAGCCGGACGAAGTAGAAGATTCAGGTGAGGTGCTTCGTAAACTGTTAGCAGATGTCGGCATTAAACCTGGTGTTACTCGTATCAGTGTTGAAAGTTCTGGACGCAACATCCTACTAAATCCTAGAGAAATCGTTTATTTTGATTACGTCGATCGGCGAGTTCAAGCAGGCACCCGTGACGATGTTTTTCGATGTGCTGCAGAACTAACGTTGGACAAACTGGAAGAACGATTGACGGCATTCTCTTTTTTTCGCGTCAATAGGTCTCAACTGGTTAATCTCGCAATGGTAAGATCTTACGCTCCATGGTTCAATGGTAAGTATGTATTGACTATGAACGATGGAAAAGAAACCGAAATAACGGTCAGTAAGGCACGAGTAAAAGATTTTAAGACCCTCATGGAATTGTAGGGAGTGTGCCGTGGATGCATATAATATCCTTTTGACCTTGGCTGAGCGATTCGGCCTCATGGTTGGCGTGATTCTTCTGTTTATGACTATCACACCCATGCAGCGAGTTCAGTTTGTTAGTGGCGACTCTCGTGCCCGAACACTTTTAATTACGATTTTATTTGGTTTGTTTGGCATACTCGGGACATATACCGGTAACGCCGTCTTTGATTCAGTTGCCAACCTTCGGGCCATGGTGGTTATTTCCGGTGGCTTGTTTGGTGGTCCCGTGGTCGGGATAGGTGCCGGTTTAATTGCCGGAGCGCACCGAATCGTAATGGACGTTCACGGGTTTAGCGCTTGGCCGTGTGGCATTGCAACTTCACTAGAAGGTTTCGCTGCAGGGCTGATTGGTATGTACCTTAGAGATAAAGCCATGAATTGGCGTATTGCTGCTGGTTTGGCCTTAGTTGGTGAGTCGTTGCATATGGCACTGATTCTTATCCTTTCTAGGCCAATGACTGACGCTGTTGAGCTAGTGAAACTCATAGCTCCGCCTATGTTGCTGATCAACTCAGTGGGAGCTGCGCTTTTTGTTGAAGTAATAAACATCTTCTCTCGTGATCGCGAGAGGCGTGAATCACTTCATGCTCAGCTTATTTTGGATATTGCCAATATGGCCGTAAGCTATTTGAGGATGGGGTTAGATAGAGCGTCTGCTGAGGCGACGGCTGAAATCATCCATCGTCGAATGGATGTTGCCGCTGTGGCAATAACAGACACCAAGGATGTGTTGGCACATATTGGTGCTGGCGAAGACCATCATTTGGCTGGAAAGCCGATTCTTACTGAGGCCACAAGAAGAGTGATCAGCTCTGGAAAGTCTACTTATCTTTTAAGTGCTGACGCAATTGGGTGTCATCATGAAGATTGCCCCATGACTTCTGCTATTATCGTTCCTCTGAAAAAAAATGATGAAATAGTAGGAACACTTAAATTCTACGGTAGTCATTTGAAACCGCTAAACACTACTCTGTATGAAGTAGCCAAAGGGTTAGCTAATTTATTTTCTACGCAGGTTGAGCTTGAGGATATTCAGATTAAAGAACAGATGTTGGCTCATGCTGAAATTCGTCGTTTACATGCACAAATCAATCCTCATTTCCTGTTTAATTCATTGAACACCATTACCTCTTTTTGTCGCACTAATTCGGAGAAAGTCCGTGAGTTACTTATGGACTTATCATTTTACATGCGGCGAAACCTCGATTTGAGTCGTGGTTTTATCCCACTAAGTGACGAGTTGGAGCAGGTGAGGTCTTATCTTGCTATTGAACAAGCCCGTTTCGGCCAACGTGTTCGAGTGGAGATGGATATTGATGAGAATTGTGAGTCTTGGCCAATACCACCTCTCATTGTGCAGCCATTAGTGGAAAATGCAATTCGTCATGGTATCCTTGGTCGAAAACAGGGAGGTACCGTGACTATTCGTGCCATCTGTGAGGATGATTCTTTGCGAGTCTCGGTTGCCGATGACGGAGTGGGGATGGATGAGGCGACTTTGGAGCGAGTGTTAAACCGTGAGTGCCTTGGGTCCCGTCAAGATGGTATTGGTATGCGTAATTGCTTGAGCCGTATGGAGCACATTTATGGTTCCGACTTTGCCCCTCATGTAGAGAGTGCACCGGGGGCAGGAACTACAATTGTGCTTCGTGTGCCTGATCAAACCTAATTCTTTCAAACATAATTTTTGTCATTTCAGTCTCAAGAAAGGGTGATTCAGACAGAAGTCGTAGAATTGAAATCATGAGATCCTCTAGGAGAGAAAGCACGCCGTAAGGCTGTCTAATTTTTCTAGGAGGAATTTTCATGTTTTTCTTTTTCGGTTGTATTGCCGCTCTCGTTATAGGTTATTTCACCTACGGTAAATTCGTGGACAAGGTTTTTGCTCCAGACGCCAATCGAGTCACTCCGGCCATCGCTTTAGAGGACGGGATTGACTACATGCCTATGCCCAAATGGAAACTGATCTTTATTCAGGTTCTGGACATTGCGGGTATCGGTCCTATCTTTGGCCCCATCTTGGGCGCATTATACGGCCCGGCTGCTATGGTTTGGATTGTCATCGGCTGCATCTTCGCTGGTGCCGTACATGACTATTTCAGCGGTATGCTCTCCGTGCGCAACAATGGTGCATCTATCCCGGAAGTTGTCGGCGAATATCTTGGTATGTCTGCCCGTCAGGTTATGCGCGTATTCTCTTTTGTGCTCCTTATGCTTGTAGGTGTGGTCTTCGTTCTCAGTCCGGCTAAGCTGCTCAATGGCTTAACCGGGATCGACACTGGCATCTTGGTCGCTTGCATCTTCGGTTACTACTTCCTTGCAACCATCCTGCCCATCGACAAGATCATTGGCCGTATCTACCCGCTGCTCGGAGCACTGCTGTTGACTATGACCGTCTCCCTGGTTGTAGCCATGCTTTTCGGTGGCTATGAGTTGTTGCCGAACCTGGATATCATGAACAATGTTCATCCTGGCGATAAGCCTATTTGGCCGTTGCTCTTTATCACTTTGTCTTGTGGTGCCATCTCTGGCTTCCATTCCACTCAGTCTCCGCTGATGGCGCGTTGCGTTACTAATGAGCGTCAGGGACGATCTGTATTCTACGGTGCGATGATCATTGAAGGTATTATTGGGTTGATCTGGTGCACTGTTGGTCTTTCTTTCTATAATTCGCCGGAAGCTCTTTCCGCGGTTATTGCAGCTGGCTCTCCCTCTGCTGTTGTAGCTGAAGTGTCTAATACACTCCTTGGCCCCATCGGAGGTGCTTTAGCCATCGCTGCGGTTATCGTACTGCCTATTACCAGCGGCGATACTGCATTCCGTTCCACCCGTCTGATAGTGTCTGAGACATTTAAGGTCGAACAGAGTGCCGTTGCCAAGCGTTTGATGATTGCCGTACCTCTGTTTGTACTGGGTTATATTATTTCCACCCAGAACTTCTCTACCATTTGGCGTTACTTCGGTTTCTCCAATCAGTGCCTCAGCGCGCTTGTCCTGTGGACGGCTGCTGCCTACCTGGCTCAGAGAGATAAGCTTCATTGGATTGCTACTATTCCGGCGACCTTCATGACTGCTGTTGTCATTACATTTATTAGTAACGCAAAGATTGGTTTTGGTTTGGATTACGGCACTGCTGTGATTGCAGGTGCCGTGGGGGCTTTTGTGGCTCTCGCCATCTTTGTTTTCAAGTACGTCGTAAATGGCAAGCCAGCCGCCGAGTCAGCCTAACCGCAAAGGCGACATTGCATAAACGTGAAAGGCCCGCTCCAAATGGAGCGGGCCTTTCTATTTGATACAAATCAAAGATTACATTGAAAGGTTGATTTTCATTTCGATTTCTTCACGGGAAATATTGAATAGCTTATCGACGATGCCAATTTGGAGTGAACCAGGCCCGTTGGACGATTCAGCAGCAATTTCTCCTGCAATTCCCAAGATAGCCATGCAGGAGGTAAGGGCATCGACCTTGTCTTTAACGACAGCTGCAAAAGCACCAGCTAGGGCTGTGGCTGTACACCCCAGCCCTGTGATGCGAGGCATCATTGAGTGCCCGTTTCCGACGAATAAACTTCTATTTCCGTCGGTGATCAAATCTACGGCACCACTAACACAGACAGTGCAATTATATTGCTTTGCTAGTTCAATGGCAGAAGAACTCGCTTCAGTCGTACCATGGAGACTGTCTACACCTTTTGTTGCTCTACTTTGTCCGGCAAGGGCCATTATTTCAGAAGCATTCCCACGAATAATGTCGGGAGAAGAGGTCGTAAGAAGTTTGTTGCAGACTTTATTTCGGTAACTGGAAGCCCCAGCCCCAACGGGATCAAAGATTAAGGGTTTACCCATAGTATTGGCGCACTGGCCGGCAAGATAAAGAGCCTCAGGTAGTGTGTCTGCAGGAATGCCCATGTTTACGACAACAGCAGAGGAAATGGTTACCAAGTCTTCAATCTCTGCGACTTGGTGTGACATAATGGGCGATGCTCCCACGGCCAGTAGAGCATTGGCATTGAGATTAGCTGCTACATAGTTCGTTACAGATAGAATCAAAGGTCCGGACTTTCGGACGGCTTCTAGTGCATTCCAGATAAAGTCGAGTTCGTTCATGACAGATTCCTGTTATGTAAATAAAATGGATTAGGAAATAAGCCTGATCGGAACGTCTTCCAATGTCAATTGTGAGTGGAAATTATTATGAAAACACTTATGATTATGTGTGGTTTTTCCAATTAAAAGTATATCTGGGCCATACATTCTGACCAAGTTCACTGCAGTTTTTATTGGGTCGGTATTATCCAGAACACGGAGGCTCCATTGTAATCCGGCCTCTCTGCTTCTATGAAGTCCATGGCTAAGTTTGCGAAACAGATTGCCTTTGAATCTTTCCATGTGTCCGCTGGGTAAGTTGGATGGGATTAAGCCGACGAACATGAATAGAGAAGGGGTTCCTTTTGCCAACCGTATTGCCTCATTGAATAGATGGACTGCTCGACTATCGTCTTTGATGAAAACCATAACCTTTTGTCGAACTCTTTCAATCTTCGGTGAAGAGGGAAAATGTATGATTTCGTTCTCGTTCACTGATTGATCACCGAATTCAGACAGGACGGAAATGATATCATGAATGGTAGGGCGGTCTTCGGGAAGTGGAGCCAAACAGGCGTGAACCAAAGTGTTGACCTTGGTTGGACTATTCATTTTGGGCAGTTGTTTTGTGGGATGTATCAAGTTTGGGGCTATTTCTCGGAGCAAAGAGGTGATGGATGTGAATGGGGGCTTGCCTGAAATAGTATAATGAATAATGGCACCAAGAGCATACACGTCATCTGCTTGTGCATGATGTTGGCCACGTAGACCATTGGGAGACGTATAAACGCTATATTGGGGTGAGTAGTTCGAATCCGCCCATAGATCATCCCATTGCTCGCTTCGCGCTGATCCAAAGTCGGTTATTGTGACTGATTTGTTATTAATGGTGATTTTTTCAGGGGAAAGATTGCGGTGATATATTCCAGAACGATGAAGGCGAGCTATCAGATCTGCGAGTTGCGATAGTATCGTGAGTTTCGACGCCATGGATGGAGTCTTTTCATTGAGCCACTTATCTAGCGATATTTCATCATTGTACTGGAATATAAGCCCTCCTCGCCATTCTTTGTTTGGCCAAGTGTATCCATTCGTTGGCGGTAAAACAATGAAGCGCGATTCGTTTTGCCATCGCAGGAAGGCGTCAGTATCAATGCTGTAAAATTGTTTTAGCAGATACGGAGTCAGGTTTCTTATACCGAGATGATTGAGATTGTGGCGTCCTTGAGACAATTGCCGAGAGATGAGTATTCCATACAGGATGCGTCCTGGCTCAAGGGTAGCTGGTAGGCTTTGTCTTAAGGCGATGTTCTCTAAGGCGCTCCACATTGTGATCTCCAATTTCTTACGGAGCAGGGAACAAGCGGAGTGAGATACGCAGAATGAGGAGGCTCCGGGGAATTGCGTCTAGGTAAAGGGTAGCGCAACTTCCCCGGAGTGCCAACCTTCACGGGGTTTTCTTGCAGAAGAAAAGTGTTCCCGGAGCCAGATGGGGGCTCAGCCCCGGGAAGGATGGCCTAGAAGCCGGATTGACTCTGTACTTCCGGTTCTCGGTATTCGACGAAATCATTGCGTTTCCATGCTGCGTATAGAGCCGCGGCAAGAGTGGTTGCACAGAAGGTTCCAACGAGGACTGGCGAAGCCCAATCTATATCCAGCCACCAGTCTCCTGAAGATTCGTGGATTACACTCAGGAAGACTCCAGGCCAGTCGTTGGCGAGTCCAATGTATTGGTAAACCAGTGTGAAGCCGAAGGTGAGGTAGGTGATTGCTCCTAGGCCTACGAAAAAGTGTCGAAACATGTTTCTAAGAATCTTGGGGTCCATAATGGTCTCCTTTACCCTCCGTAGTAGAACCAGCCAACGCCGAGAATCAGGATGAGTAAACATTCGAGCACGGTGAGTTTGAGCATGAAACCACAAATACGGCGTTGGGTTGGGTTCATGGTCAACATGATCTTGTCCATGAAGAAGCGCCAGTAGCGGTGCTTGATAGTATTGGTTTCATACAGCCGGTAATATTCGCGTATACTGGGCAGCCAGTATTGCATGGTGCGGGCGGCGTCCTCCGGGGTGACCGGGGAATTGTCCTTCTCTTTGCTGAAGGAGAGGGCGGTGTTCTTTCCATCCTCGCAGGCGCGGGCTGAGATGGTCAGGCCTATTTCTGGGAAGTTTGCCTTAAAAGTCTCTCCGGAAAAAGCCATCAACGGCTTGGTGTTAAATTCAGACTCTACGAGGACGTCTTCTACCGGGAATCCGGAACCACTGTCCTTTTCGATGTGCCAATGCGGATTTAGCCGCATCAGGGTCTTGGACTTGAGGTTTTCCCAGAACTTGGGGTTCCAGGCCAGGCTTGTTTCCATCCAGACGTCGGGACGTGGAAGGTCTTCAACGGCTGCATGAGCACGGTCTCTACGATCGATTACTTCGGATGCTGTTGTCATGGGGCCACCACCAGAGGGCATGTGATCTGCGGATGCAGATGTTTGTTTTCAATGCGGTCCTTGAAGCCGGGGGCCTGGTTTTTCTGCCAAGCTCCCATGATCACTACGTCGGCTCCGACTTTTGCGGCAGCTTCAGCCAGCACGTCCTCGAGCTTTCCTCCCTTGCTGAGAAAGTCGACTTCTATGCCGATGAAATCCTTACGCACGCGGGACCATACTGCTTCGATCTCCTTAGCGATCTCACTCGCGACATAGGATCCGAAGTTGTTGCGCGTGGTGGAAGTGTTGAGCCAATCGTCACAGGTCATGTCTCCCCATGCTTCATTGATGATGGAGAGGACGGTGACCTTGGCACCGTATTGGTCGGCCCATTTGCGAGTAAGTACTTCTGCCTTGTGGGCTCCGGGCGTTCCGTGGGTGGCGAGTAGGATATGCTTCATGACGAAATTCTTCTTGTGTACCCGATGTGGGAGGGGACGCTAGGTCCCCTCCGTTGGGAGTTTTTATTATTAGTTTAGACCATCCACTTGGTGAACAGAAGCACCACGAAGACGACCACGAGGGCGAAGCTGAGGGCCGTGAGGTCCTCGTTCTTTTCCGAGTTGAAAACAGACAGGGCGCGCTCTTCGTTCTGAGACTGATCGTCCTGCTGAACATCGCATTTAACGTTATCGCTAGGCATAGACATATTTCATTTCTCCTTTAGTGAAGGACAACGTCCTTGACGAAGTACATGACGACGATGAAGGACAGGCTAGCCTTGGCAACACCGGAGATGCCACCCATGACGAGGGGCCAGCCGCCAGCCTGAGCGAGGGACTTACGAGTGATCTGCATTCCGAGTCCGATGAGGCCGTATGCGAAGAACCAGATCATGGCGTCAGTCAGGATAACCAGGGTCTTAGATTCCTTCTTGACCTGCTTGATGGCGTGCTTGACTGCACCCTTAACGTCCTTGGAAAGCGTCAGTTCGCCACCTTTGTCACGAGCGAGCATGGATTCGAGGCCACGCATGCGTTCACGAGCGGTTTCGTCGAATCTGGACTTGTTTTCACGATCCTCGAAGTTACCGGCGATCTGGTGCTGTTTGACCAGGTCGGAGAATGCAGCTTGTTCTTCTGCTTTCAGGCCCGGGATTCCAGTTTCGTGGGCTTTCTGGATGACAGTCAGCTCCTCGGGAGTGACTTCGGTACGCTGATTGTAGGTGAAGTCGAGGTATTTGCCCTTATAGTGGCTAGGCGGTGAGAAGAGGCCGAAGGAGGACAGCATGAAGAGCAGCAAGAAGCCGAGAATGAAGATGGGGAACTTGTCAATGACAACTTCCTTGAATGACAGCTTTTGACCGGTCTGCTTGCCGAACCAAGTGGCGAGTACCAAGACGATGACGGGCAGGAAGAGGACGCGGGTGATGTTGAAGATCTCACCGACCTTGAGGGTCTTGATGTCCACTGCGTTAAAGGCGAGACAGGCAGCGGCGACCTGGGCGGAGTTCAGGATGCCGGTACCGGCCCATGCGCCGAACTGGGTTGCGTTCATGCCGGCCAGCTTACCGATGGTCGGGAAAGCGAACATGCAGAGGATACCGAAACCGAGGATGGTACCGATGGTGTAAGCCATCTCGGAGCACTTAGCCTTTACGACCGGTGCACAGGCAACGGTTGCGGAAACACCGCAAACGCCCATGCCTGCGGACAGAACGCCGGTCATGGATTTGGGCTGTTTGAACATTTTTCCGAGGAACAGGACAAAGAACACGGTGCCAAGGACGAAGAAGCCGATCAGCCAGACGGAAACCATGCCCAGTTTGGCAAGCTCGGCGAAGGAGTAACGAGCACCCAGCAGGATAACACCGGTTTTCAGGATGAAACGTGCGGTCTTAACACCGGATGCGGCGAATTTGGGGATGCCCCAGGAGTTGGTGATGATGATACCGACGATGATACCGAGAACAACGTAGTTCAGGTTCAGGACCTTGTAGATCTTGAAACCGAGTACCGGTACCAGCGCCGAACTCATCATCTTGATTGCAGGTTCTGCGAACCAGCGGATGCCCATGGCCAGAGCCAGGATAAACAGGATCCCAGGAATTGTCTCCAGAACAAAGACATCAAGATTGGTCTGGGGTTTGTTCATGCGAGACTGGCGTAACAGTGCAGTAATAATTCCGAGACCACCGCCTGCAAAGCCGAGGATTTCCATTAGTCCGATAGCCTTGTGGACTTTGAAGGTGGTCAGAAGACCGGTCAGTGCGCCCGAGGATACGAGCACACCAAAGATCAGCAGTATTCCACTGATGATCCATGTGGGGGTATTGTCGGGACGTCCGACGTTAGCTTGAGCCATACCTAAACCTCTCCTTATTGGGTTTAATTTGTGTGCAGTACCCCCCTATAGGCAAGGCTTGTGCCAAAAACTAGATGGCTTTTAAGTTTCTGTTTTTATTTGTGTTCGTGCTTTTGTCTGTTCTCAGATATGCTAACTTGTGTTAGCAGTCGGCAGTCTTGAGTTTGCACTTTTATGACTATTTTACAGTGGGTTGTTAAAAAAATGAAAAGTGCGTTACGCTCAAGAACGTGTTGCCACCGGTTTGCGGTGGCGCGAACCGAGAACAAGGGCGAAATACCCGGAGTGATATATGGCTGCGTTCGGACCGAAGAATCTGCAGGCGAAGTTCCTGCTAGGGCTGGGGACTATTGTCCTCTTTCTAGGCGTATTCTTTGCGTCGAGCTTATATTTCCATCTCAGTTCACTGCTGGATTCGCAGGTAAAGGACAAGGCTGACTTGGTGTTTAGCCAAGTCTCTAGTGTACAACAGTATGTGCGCGAAGTGCTTCGTCCTAAAATGTACGAGGAACTTCCTGAAGATGAGTTCATTATCGAGGCTATGTCTTCTTCATATATATCTCGTGCAATAATGGATCGTCTTAATCTGGCTCACTCAGAATACTATTATCGTCGCGTGGCGGAGAATGCACGTAATCCTCTTTTCGAGGTTAACGAAAAAGAGAAAGAACTGTTAGATTACTTCCGTGCTCATCCAGGTGGCGAATCATGGGAAGGGTATCGTAAAGTTGAGGGCAAGGAATACTTTATTAAGGCTCGTCCGGTAGTTTTCGGCGCTTCTTGTCTTACCTGCCATGGAGTTCCTCAGGACTCTCCGCCTGTTCTACTTGACCGGTATGGTCGTGAGCGTGGATTCGGTCATAAGCTAGACGAAGTTGCCGGGCTGGTGGTGGTCGGCGTTCCTGTTGAAGGAGCTGTTGGTCAGATTCGTGATGCCACTGTGGGGTATGCTGCGCTATATGGTGGTGGCATGTTGTTGTTTTTTGCCTTGGTTCAGATGTTTTTTAATAAATTGATCATGACCAATCTTCGAAGGTTGACTCGAAAATTTCGCATGCTTTTCAAAGAAGACGCTGAGATAGGAGTATTAGAAAAACTGGAACATGGGGATGAGATTGAGGAAGTGGTTCAAGGCTTGGAAGAGCTTGGTGACCATGTTCATGAAATGCATCATCAACTTCGCCAGCATTCGGAAAATCTGGAACAAATGGTTGAAGTGCGTACAGGAGAACTACAACTTGAAGCAGAAGAACGACGCTCTGATGTCGGACTGTTTGTTCAACTACTTGATGGGTTAAATAAAAGTAATTCGCGTCGTGAAATGTGGCGATATGCTTTGCCATTAATTGTTAAACGTTTTCAGGCAAGAGAGAGCGGCTTTGTATGTATGCTCGCTTCTCAGACATTTTATACGTGGCCGGATGAAGGCTCTAAACCAACGTTGCCTGATAACTGGAAGGAAATTCTTACCGAATGCAGGCCCTATTATGAATCTGGTCGAGCATATATCCCGGTGGGGGCATCTGATGCTGCATCTGAAGGGATTCTATCGATCAGTTGGGATGAAGGGGCTCGTATAACCGAGCAGGATAGAAATGTACTTCGTGCCTTGGGGCAGCAGCTTGGCATTGCTATGGAAAATTTGACTGCTTTGCATAACTTGTTGCGTCAGAAAGATATGCTTCAGGCGATAGTCGAAGGGATTAGTGATCCTTTGTTTCTTATGGATGGGATGTGTAGTGTGGTGCTCGCAAATGAGGCTGCACGTGAATTGGCTAAGTCCTTTGGTGGTGCTTTGGATGAAGGTAAAGAATTGAGCCTGTTCAGAGAGAACGGCTTATTGGCCGATTGTCCAATACAAGTTGCCCTTGAACTCACAGAGCCAATGTCCCGTGATGTTGTGGTGGAGGATGGACGTTCTTTTGCCATTTCCGTTTTTCCTGTTGCCGAAGGAGAAGAACAGGAAGGGAGAGCTGTTGTTTACATTCGTGACGTAACACAGGAAAAACAGATGCTTTCCTCCATGCAGCAAAGTGAGAAACTTGCGACAGTCGGGCAGTTGGCAGCAGGACTTGCTCATGAAATTAATAATCCGTTGGGTGTAATCAAATGCTATGCAGAACTGTTGAAAGGAGCAGAGGCAGGACAAGAAATTGCTCCTGATGCAGAGATTATTATTAAGCACGCTTCTCAAGCAGAGAACGTGCTTCAGGAGCTGCTTAACTTTGCACGGCCAAAGCGTGTAGAGCCTGTTAGGCTTGATATCGGCAAAGCACTAACAGATGCAGTGAATATCTTCCGTGTTCAGGCTGAGAAAAAGGGCGTTGAGATCATTCCAGATGTTGCCGATTCTTTACCGCAGATAATTGCTAATGAACAATCAGTGGAACAGATATTCGCTAATTTGCTTAAAAATGCCTTAGACGCTGTGGAAGCAAGAATTGGCCGAATTGAAGTGTCAGCATCTATGGGGGATGAAGAGAGCGTGTTGTTAATTAAGGTTGCGGATAATGGGCCAGGAGTCGCCGAAGGAGATCGCAAGAAATTGTTTGATCCGTTTTTTTCGACCAAGGAAGTGGGTAAGGGGACCGGACTTGGCTTGGCAGTAGTCTACGGATTGGTTCAAGAGATGGGAGGCAGCATTGATGTTGAAGCAGACGATGGCGCAGTCTTTCTCATTCGATTGCCGGTGAATCGCGAGAGAAATGTCGGGGGTGGAAAATGAATCGATCAGTAGGCATTCTTCTTGTTGACGATGAAAAGGATTTTGCAGTTGGAATGGCTCGACTCATTGGACGTCAATACCCTGAGGAGCGTATTAAAGCTGTTCATTCAGGTGAAGAGGCCTTGGCTGAATTGCAACGGGATTATTATGGACTCATGCTCACCGATTTGAATATGCCAGGTATGGATGGGGTTTCTTTGCTTACAGCTGCAAAAGATGCTCATCCAGAGTTAAGCGTGGTCATGTTGACGGCATATGGAACAGTCGCAAAAGCAGTAGATGCCTTGAAAATTGGAGCTTACGATTTCCTTACCAAACCTGTAGAATCGGGTGAACTGTTTCAAGTTATTCAACGAGGTCTGGAACGGAGTTCGTTGTTGCGTGATAATGCTAGGTTGCAGGAAATGGTGGAGCAGTATTGTGGGCCCAATGAGTTAGTGGGGGATAGCTATGCAATAAGGCGTCTAAAGGATGGTGTGGCGGCTGTTGCAGAATCAGATTATACAGTGTTGATTCGTGGTGAATCAGGAACCGGTAAGGAATTAGTTGCTAGAACTATCCATAAAATGAGCAAGCGACGCAACAAGCCTATGCTTACGGTAAACTGCCCGGCCATTCCTGATCAGCTATTGGAGAGTGAACTTTTTGGTCATGTGAAAGGAGCTTTTACTGGAGCAGATCGTGATCGTAAGGGAATATTTGCATCTGCTAATGGTGGAACTTTGTTGCTTGATGAAATTGGTGATATCTCTCCGGGGATTCAGACAAAACTTCTGAGAGCTTTGCAAGAAGGGGAGATCCGACCTGTAGGCTCAAGCAAAACCATTCCAGTTGATGTCCGTATCCTTGCTTCCACCAATCAGCCATTGGAAGACAAAATTAAAGATAACAGTTTTCGTGAGGATTTGTATTATCGATTGAACGTCCTCAACCTTAATGTTCCTGCTTTGCGTGAGCGAAGTGAGGATATTGCCATGCTTACTCATCATTTCCTTGAAAGCGCTTGTGATGAGATGAAGATTTCACCCAAGGAAATCACTCCGGACGCGGTGGCTTGCTTGGTTGCTAAACCTTGGCCGGGTAATGTTCGAGAGTTGCAAAATTTTATTCGTAGGTTGGCTGTATTCTCTCCAAGTGACACCATTGAATTGGCGCATATCCGATTAGTAGAAGGTTTAGATGGTGTCCCTGAGAGCGGAGCACAAGGGCTTGCCCCCTATAAAGATGCGAAGGAAAAGGTTGTCGACGATTTTACTCGTGCCTATGTAGAAGAACTACTTACTCAAGCGCACGGCAATGTGTCTGAGGCCGCTCGTCGAAGTGGGCTTTCAAGGGTTGCTTTGCAAAAGATATTAAAGCGTTTGGAAATAGATGCAGTGATGTTTAAATAATGTAAGAAGGCCTTACGGATTCCGTAAGGCCTTTTTTTAGCTCAGATTGAAGGGCTTTAATACTCTATCCAAGACCCCTTGCAGTTTGGAAATAGCAACGCCGTAATTGGTGACTGGCACTCCCCGACGATTACATTCTTTGATTCTTCGTAGCATTTCCGTACGGTTGATCATGCAGGCTCCACAGTGGATTGCGAGTTTAAATCTCTCTAAGTCTTCTGGGAAATCATGGCCTGAGTAGAATTCGAAATTCAATTCTTTGCCTGTGTACTGGGATAGCCACCGTGGGATTTTTACTCGGCCAATATCATCGGCTACGGCATGATGAGAACATGCTTCACCCATTAGGATAGTGTCACCATCTTCCAATTGGTCAATGGCTTCAGCGCCTTCTACCAATCGCGTAAGATCACCCTTATAGCGGGCAAACAACGTGGAGAAAGTTGTGAGTGGGATGTCCTCAGGTACATCTCCAGCAACACTCATGACGACTTGGGAGTCTGTAATGACTAATGCTGGCTTGCGGTGAAGATTAGAAATGGCCTCGTCGATCTCACGCTCTTTGACCGTGATACCAATGGCGTCACAGTCAAGAATTTCACGGAGTACCTGCACCTGAGGTAGGATAAGGCGTCCCTTCGGGGCAGCCAAGTCGATGGGAACTACACAGACAACCCAGTCCCCTTCGCTAATAAGATCTCCAGCAAGAACAGGGGCGCGTTTGATCTCGGGGGGGGCGATGTCAATGATAGCTTCTTTTACGTCATTTACTCCCACCAACTCTTTTGCTGATGTAATAATGTGACGGATGCCGTTTTCTGTGCAAAAGGCAATATCTGAGGCCTTGGGGGATGTTAAATCGCATTTGTTGAAGACAATGAGGAAAGGGATTTCCAGTTCATAGATTTCGTTGATTATATCTTTCTCATAGTCGGTTATACCTTGGTCTGAGACAACGACTACAGCTACATCGGAACGCCAGAGTATTCGGCGGGTAGCTTTAATGCGTAATTCACCCAACTCTCCCTCGTCATCAAGCCCAGCCGTATCGTAAAAAGTGACTGGACCTAGAGGCAGTAGCTCGTACTGCTTTGCAACAGGGTCAGTGGTAGTGCCAGGATGGTCAGATACAATGGCAATTTCTTGTTCGGTGATGGCGTTTATTAGCGAGGATTTGCCTGCGTTGCGTCGACCGGCTAGTGCGATGACAAGACGCACACCTCGAGGGGCTTTGGTGCTCATTATTTGATCCTTTTGGAAAATCCTTTGGAGGATGACGGCACAAGGCCAAGTGATTCAATCGTATTGCGTGCGGCGGCGAGCGATGCCGTCGCTGTAGCATGTGTTCGGTTTTTACCTGGGTAAATGTTATAGTCTCGGCGATGCTCCTCAGGTGTCATGGAGGGCATTAATACATTACAACCACGTAACAGAGCTTCTCCTTGGCTTTCATGACGTAATGCTGTCAAAGCTGAAGTTGCTGGTATATTAGAGCCAGGATTTAGCAGGCGTAGCAGAGCGGTTACACGGTGAGATAGGCTGATGCTTCCAGGATTATCGTTGGCGAACGGTGTCAGCGGATTCGGAACGAAGGGGCCAGCCGCAATCATGTCCAAATCGAGATTTGATAAAAAGAGAATATCGTTCAACGTGGTTTCTACGTTCATGCCTGGGAGGCCTACGATAATACCGGAGCCCACTTCATACCCCTGCTTGCGTAAGGCATCCACTCGCTCCAGCCGTTGAGAAAAGGATTCGCCCATACGATATTGAGCGTAAAGATCAGAGTCCGTGGTTTCTAGTTTCACCAAGCAGCGATCAGCGCCACAATCTTTCCAATAAGCGTATTCGTCTATCCCTCGATCCCCCACGGATAGAGTAATGGCGACATCGTGGCGCTCTCGAATTCTTTTAACCAATTCACCAATATCCTCGGTCGTGTATCGAAAATCGTCACCGGATTGCAAAACAATGGTTCCCACTTCGTTTTGCGTTGCGATTTCTGCCGCGTCCAACATGGTCTCAATAGGCATGCGGTAGCGGGCGACTTCTTTGTTTGGTGAACGTAATCCACAATATTGGCAACGTTTATTGCAATGGTTAGAAAATTCGATGACAGCACGGATGAATATGTCGTTACCGAAGACACGTTTCTTCTCAGCGGCAGCTAGAGCGAAAAGTGCCTCATCGTTTCGGCCTTCAAGATATGCCTGAATATCATTGCGGCTTAAATGATGCATTGATGCACCTCACACTTCATTGCGTTGAGGCATTCGCAGATGAGTCTGTATGCTGCGACTTCGGTATCTGTGGCATATGTAGGCGTAACTCCTTGTTGCCTCCACTCAAGCAAAGCTTTCACATCGGTCTGAACACATCCCCAAAAACCTTGTGGAGCGAAGATGCCGCAATGGGCGTATTGTCCGAAGACGATTGTATTGTCCACTATGATAATGGGCTGGCATGGCAACGCAGTCAGGGGGTGAACGAATACTTTTGTCGGACAGGCTATCTGCAGCTTTTCTAAAAAGTCATCTGAGGCTTGGATTTCTCTTAATTTCTGTTCTTCCGACGCTCCATTTCTCAATGTATTGAGAAAATCTGATCGCCAAGACTGTGTACCGCTTTTAGTTAAAGCTATGATATCGAGGCGTGCGAAGGAATCTTTACTTAAAGCTTTGGCCAAAGCTCTTCTGTGAGGCTTTGATTGAGCGAAGGGGCCATAAATAGCAGCATGCAATATGATGCGTTTTGATGCGTTACCGAATAGTTCCGGCAGATTGAAGGAAGCAAGTCCTGCGGTGAGTTTCATTAGTTGCTTATCTCGTCAAATTCATTAGGCGTGAAGCCAAGTTTGCAAAGGCGTTTAGGTGACAGTAGTTCATCGATAATTTCTTGGGAGGCGATGCCCTGATGAACTATTTCTTCGCGGATTGTGCGTTGGGATTTATGAGCGGTTGCAACTAACTCTTCTACCTTGGCATATCCAAGAACAGGTACGAGAACTGTTGCTAAGGTATTACTTCTTTCAACATGATTGAGACAGCGCATTCGGTTCGCTGTGATCCCAGGGATGCAGTGGGTAGATATACCTTCTGTGGCATTAATGAGTAAGGTGAGCGATTCCAGCATGGTATGCGCTAAAAGGGGCATGAGATGGTTGAGTTCCAATTGCCCCATACCAGCAGCAATGGCTATTGTTTGATCATTTCCCATTACCTGAAGGGATGCTTGAGTGACGGCTTCAGGCATAACCGGATTCACTTTACCTGCCATAATTGAAGAGCCTGTTTGAAGAGGGGGCAGGGTTATTTCACCGAAACCGGTGGCTGGACCACTAGAAAGGAGTCGAAGATCGGAAGTGAGTTTCATCAAATTGGACGCGTATGCCTTGAGCATGCCTGAGACTTCTACCAGAGAGTCCATGTTTTGAGTTGCATCAACTAAGTTCTCTGCGCGAGAAACGGGCAAACCACAGATGTGGCGCAAATTCTCTGTGACTTTGAGGACGTAGTCGCGTGGAGCGCCAAGCCCGGTGCCTATAGCTGTGCCACCGAGATTGACTTTTTTGATGCGTTCTCTGCTCTTGAATATACGCCAACGGTCTCGGGCAGCCCCGTCTGCAAATGCGCCGAAGGTCATGCCCAAAGTCATGGGAACAGCGTCTGTTAGTTCTGTACGTCCTACTTTCGTCACGTCGCGGAACTCGTGCTCCTTGGCTTGGAGAACTTCTTGGAGTTTGGAAACTTTGCTTTCCAATTCCGTGAGGAGAGATAGGCACGCAACTTTCAAAGCCGTGGGGTACACGTCATTCGTAGATTGGTGCATGTTAACATGATGGATGGGGTGGACCTTTTCGTATTCTCCGAGGTTGCCGCCGAGAATCTCTTCTGCCCGATTGGCGATAACCTCATTGAAGTTCATATTGGTGGATGTCCCTGCGCCACCCTGGAAAGCGTCTACTACAATTTGATCATGCAGTTTTCCGTTTTCCATTTCGCGACAGGCCTTAATAATGGCATTGCTCTCGGCATCATTCAGATAACCTAGGGAAGAGTTAGTCGCTGCGCATGCTTGTTTTACTTGCGCGAATGCTTTGATGAATGGGAAGCGGAGGCTATATCCCGAAAAGGGAAAGTTTCGTATCGCCCGCAGGGTGTGAATACCGAAGTAAGACCCTGCGGGGATATCCAATTCGCCTAGCGCGTCGCGTTCGCGGCGTGTGTGGGCGTCGTGTGTAGTCATGGTCTTGTCCTAGATGTACAAGTCTCGTTCGCCTGCTTCCATTCGGGCTAGACGGTCCATGAGTATCTTTTTTCTCTTTGGATCGTCGTAGGCCTCTACTTCGCGTTGAATCAGGGCGTTACCTGCTGCCTTTGTTTCATCGGATGCGTAGTCTTCAAGGTATTCCTTGAAGGTTAATAATCCGTTAGGAAGACAAAACTCCTGAATGAAACCCGTCTTAGCAAGTTCCATGAAGTGTTCGCCAGTGCGCCCCATACGGTAGCAAGCAGTACACCAGGAAGGCACGTAGCCGTGTTCCCCCGCGATAGAGAGAATGATCTCGTCAAGACTACGGTTGTCACCGATACAGAACTGCTGAACATCAGGACGATCGTACTCTGGATCGCTGTATGCACCTGGATATGTGCGAGATCCAGCCGAGATCTGAGAAACGCCCACCTCAATGAGTTCGCGGCGAAATTCTGCATTTTCGCGGGTGGTCAGAATAAGTCCAGTGTATGGTACCGCTATACGTAGGGCAGCGACGATTTTTTTGAAGTCGTGCTTGGAGGTCGGGTGGGGTGGATTAAAAGCAATTTCTGCTCCAAGCGCCGGTTCAAGGCGTGGGAAAGAAATCGTGTGGGGACCGACGCCGTAATCGCGTTCCAATTGTTTTGCGTGATGGAGCAGGCCGAGGACCTCAAAGGTCGGATCATAAAGTCCGAAGAGTGCTCCCATGCCAACGTCATCAATGCCTGCCTCCATGGCTCGATGCATTGCGTGGAGACGCCACAGGTAATCCGTTTTGCGACCGCCCGTGTGCAGCTTTTCGTATGTCTCACGATGGTATGTTTCGTGAAAACACTGATAGGTGCCAATACCTACTTCGTGGATTTTGCGGAATCCTGCTACGTCCAGCGGTGCACAGTTGATGTTAACCCTTCGAATTTCACCACTTTTGTCAGTGGTGACAGAGTATACGTCACGTACAGTCTGAGCAATCCAGTCTGCATCGTACTTGGGGTGTTCACCGTATACGAGCAGAAGGCGCTTATGTCCTTGATTCTCTAGTACCTCGACTTCGGCGCGGATTTCATCACTGTTGAGTGTGCGGCGTTCCAAATCCCGATTCTTCGCATTGAAACCGCAGTATTCACATTGGTTGCCACATTCATTTGTAATATAAAGAGGGGCAAAAAGAACGAGTCGGTTGCCATAGATGCCCTGTTTGATGGACATGGCCGTCTCAAAAATCGCTTCATCAAGTTCGGGGTCGGTATTCTTGAGCAGAACGGCAGTTTCAAAAGGAGAAAGGCCGTTACGTTCAAGACCTTTGTTGAGAACTTCGCGAACTAGGTTAGGGCTGGGGTTTTCAGCCTTGGCAATCTCTTCGAAAATCAATTCTTCATCAATGAAATTTGTCAGTCCCTGACTAAGTGTGCTGTTTTTCTTCATGGTTGTCTCCGTTAAGCAAGAAGTGATTTTACTTTGACGCCGTTAAGCATACCGAGTTTGCCAGTCATTGCGCCGAGTTCGTCAGTCGTAGCTTCAATGATCAGACTAATGCAGTTGACCTCTTTTTCACGGAAAGGGATGCCCATTCTGCCAACTACAATATCAGAGTTCTCACCGAGAATTTTATTGACCGCTGGTGCGGATTCGTTCCTGTCTTGAATGAAGATGCCGATGATGCCGAGTCGTTTGTCCATGCGTTTTCCCTTTATTTGGTCGAAGGTCCATAAAGATGAAAAAGCCCGGGGTAGCACTCCCCGGGCTATCTACGTGTGGGAACACAAGGCAGGAACCCTCGACAAATGGTGAATCCTGAAAATGCAGGCTGTCTCAAGCGGGCTTCCACCCTGGGGTTAGGCGAACCCTTCCCGCAGGTAGATAACTCCGAATATACGGAGGTGTTCTGAAGACTGGGTATATGTGAATACTTTCGCATGATCAAGAAAAAAGTAGCATGTTTTGCATACTAAATTAGAAAAAGTATCACAAAAGGGGTGATGTACTGAAATGCTGGGAGATAATGTGCCGCTAGAAGCGGAGAGGGGGAGAGTCTTCCGGCCCTTGGATCAGAATGGCATCCTTGCCGCAGGTCGGAGTGTATATTTAATTAGAGAGCAAGCTCAACGCCCTTGGCCTTGAGTGCTTCCAGCTTCTTGCTGCGATCCACATAGTGGGTGTGCAGAAGATGATGAGACTCATGACCGCAGGGGCCTTCATGCAGGAAACCGTCTTTGTGGTCGTAAATTTTCTTGACCATAGGGTTGTCCTGGGACTTGCGAAGCTTGTAGATTTTGGGGTTGGCGTCGGCTGCGTAGACGGACTGTTGGCGCTGAGCCACAAATTCCATGGCGGCAGCAACTGCCTCTTTGGTGACGTTGAAACCGAGGACGGCATAACCAGCCATCACTGCGCCTGCTTTCAAGAAGTTACGTCTGTTGAATTTCATCTCTCATTCCTCCTTAAGCGGTGGGCTTGCGGGTTCTGAAGCGACGGTTGATCTTGGCGACCGTGCTACGGAAGCGGGAGGCCTGGATTTCCGGATCGAGAGGCTGACCACCACCGTTAACGCAACCGCCAGGGCAGGTCATGATTTCGATAAAGTGGTAGGGAGACTTGCCGGCACGAACTTCGTCGCACAGCTTTGCTGCGTTCTGCAGGCCACTGGCGACAGCGATTTTCACAGTGCCGAAGTTGGGCACTTCTACGTCAGCAGTCTTGATGCCTTCATGTGCACGAACAACCTTGATATCTGGGTTTGCAAGTTTGGTGTTGGAGAGTTCCTCGTACGCGAGGCGAAGAGCTGCTTCCATTACGCCGCCGCTAGTACCAAAGATGGTAGCTGCACCGGTGGATTCACCAAGAACAGGATCAGGATTCTCATCCTTCAGTCCATTGAACTCGATACCGGCCTTCTTGATCATGTATGCCAATTCACGAGTGTTGATGGTGGCATCAATGTCGCGATGACCGCTCTGGTTCATCTCAGGACGCAAGCCTTCGTACTTCTTGGCGACGCAAGGCATGATGGAGACTGTGTAGATCTTCTTGGCGTCGGTCTTGGTCTCTTTAGCGCCGTAAGTCTTGGCAAGTGTGCCCAGCATAGCCACGGGGGATTTGCAGGTGGACAGATTCGGAAGCAGGTCCGGGTAGTAAGACTCAACGAACTTGATCCATCCCGGGCAGCAAGAAGTGAACTGGGGCAGAGGGTGTTTGCCCTTGCCGCCTTCCTTGACGCGGGTAAGAAGTTCGGTGCCTTCTTCCATGATGGTCACGTCTGCAGCGTACTCGGTGTCCCAGATGTAGTCGAAGCCAAGTTTGCGAAGGGCTGCGTGCATCTTACCGCCGACATAGGTGCCTGTGGGGGCACCAAAGCATTCGCCCAGACCGTAACGAACGGCTGGAGCAGGCATAGATACCACGACTGTGTTGGGATCCTTCAGTTTTTCGAAAAGCTCGTCAACATAGGATACGCCTTCGTAGATTGCGCCGACCGGGCAGTTTGCCAGGCACTGACCGCAATTTACGCAGGCAGCCGTGTCGATGACTCCGTGGATGTCATCATCATTGATGGGTTGGATTGCCCCGGTGGGACAGGCCGAATTACATTCACCGCAGCCTTCACACTTGTCTGCATCGACCTGAACGAAAAAGATCTCGTCCGGATCTACGCCTTTGGGTGCGTTGCTTTGGTAGCTGATGCCTTCGATCTCAAGCATAGTTTCCTCCTTGCTCGGGTTGATTGAAGACTGGCCGATCATAAAAAATATGATTGGCTCTATAACCTCAAACAATATCTTTCGTGTTGTTACGAAAGATTAAAATGTAACACGAATTAGCTATTAATCTAAAAAACGTGTCTTAGCAAGGGGGTGACGTGAAACAGTAAATGATCTTCAGTCGTATTAAAAATGTATATATTATAAAGAAATACCCACGGCATGGCACAGCAGTGGGTTATGTTGTTTTGTTGATCAACTTCCGTGCCTTTTTGATGGTTGTCCTAAAAGGATATCCATCATTCCCCCCTTAAAAAGATCTAAGAAGTTGCTACTATGTGAAAAAAAGGGTAATGTCGAGAATTTTGTCTGAATTGTATGATTTTAATGGGGTTTTATTAGTTAGAAAATTGTGTGTCATGTTAATAGAATGCGTTCTTCCTTCCATTCTCGAAGCAGATCATGTATGCCCTTGCGACCATCAAAGACTACGTAATTTTTTAGGGGAGAATCAATGGCACGAGTTGTTTATGGTGTATGGGGCGGAGAGATCACTGATAATCGCGGTAAAAACCTCTTTGAGATTGAAGAAAATCCAGAGTTTGCTGAGTTTGATGCATTTAATCAGGGCAACCCGATCAACACATTTGTTGGGGATCGGGGTTTTTTCGTGTTTTCTCCTGATGCAAGTCTTCTCGACGCTTTATGGCTGTATATGGACAAAGCTGCGGAAGAGTCTTGTGGCAAATGTACTCCATGTCGCATGGGGACCCGCCTGATTAGGGACAGGTTGGCTGGATTGCGCTCAGAGGATATGCAGATCGATGATACAAATGCTGTATTGGACGAGGTCGAGATGCTTGCTAATCACGTACATAATACGTCTATGTGTGGTCTCGGGCAGTCCTGTACAAATGCCCTGCTAGCTGCATTGACGCATTTTCGCGATCAGTTGGAGCAAAATAGATATCTGCTACCGGCCAAGCATACCATGACATATGTAACGTCGCCGTGCATCGAAGCATGCCCTGCCAAAGTGAATGTGCCTCGTTATATCGACTATATTAAGGATGGTAAGCCTTCTCATTCGTTGGGTGTTATCCTTCAGAAATATCCTATGGCTGCTACTTGTGGTCGTGTTTGCGTTCGATTTTGTGAGATGGCCTGTCAGCGTTCCATGGTGGACGAGCCGGTGGGAATCAAGACCCTAAAGCGTTTCGTGGCAGATCATGAGCAGGTAATGAATGATGACCTTTTTTCAAAAGAGCTGATCCCTGAACATCAGCCGGACGATCTCAAAGTCGCTGTCGTGGGTGCTGGGCCCGCAGGTGTCAGTTGCGCTTATCATTTGTTGCTTAAGGGATATGCTGTGGATGTGTTTGAGGCTATGGGTGAAGCTGGTGGTATGGCTTCAATCGGTATCCCCAGTTATCGTTTGCCAAAAGACGTCTTGAAGTCAGAAACAGATATTATTGAACGTCTTGGTGGCAGGTTCATCTATAATCAAAAACTTGGGCGTGATTTTGATGTAAATGAACTCTTTGAGCGTGGTTATAAATCAGTATTTTTGGCTCTTGGTTGTTCCGAAGGCCGCTTAATGAATGTTGATGGTGAAGACGTTTCTCTTGTTGGGTATGAACCTGGAATCGAATTTTTGCTCCGTGTTCATGACCACGTTGAGGGAGGAGGGGACATGGAACTCTCTGGTGACGTGGTCATCGTCGGCGGTGGAAATGTCGCCATGGACTGCGCTCGCTCTGCTTTGCGTATGGGGGCTGAGAATGTTCATCTGGTCTATCGTCGTACCATGGAAGATATGCCTGCGGATCATGAGGAAATAGAGGCTGCCGAAAAGGAAGGGGTGCAATTCCATTTTCTGACCAATCCTACCCGAATATTGTCCAAAGATGGAAACGTTACTGGTGTTGAACTTGTTGAAATGATTCAGACTGAGTCGAATCAAAGCGGGCGTCGAGGGGTGGAAGCGAAATCTGGAACAGAATATGTCCTAACTGCTAGTACCGTGGTTCCGGCAATAGGTCAGCGGGTTGCAGGAGATTGTTTTAAATCTAATGATGGTGTGAAGATAAATAAGTGGGGCTGTATTGATGTGGATGGCTCTAACTTGGCTACCTCTCGCCCAGGAGTGTTTGCTGGTGGTGACTGCCAACTAGGCCCTTCCACTTTGATTCATGCCATGGCGCATGGTCTTAAAGCCTCTCGCTCTATTGATGACTACCTACAACTGGGTAGAATCCGCTTCTTCCCCAGAAGTCGTATGCGCCAGATCATTAATAAATACAAAACAATGACCGACGAGTGGCTTGGGACTCCCGTTCAGCATCTCTACCGTGTTCCCATACAGGAAATGGATCCGGAAGTGCGGAAGACTTTGTTTAACGAGGTAGAGCAGACGATTACTCCCGAGGAAGCGTACCATGAGGCTGGACGATGTTTGCGTTGTTATCGTCTTTACGCACTAGTCACTGAGTATCCTATTCCTGAAGGCTGCGCCTAAACCAGCAAAGTGAGTCGATCATGTACGCATATATCAATGGAAAAAAAATATCACTGGAAGTGAACGAAACGATTCTCGAAGCTGCACGCCGAAGTGGGCATTATATCCCAACCTTATGCGAATTGGCGGATATTGATCATAAGCCAGGCACTTGTCGTGTCTGTTTGGTAGAGATTCGTTATGACGGCAAGGAAGAAGGCAGTATAGTTACAGCCTGTAATACACCAATTCTTGAAGGGATGGAGGTATTCACTCGAACTCGTCAAGTGAGAGAAATGCAGCGCCTTCAGGTAGAGTTGCTTTTGGCTGATCACGATCAGGAATGCGCTACCTGTGTTCGTCACGGCAGTTGTGAAGTGCAAGATGTCGCTCAGTTCGTAGGACTTCAAAAGTCCCGGTACTATGAGCCGGAAAATGCTGATCGAGAAGTGGATGAAACAGCCCCAGGCTTTGTTCGAGATATGGGTAAGTGCATTCGTTGCTATCGTTGCGTCAAAATCTGTCGAGATGGACAGGGGGTAGACGCATTAGTCATGGCTGGACGCGGTACTGGAGCTGGGGTCGGAGTACGTCAAGGTATGACCCAAGGATCAAGTGAATGTGTTAGCTGTGGGCAATGTGTATTGGTATGTCCGACTGGTGCTCTGGGAGAGAAAGACGAGACCGAAACAGTTGTTGATTATCTCTATGATCCAGATGTGGTCACTGTGTTTCAATTTGCTCCTGCAATTCGTGTGGGATTCGGGGAGGAATTTGGTCTCCCGGCTGGCACCAATGTGGAAGGGCAAGTAATTTCTGCAATTCGTGCCATTGGTGCGGATGTTGTGCTGGATACTAATTTTGCTGCTGATATTGTCATCATGGAAGAGGGCACCGAGCTTTTAAAGAAGCATGGCGAAGGCAATAAACCGCTATTCACATCCTGTTGTCCTGCATGGATCAATTTTGCAGAGAAGCACTATCCACAAATCCTGCCTCATCTGTCATCAACCCGTTCGCCGCAGCAGTGCTTTGGTTCTATCGCTAAAACTTACTTGCCCGAGAAGATGGATATCGATCCGTCAAAGGTGCGTGTGATCTCCATCATGCCTTGCATTGCCAAGAAAGATGAGGCTGGGCGTGGTATGTTCAAGAAGGATGGCATGAGGGATGTAGACGTCGTTCTTACGATTCGTGAGTTTGCCCGTCTTCTTAAGCGTGAGGGTATTGATCTCAAGTCATTGGAACCGTCAACTTTCGACAACCCTTATATGGGAGCATATTCTGGTGCTGGGGCAATTTTTGCCACGACTGGTGGTGTAATGGAAGCGGCTGTTCGTACAATGTATTATGCGGTAAATGATAAGGAGCTTGAAGAGATAGAGGTGGAAGCATTACGAGGCTTTGAAGGCGTTCGCTCTGCGAAGGTGGACCTCGGCGGTAATATTGGAGAGGTGAAACTCGCTATGTGCCATGGTCTCAAAGGTGTGCGCGCTGTTGTCGAGGATGTGCTGGCGGGACGTTCAGACTTTGATTTCATCGAGGTCATGGCTTGTCCCGGGGGCTGTGTTGACGGCGGTGGGCATCTTCGTTCCAAAAAAGCATATCTTCCCTTTGCGCTCAAGCGACGTGATACCTTGTACAAAATAGATAAGAAATCTCAGTACCGTCAGTCTCACAATAACCCATTAGTACAGAAGCTCTATGATGACTTTCTTGAACGGCCTTTGTCACAGAAGTCTCATGAATTGCTTCACACTCACTATATTGGTCGCCAACAGAAAATGAAGCAGACAATACGTGATATATGGAAGGATATTACCATGTCCACGTTGGTACACAGTGAATTCGATAACATCGATGAGACTGCTGCTTGCAAGTCAGATATCCTATAAGCAACAGTAATCAAGAAAAATGAAAAGGCCTTACGGTTAACCGTAAGGCCTTTTGGCTCATGTACAAGAGAGCAAATGCTATTATTGTTTAATCGTCCCTATCTCTGTTTCATAAGTCATTTGTGGGTGGGGTGGCTGAGTTGGTAATGTCCCAAACCCTTTTTCGACCATCCCAAGTTCTCGAATAATGAGGGAAACATTTTGCAGTATTTGTCTCAAATGATCACTAGAAAGGGGCTTGTAGATATCGTCTACATTAGTTCTTATGCGTTCAGCCTCTTTGAGGAGATGTTCTATTGCCCTTTCAAAGGCGTTCTGCGTGTTTAAAGTTTTGATCACAAGGTCGTCGATGATTTCAATTGCTTGTTTTGCACTGGGATTATTCATGGAATGATTTGCCCTCCAATTCAGTGTTTTGGAATCTATAAGCAAATTTCAAACCTTGGTATGATAATAAATGTTAATTGCTTGTCTGGATTTGTTTAGTTTTCTTGTCAAATAAAGAGTTAGGACGTGGGGAGTAAACCTTACCTTAAAAAGGGCTGGTCATGGCCTCGGCTCCACCGATAATATCGAGTAGCTCATCGGTGATAGCTGTCTGGCGGGTCTGAAGAAATTCTCCTCGGAGTCCGATTTGCATTTCTTCAATATTTTTTTCTGCTGCTTGCATAGCGGCAAGGCGGGCGGCGTTTTCTGCTGCCATAGAGCGAGCTAGAGAACCATAGAGTGACACGAACATGTGTTGTTCAAAAAGATTGGCAAACAAGATGTCTGTGGGGAGATTTGTTTGAGGTAGACATCTGTTAGGCCATGGTATAGCTGTAATTTCTTCTTCCCACTGTCGATCAAGCGGCAGGACTCGTCGATGCATTGAGCCATATCCTTCCAATTTGTTTTGAGCGTTGTGTACAACGTAGAATTGGCCCCGGGCGTGTTTGTACCATTCAGCCATATGGCGCATTATGTCCCCGATTAAGTGATCGAGTCCACCAAGGGTGCCGGGCACCTGAAAGTGATGTTGGGCAGTGTAGCCTTCGCTTTTGAGACCTGCATTCATCCGGTCGCCCACGGTCCAGAATGCTACTTCAAATCCCGCAGATTGAGCTTCATTTCCTAGCCTCAGTGCAGCTTGGATGGATAGTTCGTTAAATTGACCACACATGCCTTGATCTGTTCCGATAGCAAGTATGACGGTATGGGAATCTCGGCTTTGGGGAAGTATAATACCTTCTGATTGAAACAATACAATCCATGCCTTTTCAACGACATCGGCGTATTCGGTTAGGGAAAGAGCTGCCTGTTCGAAATGGCGGATGTTTACAGCGGCAAGACTCTTCATAGTTTTGACCACACTGAGTAGGTCGCTAGTCGTTTTGATTCTTTTTTTGAGAATGTCGAGGGATTGCATGCTATTCTATATCCTCCACGATTCCTTCGATATCTCTATTGATATCTGCCCAGATAGCGTCATCCGGCTGCGAGCTTGCCAGGAAGTCGAGGCTGCCATGTTTTGATTCTAATTTAGCTAGAAGTACCTTTTCAGCTTTATGGATATCTGAAGTCAGAATTGTGTCAAAATGTCCGCTGGTGACAGCAAGAAGCACAGCTGCTTGTTGCCCAGCAGTGAGTGGCGAAAAACGATTCTGTTTGAGAATCTCTCTGACTCGGTGACCATGGTCTAGCTTCGCGCGTGTTTCCGTATCCAGTCGTGTGCCAAACCGAGCAAAGGCTTCTAGTTCTTGAAATTGAGAGTAGGTTAAGCGGAGATCTGCAGCCACTTTACGGTAGGCTTCCATTTGGGCGCGTCCCCCCACGCGGGAGACGGATGTCCCAACATCCACGGCAGGCAAAATGCCTTTTTGAAATAAGTCGGGGTTGAGATAGATTTGACCGTCAGTAATGGAAATTAGGTTTGTTGGAATATAGGCGGATATGTTCTGTGCTTCTGTTTCGATAATAGGAAGTGCAGTGAGAGTCCCGCCGCCATATTCGGGCTTTAGTCTGGTGGACCGCTCCAGCAGACGAGAATGTATATAGAATATGTCGCTTGGAAACGCTTCACGCCCTGGCGGACGACGAAGAAGTAATGAGAGTTGTCGGTATGCTTGAGCGTGACGTGTCAGGTCATCATATACGATTAAAACATCTTTCCCTTTGTGCATGAAGTATTCGCCCATGGTCGTGGCTGCGTATGGAGCTATAAACTGCAATCCTGGGGGAGAGTCGCCTTCCACTACGACAGCTAGGGTGTAGTCCATAGCTCCACGCTTGCGTAGTTCTGCCATTGCCCTCGCTACGCTTGAGGCTCTTTGCCCAATGGCGCAGTAAATACAGATAACATCTTTGTTTTTTTGATTGACGATCGTGTCTAAAGCAATAGCCGTTTTGCCTGTTTGGCGGTCTCCTAAGATCAGTTCCCTTTGTCCCCGTCCTATTGGAATGAGAGTATCAATAACTTTAATACCTGTTTGAAGAGGTGTATTTACTGGAGCACGATGTAGGATGGGTGGGGCTTCGCGTTCAACAGGCATGCTTTCACTCATGGTGGGTGGTCCAATCCCGTCTAGCGGTATCCCTAGTGGATTTATTATACGTCCGATGAGATTGTCGCCAACTGGAACTTTCAAGACGTTGTGGGTGCGAACAACTTCGTCCTCTACGCTGAGGGATTCACTGTGTCCGAGTAAAGCGATACCTACGGTGTCGGGTAGGATGTCTAGAGCTACACCAGGTACTTTACCTCCGATCAGTAGCAATTCCTCGGCCTGGACCGAACGCATTCCTTCGGCCATGGCAACGCCCTGGATTACGGAAGTGAGACGTCCGATCTCCTCGGGTTCGAGATCAGGATGTACCTTGTTGATGCCTTGCTCCATGGAATCGACGACCTGTTCTATGGTTGATTCGAGAAATCCCTTGCTCATAGCTCCGCCTTTGTCTTGGGTAATTCTTCGAAGATCGCCCTTTCCATTTCATCTAGATAGCTGATTAAGTTCCATTCCCATTTGACGTCACCCACCAGCATGGTAATGCCGAATCCGAGGGTTGTGTCTACGGTAGTCTTAACTTCGGCGGATTTTGGGTTGAGGTTGAATAATCTTTCCTTGATTCTAGCTATGGCTTCCTCGTATAATGGGAAGCCAGTACGGATTGTTACCGGACCGCATATGTCCGATATCCTAGAGGAGTTTGGGAGGCTGTTGAAGAATCTAAGTATCGCAATGGAGTTCAAGTCTTCATCGGCTAAGTCTCGCAACACTTTATTTGTCGTTTGGATGATCTTCTCAGCCATGCGTGCTCGAAGCAATTCGGAAAGTTTAGCCTGTTCATGCTCTAAGGCTTTTTGCCATTCAAGATGTCGTGTTTTTATTTCTTTTTTTGTTTCATTAAGCAAATTGATACGTTCCTGCTCCACGTCGTTGCGCATCTGCGTTAACATTGCTTCGCTTTTTTGCATCAGTTCGTCATGCTTTAGCGATAATTCTTGTTCTCTAAGTTCCGCTTCTGTGCGCATCGCCTCAGCCGCTGCATGTTCGTTCGCAAGCTGCTGCTGTCGTTTCTTCATCCCTTCAATGATGGGGCCATATAGGAAACGTTTGAGCAACCATGCCAGGATTAGGAAATTGATTCCTTGGGCGATAACAGTGAACCAGTCGATTAGCACGGGCTATCCTCCGGCCTTGTCCAAGAAATAGTTCCAGAATGGGTTGGCAAATAATAAAATCATGGCCAGCACGAAGCTATATATGGCTGTGGATTCAACCATGGCCATGCCTACAAACATGAATTTGACGATTGTATTGGTCTCATCTGGTTGTTGAGCAATGGAGGAAAGGCCGCGGGATAGGGCCATACCTTCGCCTATAGCTGGGCCAATGGCCCCTAATCCCATGCAGATTCCCGCGCCGATGACAGAGCCAATAGCGACTAAACCGAGGGTGTCCATATTATGTCTCCTTTGGTTGTTCGTGAGCTTGCAATCCCGAAGCAATGAAAACCGCTGCCAGGACCGCAAAGATATATGCTTGGACTACGCCGATGAGTAATCCTAGAAGCTGCATGATCACGGGTAAAAAGAGTGGGGCAAGAATCAGTAATATGGCTCCCATCATTGAGCCGCTCATTATGTTGCCGAAAAGACGTACGGCTAAGGCAAAGGTACGAGTTACTTCGCCCAGTATGTTGAACGGGAGCATAAAGGGAGTAGGTTGTAGGTACCCTTTTAGGTACTTTCTAAGGCCGTACTTGCGGATACCGTAGTAGGGGACAGCAAAAAAGACTATAAGCGCTAGAGCTGAAGTTGAGGAAAGTGAGCCTGTTGGGGGTTTAAACCCTGGTACCACCGACAGAAGATTAGATACTAGGATGAAAAGAAAAAGGGTGCCGAGCAATGGCATGAATTGTTCAGGTTCCTGTCGGGTGGCTTCTCGAATTTGTTCCAGTAGTCCATCCACTAGGATTTCCAACAAATTCTGGAGTTGTCGCATTTGGGGCGAGATGGTCAGGCTGCGTGTCACAGACCAAGAAATGATTACAACCAACGCCATGATTAGCCAAGTGAACACGATGGTTGCATTCATATTGACAATTCCCCATCGGGCATAAATGATGGCGTCTGGTGTGATGTGCATGTTATCTCCCCAAATGAGTATTTATGCCAGTCAGTTTAGGTATTAAAATCATGCGCATGACATAGAACCCAGTGCAGGTTGCGATGGTCGTGAGTGCCCCATATTTTTGAGCGAACCACATGCCGGTTAGGGTGACAGTGTAGCGCATTAAAAGGCCGCCATAGAACCAGAGTTTGGGGCGCGTTGTTCTTGGCAAGTAAACTAACGAGAGCCATAGGCCACCGAAATGGAATAGGGACAGGAGTCCTCCCCAAGCTAATCCTGCGCTAATGATCGTTAGGTTGTTCATTATCGCGCTCCTTAATAATTTTATTCCGCTGTCGATTTAGCCAGAGCCAAGCGTTTAAACAACCAAATCCAAGGCCGCCCACTAGCAACATTATGGTCCATGAACGGGATGATGGCCAATTCAGATCGATCCAGACTCCGAGTAGAACACCAAGTAGCGTTGGGAGAACAACGGACCAGCCGACAACACCGAACAGTCCAAGTCCATACCAAACTTCAATTTTAGCATCGCGTTCGGCCTTTAGCTTTCTTTGTTCTTTGATTCCTACTTCGTCTGGGAAATCTCTGTGTCCGTTGGGCATCATCAAAACTCCAGAAATCTGCGGACGAAGTCTGCTTCTAGTCGTGCCACTGCCGTTCGAGTGGATCGTTCTCGTTCATCCATTTCTTTCAGCATTTCTCGTACGTCGCTTTCCAACTTTCCCAATTTACCTCGTATTGCTTTGTTAGCTGCTACGGTAACCTGACTTCCTCGTTTCACTATTAATCCTCGGTCTACAGCGAGATGTATGGTTTTACCGTTTTCATTGATATAAGTCATAATACCTGGAGCCAGTGCGCTCGCCATATCTATATGGCGAGGCTTAAGGGTGAACTCGCCCATGGGGGATTCTGCAATAATTTTGGTCACGCTTTCATCTAAGAAAATTTTTGATGGGAGAAGTATTCTCAGTATCATGAATTGATCTCCTCTAATTCGTCCGTGTCCCCTATCATATATAATGAAGCTTCATTGATGCTGGCGAACTCGTTGTTGAGGATGCGTGCACATCCTTCAACAGTGGCTGCTAGGGGGACGGTGCGACCATTCATGCCTGTGAAATGCTTAGTGGTATGGAACGGTTGTGTTAGGAAACGTTCTAGACGTCTAGCTTGGTATACTATTTTGCGATCCTCGTTCGAAAGCTCCTCAAGTCCGAGCATGGCAATGATATCTTTTAGTTCTTCATAGATGGCTAAGGCTCGTTGTACTTCGCGTGCAACGTCGTAGTGATTTTGCCCTACGACTTCAGGTGAGAGCATCATGGACTTGGATTGGAGAAGGTCTACGGCTGGATAAAACCCTTCGCCGGCTCGCTTTCTAGAAAGGACAATGGAAGCGGATAAGTGAGAAAAAGTATGGGTGGCTGATGGATCGGTCAGGTCGTCAGCTGGAACATAAACTGCTTGAATGGAGGTGATGGCACCCCTCGTGGTGGAGGCAATGCGTTCCTGGAATTCGGCTAGTTCAGGTCCCAGTGTAGGCTGATAGCCCATACGAGAGGGAAGTCTGCCGAGCAAACCTGAAAGTTCCATGCCAGCTTGGATAAAGCGAAATACGTTGTCTACAAGCAGCAGTACATCCTGTTCCTTTTGGTCTCGAAAATATTCGGCCATAGTTAAGGCAGTGTGCCCCACACGGAATCTGGCCCCTGGAGGTTCATTCATTTGGCCGAAGATCATTACTGTATTATCCAGAACACC
The DNA here is from genome assembly GCF_012516435.1 of Pseudodesulfovibrio sp. zrk46. Lineage (NCBI taxonomy): Bacteria > Pseudomonadati > Thermodesulfobacteriota > Desulfovibrionia > Desulfovibrionales > Desulfovibrionaceae > Pseudodesulfovibrio > Pseudodesulfovibrio sp. zrk46. The sequence continues at coordinate 3,244,536 of NZ_CP051216.1, forward strand.
TGCGTCTTTCATATCTCGGTAGAGCTCTTCTCCTTCTCGGCACCGTTCACCGATTCCGCAGAAGATAGAAACCCCCTTATGTGAACTAACCATATTGTTAATGAGTTCAGTGATCAGGACTGTTTTACCAACACCCGCACCACCAAACAAACCTGCCTTACCTCCCTTTTCCAAGGGAGCTAGCAAGTCTATTGCCTTAATTCCGGTCTCAAAAATTTCCTCGTTAGTTATACGATCAGCCAGTTGGATAGGAGGTGTATGTATAGATTGGTATGTTACGTTTTGGGGTTCGCTTCTGCCATCTGAGGCATTGCCAAATACGTTGAACAAGCGGCCTGTTAACCCATCACCTATTGGGGCCATTAAAGTGGTGCCATCGCCCGATACAATATCACTTCGTGCGAGACCTGCAGTAGGAGTTAAAGCTATGCACCTAACTTTGTTGGTGCTGATATGATCAGCAACTTCAAGAACAATTTTCTGATGTAAGCCTGTTTTGAGAACAGACCGTAAGGGTGGAATCTTCCCGTCAAACGTTGCATCGACAACGCTGCCGCGGATTGCGCTGATTGTACCATTGAATTCCAAAGCATCCATTGCGTCACCTCGAGGGAAATAGATTCCCAGAGAGGTTTATCGAAGCGCCGGGACTGTTCGTTGGTATGGAATTGTCCCAAGATATTTCAATGTAGCTTATCGTAGCTTTAACTGACAGTATTTTTGTAGAGTAGAACGATTATTGGGTGCTATGAGCAGAAAGATCTAACATTATAAGGAATTCTAATTGGGGGGGCATGCTGAAGTTAGAGGTATATTATCAGACTGATGGTTAACTAAGTCTAAAAGTGCAATAGCATATGGGGAAGACTATAGATCCTTTTTTTGCATGTAAGTTGGCTCTGTTACGGATTTTTGTGTCTGGAATAATTGGAATATATTCGATAGCCGTAGATAAGACTGAAACACAGGTTGAATCAATATCTTCTGCCAAGAACTAAGAAACATAGGATGATCCTATTCTTAGTTTGTCATTTGTGGTCGGCGCTTGATGATTCAGAAAAGAGGGATGTAATTGGAGTCAACCTGTGAAATGTTATTGTGGTATGAGACGTCTGCCACTTAATCCCATTTTTATGCCGTTCGGAAAAAAATAGGACCGCTTGAATAAGTCGATGTTTCGCCATTTATCCTTTCTAGTTTAGAAGAAATCTCCAAAGAGCAGGGGATTCCCCCCTAATCACCTTAGGAGGTTTTGGATGAAATCCGCATTGAAATTTTTAGTTGTTTTGGCTCTGGTAGCTATGATGGCCTCGCCTGCCATGGCTGCGAAGAAGGTTCGCTGGAAGCTTGCTATGACCTGGTCTTCCACTTTAACTCCGTTTGCTTCTGCCCCCATTCAAATGGCTAAGATGGTCGAAGAGATGTCCGGTGGTAATTTTCAGATCCGCGTAGAAGGTTCCGAAAAGCACAAGGCAGCTCTCGGCATTCTGGATATGGTTAAGGGGGGCCAGTACGACATCGGTCATACTGCAGCTTATTATTGGAAAGGAAAGGATATGCAGACTGTTTTCTACTGCACCGTTCCTTTCGGCATGAATGCTGACGAACAGTATGCATGGTTCTACTATGGTGGTGGTATGGAGTTGATGGAAGAAGCCTTCGCCAAATTTAAAGTCCTCAGCTTCCCAGGTGGCAACTCAGGCGTGCAGATGGGCGGTTGGTTCAAGAAGGAAATCAAGTCTGTTGATGATCTGAAGGGCCTTAAAATGCGTATTCCTGGCTTGGCTGGTGAAGTGTTCGCAAAGCTTGGCGTTAACGTCACTAACATCGCTCCGGGAGAACTCTACACATCTCTTGATCGTGGCACCATTGATGCCCTTGAGTGGGTCGGTCCCGCAATGGACATTAAGATGGGGTTCCACAAGATTGCTCCTTATTACTACACCGGTTGGCATGAACCTGCTACTGAACTGCAGTTCATCGTTAACAAGCGTGAATACGAAAAACTGCCTGAAGAGTATAAGGCTATCTTGAAGACCGCCATGAAGGCTGCTTCTATGGATATGTACATCGAGAACTTTGCTGGTTCTGTTGATGCTTGGGACAAGATGAAGACTGAATACCCGAATATTCAGGTTAAAGAATTCCCCATGCCTGTTCTTAAGGCCATGAAGGCTGCTGCAGATGAGTTGTATGAAACTTACGCAGCTAAAGATCCTGCTTTTAAGAAGGTGCTTGATTCCCAGCGTGCTTACATGAAGAAAGCTCGCGCTTGGTCTACCATTTCTGAGTACAATTACATCAAGACCTCCAACGCTGTTGCTGAATAAGCACTGCCATTAGTGGCATTATGGGCCGCTCCGCTTCTTCCGGGCGGAGCGGCTTCAATGCTACAAACACATCGAGAGAATAATGCAAAAGCTAGAAGCATTTATAGGCCGTATCGTGGATAGCGTTGGCGTCGGCTTGGCCGTGCTGCTGGTCCTGATGGTTCTTAACGTCTCTTATGACGTTATGATGCGCTACATTTTCCAGGCAAGCTCGGTAGGCATGCAGGAAATGGAGTGGCATCTATTTTCCCTTATCATTTTGTTTGGCACCGGGGTTGCTTTGCGTCATGAAGGCCACGTTCGGGTGGACTTTATCTATGATCGTATGAGTCCGAAGAAAAAGGCTGTGATCAATATTGGGGGCACAGTCTTTATGCTTTTACCCCTAGCGTTGCTTATCTTTTTTGGGTCATTCGAGTATGTGAATGACGCATGGGTCACCAATGAAATTTCTGAGGATCCTGGTGGGTTGCCATATCGATGGATTATCAAGTCTATGATTCCGCTCTCCATGGCATTCCTCATTCTGAGCGCTGTTGGTTACATTCTTAAAAACATCATGCTTTACAGGGAGGCAAAATAAATGACTGGTATTGTCATGTTCTTCGCAGCCCTGGTTCTGCTGGCTGTGGGCTACCCTGTTGCCTTCACCTTTGGTGCCTGTGCGATTTTCTTTGGGGCTATCGCTGCGTTTATTGAGATGATGCCCGATCCGACCATTATGATGGTCTTTGAAGAGTTCGTCTCTATGTTCTCCATGATGCCATTTCGGATATATTCCATCATGACGAACACCATTTTGATGGCCATTCCCTTATTTATCTTTATGGGAATTATTCTTCAAAAATCCCGTCTTGCCGAACGTCTACTCGAATCTATGGGAATGCTTTTCGGTAAGGTTCGCGGTGGGCTTGCAATTTCTACAATGCTGGTTGGGACTTTGTTGGCAGCGTCCACTGGCGTTGTCGGGGCATCGGTTGTCGCAATGGGAGTCATTTCCCTACCGGTCATGCTCAAGTATGGATATTCTAAGAAATTATCTACTGGTACAATTTGCGCAGCAGGAACACTAGGGCAGATTATTCCGCCTTCAATCGTCCTGATTATTCTGGGTGATGTTTTCCAGCAACCGGTTGGCGACTTGTTTCAAGCCGCTATGTTGCCTGGCTTGGTGTTGGTAGGAATATATATTCTTTATATCGTGGTGATCTCTTTCTTTGACAAGGAGGCTGCTCCGATTATTGAGATTCCTGAAGATCAGAAGAAAGGCATGATTGCACGTGCTGTCATGGCTATCGTCCCTCCTTTGACCCTGATCATCATGGTTCTTGGTTCAATCTTTGTCGGTATTGCTACTCCGACTGAGTCTGCTGCAGTTGGCGCTCTTGGTGCAATGGTCTTGGCTGGAATGTATAAGCGTTTTAGCATTAAGTTGGTATTGGATGCCGCTTCCGACACTGTCAAAATCTCAGCCATGGTATTTGCTATTTTAATCGGTGCCACCGCCTTCTCCATGATTTTCGTCTACACAGGCGCAGACTACATGGTGGAAGAATTTATGCTCGGATTGCCCGGCGAGAAGTGGGGCTTTCTGATTCTGTCTATGGGAGCTATCATGCTGCTTGGCTTCTTTATCGACTTTATCGAGATCTCCTATATTGTCGTGCCGATTCTGTTGCCTATATCTGAAACGATAGGAATCAATCCAATTTGGTTTGCAATACTAATTGCAATGAACTTGCAGACATCGTTCCTCTCTCCCCCATTCGGTTTCTCCCTGTTCTACTTGAAGGGAGTGTGTCCAAAGGAAGTTCGCACGACAGATATATACAGAGGGGTAGTGCCATTTATTCTTATCCAGTTATTGGTCTTGGCATCCATCGTTGTCTTCCCTTCCATGTATGGCCTATAGCCGACAATAATTGACGAAGCGGAATGATATCCGCACAATTGAAACAAACCAAAAGATGGGGCCTTTATAGGCTCCCTCTTTTGGGCTTTCGATAAATCAGATATTTTGCAACCGCAGCCGCCACGGACAGAGCATGGATACCCTTACTTTTTCAGTGAACAATGTCTTCTCGTTACTGCAGCAGATGTCAGTGTTTCTGGTTATCGCGTACTTGTTCACTAAGTCTCCGGTTTTTAAAACTTTTTCGATAGGTGATTTGCGTCCTAAGCAGATGCTAATTCTCTATGTTGTGTTTTCCACTTTTTCAATTATGGGTACCTACTTTGGGTTGCCGATTCAAGATGCCATAGCCAATACACGTGCAATTGGAGCTGTGTTAGCTGGTATAATTGGCGGGCCAATACTAGGTGGGGTTGTCGGTATGACGGCTGGTATCCATCGTTTTACACTCGGTGGATTTACAGCATTTTCCTGTGGAGTCTCGACAACTGTTGAAGGGTTGATCGGCGGTTTATTCCATCTCTATTTAGTCAGGAATAACCGTCAAGCTCAATTGCTTAGTCCTGTGGTAGCATTTATCGCTACGTTCATTGCCGAAATGCTTCAGATGGTGATCATTTTGCTTATGGCTAAACCTTTTGAGGAAGCTCTTGCGTTGGTCCGAGTGATTGCTATTCCGATGATCGTTGCAAATAGTTTTGGTTCAGCTATTTTCGTCAGTATTATCCGTGATCAAAAATCCATGTATGACAAGTTAGGAGTTATTTTCTCGAATAAAGCAATGAAAATTGCGGATGAGACATTGTCAATCCTTTCTGCAGGGTTCAATCGAGATAGTGCTGCTAAATTGGCTAAAATTCTTTACAAAGAAACAGGTGTGGGAGCTGTCTCCATTACTGATCGAGAGCATGTTCTTGCATTTGAAGGTTTAGGAAATGATCATCACAAGCCGGGTATTCCTCTTAGCTCAATTGAGACGAAGCAGGCGATTAAAGAGGATCGTGTAATTTATGTTGATGGCATAGATAGACAGTGGCGCTGTACTTTGTCGGAAGTTTGTCCGCTTGGTTCGGTTCTGGCTGTGCCTCTTCGGTTTGAAGGAGAGGTGATTGGTTCAATTAATTTGTTTGAGCCCAAAGATAAATTGTTTCTTGTTATAAACAAGACATTGGGCGAGGGCGTCACCAATCTTATTTCTAATCAGTTGTTGCAAGCTAGGTATATCGAGCAGAAAAGCTTGCTGACCAAGGCTGAATTAAAGTTGGTCCAAGCACAGATAAATCCACATTTTTTATTTAATGCTCTTAATACCGTAATAGCGATACTCAGAAAAGACGCAGATCGTGCACGTGACTTACTGCTTAATCTTTCAACTTTTTTTCGTAAAAATTTGAAACGAAAAGGTAATACGGCAACCTTAGAAGATGAACTAAATCATGTTAATTCATATCTTTTAATTGAAAAGGCTCGATTCGAAGATCGACTTAATTTGGAAATGGATATTGATCCAGATCTGCTGTACGTCGAGGTCCCAGTATTTACTCTTCAACCGCTAATAGAAAATGCCATCAAGCATGGTGTCTCTAATATGGTTGAACCTGGATTGGTCAAACTATCCGCTAAGCGTGATAGTGATGTGATTCTAATTACCATTGAAGATAACGCTGGGTGTTATGTCGAAAATGAGAGCCAGGGCTTAGGCATGTCGATCGTTGAGAAACGTATCAAGAGTATTTGTGGCGATCAGTATGGTCTGCAGGTGTCTTGTATCCCTGACGAGCAGACACTGGTTACCATCAAGTTGCCAGTACAAAGGAATAAATGATGATTCGTGCTGTTGTAATCGATGACGAAATGCATGCTCGTGAAGAGATGGAAACCTTGCTTCGCGAAGCTGGTGGTGTTGAAGTCGTTGCATCCTGTGCCAATGCTTTTGATGCACTAAAAGCAATCAATAAGTTTCGACCAGATGTCGTTTTTCTTGATATTCAAATGCCTATGGTAAGTGGTTTTGAATTGCTTAGTATGGTTCCTCAGGAAATCATGCCTCATGTGGTTTTCGTTACTGCTTTTGACGAATACTCGCTTAAAGCTTTTGAAGAAAAGACATTGGACTATCTTCTCAAACCCGTTTCTCCTGACAGGCTGAAGAAGACCGTAGCAAAGTTGGATGAGTTCTTGGGTACTGATAAACCGACTGCATTTAAAGCAGAAACGATATCTCGTATCCCTTGTCTAATAGGAAAGCGAATCAAATTAATTCCTATCGATGACGTGGAATATGTTTCGGCTGGAGCCAAGGGTAACCATTTGGTCACCGGTGAAGGGGAGTTTTTTACGGATCTAACATTAAAAGTCTTTGAAGAGAGGACGGAGTTGTTGCGGTGTCATAAGCAGTATTTGGTGAACATGTCTTTTGTTAATGAAATTGCTTTGTTAGAGAATGGTCTAGGTATGATAACTACTCCGTCTGGTACTGTACCAGTTAGTCGGCGATTTTTAAAAATGATAAAAGAACGCCTACTCTTACGCTAATTGACTCAAGGATGAGTATGAGGACATGGCTTCCAAACGGGCCATGTCCTTTTTTTATACTGCTGACAGAATCCAGTACCAGATTGGTAGTGTGAGGAAAGCTACAGGGATTCCTACGCCAAGCATGGTAGCTGCCAGTTCTGGGCGTGCTCCATAGCTCATGGCAATGATGCCTCCAGTGATCATTGGTCCCATGGCAGATTCAAAAATGGTCACTTTGGCGGTGATGTCGGTGGCATCAAGTACAAATACGTACAAAATAAAAATGATAAGTGGCGCAATAATTAATTTGTAGCCTAATCCAATTGCAAGTTCTCGGAGGTTGTTGCGGATTGCGCCAAAACGCAAGGTCAGTCCTACTGATAGTAGTGCAAGAGGACTCAGTGTTCCTCCCATGCGCTCAAGGATGGAAATGAGCCAGCTTGGATAATCTATAACTTGAAATGCGAATCCAAGTAGTATGGCTACAAGTGGAGGAAATAAAAGTACTTTCTTCGCAAGTTGCTTTCTGTTTATTTCTTCGCCGGATATTTTGGATGCTAAAATAATACCTGGAATTGCGAGGGCCATGAACGTTCCTGCCGTATCGCAAAGCATTCCAATACCCATGTATTCTGCCCCATAAAAGGCTTCAATCATAGGCAATCCAACAAATGAAGTGTTACCTAAACCTGCCGTTAGTGCTAAGCAAACTTTGGTCTTATCGTCTAAATCGAAGACCTTGTTCAGTGTATGAAAAAAGAGGATATACCCAATACCAAAAACGATCCAAGCCATTGCTGCTGGCAGAAATAGTTCTGGGCTTATGGGTAAATCATGAGCGTAGAGAAGGGCTAGAGCAGGCAGGGACATATGGATGATTACAGCATTGATTGCGGCAGGCCCTTTTTCGTCAATAATTCCGGAGAGGCGCAAGGCAATTCCAAGCAAGAAACAGGTGATCAGTAGTATGAAGTTTTCCATGATTTCTCCGTAATTATGTATTTACTACTGTCGTTCCCGTTAAATTACAAGCAGGCTTTAAAGCGAAGAGCTTAAAATCATAGTGAGTATTGGTATTCAAGCAAAAGAAAAAGGGTTTACGGAGTGTTTCCGTAAACCCTTGATTTTTCTGGTCGGGATGAGAGGATTTGAACCTCCGATCTCTGCGTCCCGAACGCAGCGCTCTACCAGACTGAGCCACATCCCGTCGTCGTGAGAGGTGTGTTTAGCGTAGGCAAAATGGAAAGGCAAGTGAAAAGATCATGTTTTTTTCTTAGATAGACAAAGATAGTAAATAGTCCTATCATGCCTTATTAAATGATATAAAATAATAATTTCTTTCGGGCGAGGCCGCGTATAGTGTGACTTTGGCCTTTATTGAAACTGGGTTCGCGTGGCTGGTCACAGTAGTTGCGGCGCAGGATATCCAAGGAGAAAATTAGTGATTAAAGTTCTTGTCGTGGATGATTCCGCATTCATGCGGAAGGCCATAAGCACAATGCTCGATAAGGATCCGGGGATAAAGGTAGTTGGCACTGCGCGTGATGGGGCCGAAGGTCTTGAATTGGTTCGTAAGCTCGATCCAGACGTAGTTACGATGGATATCGAAATGCCTAAGATGGATGGGCTGACGGCTTTGAGGCACATCATGATGGAGTCTCCAAGACCAGTTCTCATGGTTAGTTCTTTGACTACTGAAGGTGCTGAGGCTACGCTAAAGGCCATGGAGCTTGGTGCAGTTGATTTTATCCCCAAGCAGCTTTCCAAAGTCTCTCTTGATATTATCAAAATCGAAAAAGATCTTATTGCGCGGGTTAAAACTGTTGCTGCTCGCAAGATGCGGCATGTTGCACCTGTTCGTCCTGCAGCCCGTCAAGTCGTTACTCCTGTTCGTAGATCTTCTTCGACTCCAACGGGAAGGCCTAAACGTGATGTGGTGGCAATAGGTGTTTCTACTGGTGGGCCACCTGTTGTTCAAAAGATTCTTTCATCTCTTCCTGCTGATTTCCCTGCAAGTATCATTATTGCTCAACATATGCCTGCTGCGTTCACTGGACCTTTTGCCAAACGTCTGGATGGAGTCAGTCAAATTTCTGTGAAAGAAGCTGAACCTGGTGATGTGCTTAAGCCGGGGCATGCTTTTGTTGCTCCAGGTGGGCGACATATTATTCTTGATCAAAAGGTTAGTAGAGTCGATGTCGTCGTAACTGATGATCCTCCCGGTGAACTTTATAAGCCCTCTGCAAACGTTATGATTAGTTCTATGGCTGAGGCCGTTGGACGTCGAGGTTTAGGGGTTATCTTGACTGGAATGGGAGCTGATGGTTGTGAAGGAATTCGGGATCTTAAGGCAAAAGGCGGGCGTGCTATAGCGCAAAGTGATTCGACTTGCGTTGTGTATGGAATGCCAAAAGCGATAGTAGATGAGAATCTGGCCGATGAGATCGTTGATTTGGATGATCTGGCAGAATCCATTGTTGCCAATCTTTATAAATAACAGCTTAACCCTGCCAAGGGCATGAAGGGAGCTGAGATTATGGCGGATTGTAAAGAATACCTCGCGTTGCTCAAAAGTGATGACAAAGAAATTGTTCGTGAGGGTGCTTTCAAGGCTGGTGAAGCCCAGTGTGTGGAGGCTGTAGGAATACTTGCTGAGCTTCTGCAAACGAATCATCTAGGCATTCAAGAGGCTGCGGATAGTTCATTGCGACGAATTGGTGGAAAGGAGACTGTCCAAGCTGTACTCCCTTTGCTGCGTTCGGACGAGGCTCCAGTTCGCAATCTTTCAATGGATATACTCCGTGAAGTTGGAAGCCAGGACATGCCCTCACTTATCGAACTCATCCATGATGAAGATGCTGATATACGTATTTTTGTAAGTGATATTCTTGGTTCTACAGACAATATGTTAGCGGTAGAGCCTCTTTGCGAGGCTTTGTTAAAAGACCCAGAAGTTAACGTTCGTTATCAAGCTGCAGTAAGTTTAGGAGAGCTGCGCAAGGAAGAAGCTGCACCTTGTCTAAACAAGGCTATTAATGATGAAGAGTGGGTACAATACTCTGTGATCGAAGCTCTGACCAAAATTGGGCATTCGAGTTCTGTTGACGCTATGGTCAAGGCATTGGATACAGCGTCTGATTTGGTGGCATCCATGATCATTGATTCCCTTGGGGAAATGGGGAATGTCAAAGCAGTGACCATGCTTCTTAAACGTATGGATGATGCCCATACCGCTTTGCGTAATAAAATTGTAAAAGCTGTAGTTAAGATTCTGGGGGGAAAGTCTCTCGCTTTGCTTAACGATGACGAAAGAGAGCGTTTTCGTGAGTATTTGTTGGTTGCATTGACCGATGAAGATGAAGAAATTCAAGATGCCGCTATTCAAGGTTTGGCCTATGTTGGTGGAGAAATGGCATCAGAAGGCATTCTTAAAATAGCGAGCAGTCTCGATCAGGATCAAGATCAAGAAAGATTAGCAACGACGGTTGGGTATCTTGCAGAGATTGGGCTAACAAAGGCTCTTGAAGCTGGACTTTTGGATGAGGATCAGGACGTTGCAAGGGTTACCGTGCAAACGTTGTCTCTCATTACTCCTGAGCAGTGTGAAAGAGAACATGACGTTTGTAAATTGCTGATGAAAGCATTTTGGCAAGTGAGCCTGCCAGTTCAGCGCCAAATTGTTAGTGTGGCAGCTACTAATGGTGATATTGGTGCTAAGGATTTCTTTATCCGCATTTTGGACGAGCATACTGATGGCACAGTCCTTAAGGGTGCTGTTTATATGTTGGGTGAAAAGCTCAAATTAACAGAGATTGTCGGAAGAATATTCCCGTTGTTGCAGCACCAATATGATGACGTAAAAGAAGCAGCTCTTGAAGCCTGTATTGCGATTGATGGGCCTGAGGTTAGAACTCGTTTTGAAGAGATGTTTGAAAGTTCAGAGCCTGTTGACCGTTTAATGTCAGTTTATGCGCTCGGAAAGATGGGAGCACTGGACAACATCGAAGTGCTGAAACGGGGGCTTGAGGATGTAGTTCCAGATATACGTAAGGTTGCAGTCGAAGCCCTTGCTTCGGCCTGTGATACGGGGGATGAGTGGAAGCCATTAGTAATGGCTAAGCTCACTGATGAGAGTAAGGATGTGCGGTTAACAGTCATTGAGACTCTTGGTCGTTGTTTTTCTGAAGACATGATTCCTTTTATAGCTGAAGCTCTTGAAGATGAAGACGACTGGGTAAAGATCCGAGCAATAGATGCTCTAGGGGAGCATGGTTCTGAGTCAGTAGTCGATAAGCTTACTCCAATGCTAGAGAATTCCAACCGTTTCGTGGTTATGAAAGTAATTGAGGCTTTAGGTAATATTGGCGGTTCAGTAGCCTTTAGCGCCTTGCTTGAAATCACTAACAGTGATGAATATGAAATGGTCAGTGCTGCAGAGAATGCTATCGCCAATATTCATGATTCCTAGGAGTTCCGGACGATGACGTCCCTTTTTGCTAAGACTATTTCTATGGGAAAGGATCTCAAGATCTCAGATCAAGAGTTCTCTGGCCTTCGTGATTTTATCTATGAGAAATGTGGTATCTATATTGCCGACAACCGAAAGTATCTTTTAGAAAATCGACTAGGTAATCGGTTGAAAAAATTGAATCTTCGAAATTTTGATGAGTACTACAATTACTTGCGATTCGATGTGGGTAAAGAAGTGGAGCTTAAGCGACTTTTCGAAGTTATTACTACAAATGAAACGAGTTTTTATCGGAATCCGCCTCAACTGAAAGTCTTTCAGGAGCAAGTCTTAACAGATGTTGTTAAGCAAGCAAGAACCAAGGGGCGAAAGATGCGGATATGGTCCGCTGGGTGTTCTACTGGTGAAGAGCCTTACACCATATCAATGATCATTCATGAGCTTCTCAAGAGTGAAGTATCGCAATGGGATATAAAGATTACGGCAAACGACCTATCAGAAAGAGTGCTGGAATCAGCCAGAAAGGGTGTTTATAACGACTATACTTTAAGGACTACGCCTCCTGAAGTCGTAAAGCGTTACTTTGCGTCAGACAATGGTTCAAATGCAATCAAGGCTGACATTAAAAAGCTAGTTCAGTTTGGGCAAATCAATCTCAAAGATCGTACACAGTTAAGGCGTGTAGAACGATCACAGATCGTATTTTGTCGAAATGTCATTATCTATTTTGATGATGACATGAAGAAACGAGTGATCAACGCTTTTTATGACAACTTATTGCCAGGTGGATATTTGGTGATAGGGCATTCCGAGTCGTTGCACAACATTACTCGTGCATTTAAGCCTATCCATTATCCCGGTGCGATCATCTATAAAAAAGAAGAGTAAGGCGCATAGATGGCTGTACAGCCTTTGTCGAAGTAATGTGAAGCACCTTACGGTGATATTTGATAAACGGGCCATCACCATGCTATTGGGTATTAGGAGGAATCATGGCTAAACATATTCTGATTGTGGACGATTCTAAGACTGTAAGGAATCTTGTTGCCTTTATTATGAAAAAGGAAGGTTTCAAGGTCACTACCGCTGAAGATGGTCTTGATGGTTTAGAAAAATTATACAGTGCAACTGGTGTCGATCTGATTGTTTCTGATATCAATATGCCCCGTATGGATGGATTGACATTTATAAAAACAGTTCGCGAGCAGGATGCTTATAAGGATATTCCTATCGTTGTTCTTTCAACTGAGGGGCAGGACAAAGATATTCACACAGGTCTCACTGTTGGAGCTAATCTGTATATGGTTAAACCTGCTCAGCCTGAAAAATTAGTGAGAAATGTCAAAATGCTGCTCGGCTAATTAATAGCTGCTGACAAGATTTAAATGATCATTTCCGAACAAGTTGGAGTGATCGAAAGAACTTTTCCCTTATCAACAGAGGGTAATAATGAGCCAGGAATTTCTTGATCCAGAAATATTAGCTGATTTTTTTGTCGAAGCTAAAGAACACTTAGAAACCATTGAGCCCAATTTACTTGAACTGGAAAAGGCTCCTGAGAATCTAGGATTGCTCAATGAGATCTTTCGTCCAATGCACTCCCTTAAGGGGGCATCTGGGTTTCTTGGATTAAACAAAATTAACGGACTTGCCCACAAGGCAGAGAATATCCTTGATGAATTGCGACAGGGGTCTATGCAAGTGACTGGCGCAATTATGGATTTGATATTATCTGCAACAGATGCTCTTCGTACAATGGTGGACAATTTGGAAGAGAGTGGCGTGGAAGGGGATGTTGATACCTCACCAATTATTGCCCAGATTGAAGCCGCTCTTGCCGGAGATTTGTCAGAAGATGTTTCCCCGACTTTATCTGATGATACTGTTGAGGAGGCTCCATTTAATAGTGAGCCGAGCGTTAGCAAAGCTGTGGACGGCGAAGTTGTTGAGCCTGTCACAACCATGGACCCCGAACCCGCACCTGTTGCGGCTGATACGGATAACATTGTCATGACTGCAGTATTCCAACCTGAGCCTGACCCAAATTTCGATGATACCCCGTATGTATTGACTACAGTTGGTGAAGGTCATCTTGCAGATTTCCTTGAGGAAGCACAGGAAATCATCGAAAATTTGAACCGTTGTCTATTAGCTTTGGAAGGTGAGCCTGATGGAGCCGATGAACTAATCAACGACACATTTCGTTATTTCCACAACCTTAAAGGCAATAGCGGTATCATTGGCTTCAAGGAGTTAAATGCTCTGACTCATGAAGCCGAAACGTTGCTTAATAAGGTTCGTAAAGGGGATATGGCATCTAGTCAGGCACTTATTGATTTGCTTTTGTCTGCTGTCGACCTTATCGAAGAGTTGGTTGGTAAAGTGGATGTTGAGACCAATAAGGTGACCCCTGTTGACACTAGTATTATGGCACAGCTTTTACAGAAGGTGACGGAAGAGTTGGATGTATCAGTTGTTCAAGGATCTGTTCCGAGCAGCAAGCAGGGAACTGAGACATCTGTTGTTGAGGAAAGAGATGTTGCAGTAGATTCAGTAGAGGCAGTGATAGAGCAGGCTAACGTAGCATATGACCCGGAAGATGTGGCTCTTTTTGTTTCTACTATCAACCAGCAACTTGAGGCTGCCGCTGTAGCATTGGAAATGCTACGTAAAGACGCTGGGCAATCAGATATTATAGATGGCTTGTTTCGGACCTTCCAAACTATGCAGAATTCTGCTGGCTACATGGGCTTTGATGAGATCAAAGAATATGCAGGTCGAACTGTTGGCTTAGTTGATCAAGGTCGCAAGACTGATATGGATTTTTCCCTGATGCTTGATATTCTAGATCAGGAATTTGCCATTTTAAAAGACATGTTGCTCAAAGCCATGAGTGATATTTCGGGGGCTCCAGTATCTGATCCTACAATGAATATGAGTGTGCCTGCTGCCAATAATTCAGATGTAAGCAAAGAGTCTGAACCCACTATTGAAGAACTTCCTTCAAGTTCTCCTGAGCCTGAGAAGGCTTTGGAGAAGACTGTGTCAGAGCCGGTTGCAGCTGTTCCTGAGCCCCGTGTAGCTCCTAAGCCCGTTGCGTCTGCTCCTAAACCCGCCCCATCTGCTCCGAGCAGAAATGCTGGTGGTGCAAGCGGGGGAGGTGCTCAGCCTCCTGCTCGTCCCAAAGTTTCTAGTACAATTCGTGTTGACCATCATAAATTGGACCATCTGATGAATGTCATTGGTGAGCTTATTATTAATCGAAATCGATACGCAATGCTCGCTCGTGCCTTAGAAGAGGGCCATGAAGAAGTTCATGTGGTCGCCCAGCAGCTAACAGAAACGACATATGCGATGGCACGTATATCAGACGACCTTCAAGATACCATTATGAAGGTTCGCATGGTACCAGTACAAACCGTTTTCTCTCGCTTCCCTCGTTTGGTCCGAGACCTTAGTCGAAAATCAGGCAAGCAGGTTGAGTTGATCATGGAAGGTGAAGAAACTGAATTTGATAAGTCGGTAGTTGAAGAAATCGGAGACCCGCTGGTGCATCTTGTCCGTAATGCGGTTGATCACGGATTGGAAGATGAGCAGGAACGAGTAGCTGCAGGGAAAAAGCCCAAGGGGCATGTTTGGTTACGTGCTTACCATAAGGGTAACTCTGTTGCCATTGAGGTTGAAGATGATGGTCGAGGCATGGACCCGGAAAAACTCAAGCAGGTTGCCATTCGGAAGGGAGTTATTACTCCAGAAGAAGCTAATGCAATGGATGATCGTGAGGCGTTGGATCTTATCTTTGCGCCAGGCTTCTCTTCAGCCGAGAAGGTGACGGACATTTCTGGACGTGGGGTTGGGATGGATGTTGTAAAAACCAACATCAAAAACCTTAAGGGAAGTGTTCATACTCAGTCAGAAGTTGGTAAAGGTACAAAACTGACTTTGACTCTACCTCTAACCTTAGCAATTATTGATGCTCTCATGGTTCAGGTTGCAGGTGATACCTTTGCTATCCCACTTGATGCTGTATCCGAGACTACTAAAATTGAAGTAGAGAAGCTTTCTGATGTGAATAATCGTAAGGCCGTCACATTGAGAGGCGAGGTCTTAGGTATTGTAGAGCTTTCGGAACTCCTTGGACTGCCTCAGACAATGGATGAACGTGATGTTCTGCCTATGGTTGTTATTCAGGATAATGATCGCCGTTTAGGCCTCGTTGTCGATCGCCTCCTTGAGCGCCAGGAGATTGTGATCAAACCTCTTGGGCAATATCTCAATAATTTTAATCTTAAAGGCCTTTCTGGTGCCACTATTATGGGTGATGGTTCTGTTGTTTTAATTCTTGATCCACATGAGATCTATAGCCTTTCCACTCAACTTGGACGCCGACAGGATGCTGCTACTATTGGTGCTGGCTTGCCACCCAGTAAAGCCTAGCTTTTTGAGAATGTAAAAGGGCCAGGGAGTTATTCTTCCTGGCCCTTTATTATTTGTGATTTGATGATTGGCTATTTGTCAATGGCATATCCTGCACGGTTCCATGCAATGTATCCACCTGCCAAGCTACGAACATTCCAGTATCCATGTTTCTGGAGATAGGAAGCAGCTATATTAGAACGGTAGCCTCCTGCGCAGTATAAAATATGATGGGCATCATCAGGCAAGTCAAACATGCCATCAAGGATATCTGCCAGTGAAATGTTAATAGCTCCCGGAATTCTACCGTTATGCCATTCACCGGGAGTTCTTACGTCAACAAGACTAATGTCTTTCCCTTCATCTTGGCAGTTCTGCAGAGATTGTGCTGAGTCTATATAAAGATTGTCTACGGGGCGTCCGCTGAAAACCCATGCTTGAATGCCTCCAGAGAGATAGCCAAGGATGTTATCGTACCCTATTCTATGCAGCTCTATGCGCATGCGTTCATAGTCATCTTTAGATTCGACAACCAGTAATATATTCGATTTGGGGTCAACCGTCATACCTACCCAATTTGCGAGGCTGGGTTCGAATCCAATATTAAGGGAGCCCGGTATATGGTAACCAGCGTATGCTGCAGCATCACGTACATCGATAACGATAGCCCCTGTCTGCATCTTTTCTTCAAATTTGAATGGGTTCATGGCCAAATCGAGCGGGCATCGTTCCAATAGAGGGGCACCATGTGTATTTGTCTGTATAATATGGGTAAAACTTTTAGGACGAGCTGGGAAATCTTGGCTCATCATAAGATGAAACGCTTCATACGATTCATATCTTAACATTGCGTTGTGACGACGTTCAAAACCGAGTGTTGAGCTGGGCTTCGAACTCATACCTCGTCCACAAAGAGAGCCGGCTCCATGAGCAGGGAACACTTCTAAGCTGTCAGGGTACTGGCTGAACTTGACGTAGAGTGTGTTCCATAGATTTTGAATCTGCTCATCAAGTTTTGTATCACCTACTAAGTCAGGCCGACCTATGTCATTGACGAAAAGTACATCTCCAGTAAGAAGCATCCATGGTTCATTTCCGCGTGTAAAATCTGTTACGAGCAAGGAAAGGGCGTCAGGAGTGTGCCCTGGAGTGTGTACAACTTTAAGCCCGGCGTTGCCGATCACAAGTCTTTGACCTTCTTTAAGTGGAGCAAATTCATAGTCTACCGGCGAGGTTTCATAAAGCAAAATATCGCATCCTGTGTGTGATTTGAGCTCTTGAGCTCCTGATACATGGTCGGCGTGAACGTGTGTGTCTATGACATGAACGATTTTCATGCCTTCTTCACGTGAAATATCTAAATAATCCTGAACATCTCGTTTAGGATCGATAACGACCATTTCACCAGCAGCAGGGCAGCCAATTACATAAGAAAAGCAACCAAGGCCAGGCGTAGTAATCTGCTTAAAGTACATCATTGCTCCTTTGAGATTAACTCTTCATGCCTAGATATGTATAAGTCTTCAGATATATTGAGGCAAGGCCATAGGGAGTGGAAGTGAGAATGCAGTTATTTTAGGTCCTTTGCGGCATCTCTAAATTCTTGAGCTAGATTATCAAGTACTTCAGATGCAGTTTTAAAGGCCTTAAGTTTGCCTTCAGGCTCATTGAGCACCCGTCGATAGCTCCATTGTGCCAAGTAAAATAGTTCAGAATCCGGACAGCCGGTACAAGTCTTTTTCATGCGAGTAATTAAAGAACTTTTAATCTGTTCTCTTTGCATGATAGCTTGTTTAAGGCGAGTGCTTGCTTCAGAAGTAGATTTCCCGTCAGCTATAGCGTTTTGAAGCTGAACGTTGGCTCGTCCGACAGCGCGTTGAGCCTGAAGGTATTTTCCTGCAGATTCAGTTATTTTTGAATCAGAACCAATGGCTCTAAGGATTATAGAAGTTTGTTCAATACGGCGCGCATTCAGTTTGAGCATTACAGCAGTTTCATAGCCGTCCAATACGCGTCGTTCTGTTTCAACTCCCACTTTATATTCACGTTCTTCACTGGTCGCACTGTCAATGAGTTGAGCGATAAATGCAGATTTGTACATCCCATAGAGCATATTAATAATGTTGGGGGTGAAAACATAGTCTAATAAGCGTTGACGGGCTTGAAAGATGTCATCTCCATCAATAGAAAAGCCGTCCATTTCTCTTCCGAAGTACATGTTGAGAGATTTGGCAGAAGCCAAAGTTGCAGGCTTACCATTTTCATCCTGGGGAGTGAAACGGTTGAGTAGATAGTCAGAGAGAGATTCTACAAATGTGAAAGTAACGATATTGTTTTCAGCGACTTCAATCACACCTATTGGCTTGTCGTTTTGCTCTGGTGTGGGTGTGGCATTATGTGCTTCTGCATCAATGGGGGTATAATCTGGGGTTGCGTTTTGTCCTTGATCAACCCAGTCAGGAGCTGCTGCAGTTTCTTCTGGAGGAGATACGGCATGTCGATAGGTTGACTCGTTGGGCTCTGATTTAGATAGAAGAATATATGCGCCAGCAGTAAACATAAGAGCGCAGACTATGAGTATAATAGCAGTGCGATGACGATTCATTATGAGGCCTCCATTGAGGCTTGATTATCAGGTTATTCTTCGAGTTTCCAGGCGAATTCGTTCTCTTCGTTGGCTGCTCCGCAGGTCACTTCTTTTCTACGGAGATCGGCCCAGTAATATGTTCCTTTCGTTGCCTGCTCACACATCAGTCGCATATTAGAATAGTAGTCAAGAAGGGATACCATTCGTCCCAAGTCTAGTTGTCCTTCCGCTCCAAGTTGAAGCAATTCATCTTTGAGTCGGTGGTATTCATCGAGTAGTCCATGTAAGCGAGGCTGTAATTCGTTGAATTCGGGAGCACACGGAGTGTGTGCAACATTAATGATATCCTTTACTTCTCGACGAAAATGGCGGGCAGATTCTGACTCTGGGCCAGGCAATTGATGATCCAATAGTGCATGTTCGTGAGATACTTCTTCAATAATATTAACAGTTCGTCGAAAGTACTGAATGACCCTTAAAGCTCTTGGTAGTTTTGAAGCTACTGCTTCTGGTAAGTCTGAGTGCTGCATATTGATGCAATATTTTCGAATAGCGAGAATAAGGGATTCAACAGCAGCTTTGTCTTTTATAAAATCTTTATGTCTGAATTGCGAAACCAAGGCTTTTTGCCCCATTAGGCGAACCTTTTCTCCCAAGCGTCCTAGCTCCATAAAAAGAGCATCCATTGCCAGTGTAGGTGTTTTAAGTACATTTTTGTCCAAGTATTTTGGCTTACCAAGTTCTGCAACTTCTCTTCCAATATGGCGGTCAAGGAGATGTACAAGTTTATTTGTAAATGGGAGGAAAATAAATACGCCTAAGAGATTGAATGAGGTATGGAATATCGCCAGATTCGCGGCAAGATTGCTAGTACCTTCAAGGCCGGACAACATTGAAGAGATATCAAGAAAAATTGGGATCAGGAAAATGGCTACAATTCCAGTAATTAGATTGAAGAGAATGTGTGCAGCAGCAACTTTCTTTGCATTATAAGTTGCACCAATCACTGAGAACATTGCAGTTGTTGTGGTGCCGATGTTCGTGCCGACAACAGCTGCCGCCGCACTTTCTAAAGTTACGACGCCAGACATGGCGGCAGTGAGAACCAAAGCCATTGCTGCACTTGAACTCTGCATTAGCAGAGTTAAAACGAATCCAATGAAAACAAATACGATGATGCCTAGAACGCCACCAAAGTTGTACGCAGCCAAATTGATGGTTGATTCCAATGAATGAAAAGAGGTTTGAAGCACTTCGATTCCTAGGAAGAACACGCCAAAGCCCGTGAACGCATCTCCAAGGTACCGCCGACGAGAATTCCCACCCGTAAGTCTGAGAATTGCTCCTATGCCTATTAGTGGTAAAGCTAGCAGTTTAACCTTCAAACTGATTCCAACTGCGGCGACAATCCAACCGGTAATTGTCGTACCAATGTTGCTTCCGAAAATAACACCAATTGACTGGCTCATTGTCATAAGGCCTGCGTTGACAAATCCGATAACTGCAACAGTAATGGCGCTGGAAGACTGGACTAACGCGGTAATGAGGAAACCTGAAAATAGGCCGCGCACCGGTGTTTTTGTCCATTGGCCAAGAATGTGGCGCAGCGCAGGACCTGCCGCATTTCGTAAACCTTTGGTCATGAGGCGCATGCCAAGAAGAAAAAGACCGAGCCCGCCAACTAGGCCTGCAAGAATGGAAAATATCATCAGGTGTGTAACTCCTAGCGTTTATTCTAGAATTGCACATTAAAGTGTTAAAATGTCGAAGTAAACAGGTTTTGGGGAGTTCTAATCAAGAGTGCGTCTATACCTTTTGAGTCCAATTATTATTACAGTAGCCCAAAAGATAAGAATTGGCCAAACATGTGGCATGGAATCTATACCCCCATTCCCTTTCAAAAGAATTCCTCTAACGAGCCTAAGATAGTGAGTTAGAGGAAGTACAGATCCAATCGATTGCGCCCATGCAGGCATACCTCTGAATGGAAACATGAATCCTGAGAGCAGCAAAGATGGAAGAAAAAAGAATACAGACATCTGTACGGCTTGAAGTTGATTGCGAGCAATTGTGGATATCGTTACCCCAACAGATAGATTGGCTCCGATAAAAGCAAGTGAAAGGACAAAGACCAAAGGAATACTCCCATGCATTGGGACTCCAAATAGGAAACGAGCTGCCAATGTTATTAAAGACATCTGTATATAACCTACTAAAATATAAGGGATGATCTTGCCTAGCATTACTTCAATTGGTCGAATGGGGGTAGATAGAAGATGTTCCATTGTCCCTCGTTCGGATTCTCGGGTAATGGCAAGTGATGTGATCATGACGAGGGTAAGGGTAAGTATGACCCCCATAAGTCCGGGGACAATATTGTACTGAGTTATTCTCTCAGGGTTATAGTCATTGTGGATTCGAATGATTACCGGAGAAGGGGATTGGTTCAGGTGTTCAAATGGTCCTCTGAGATCTTTGGATAGTGCTCTTCTAACAATTTCTGGAAAAGCACCGGTTCCTCCACCTGTTGCTGAAGGGTCTGTTGCATCTGCCTCCAGAAGTAATATCGGGCGATCTCCACGTAATAAATCTCGGCTAAAGTTTTCAGGGATGGTTACGGCGAATTGAACGACGCCTTCGCGAATTAGACGTTGCGTTTCTTCTCTAGTTCTAGGGTGTTCTGTTATATGAAAGTAAGTGCTAGTTTGCATTGCAGCAACAATAGCTCTCGAATAGGGAGAATTATCTCCACTAAGAACTGCTGTTGGCAGATGGCGCGGATCAGAGTTTATAGCATATCCAAACAGAATCAGTTGGATAAGCGGAATGCCGATCATCATTGCAAAAGTGAGCTTGTCTCGCCGCATTTGGATGAATTCTTTGTTTATCATAGCGGCAAATCGAATTGGGGAGAATTGGTTCATTATAGATTTCCTTTGCTTTGCTGCATGAGATCAATAAAGACTTCTTCTAAGGTGGTCCCAATTCGATTCCAGTCGTAGGGGGGGGTGTTAAAGGGTGAGATTGCGTGAAAGAGGTGTTCAGCGTTTCGACCACTTACATGTAGAGTATTACCAAAAACTACAACTTGATCTACCCCGGAAAGGGGGGCCAATTTACTGTGTAAATCGTTTATGCTTAATTCATTGTTTTGGGTTACAACACTCCAAGTGGTTAGGCCTGAGTTTCTGACCATTTCTTCTGCGCTTCCTGATGCGAGAAGGTCTCCATAAGCAATGTATGCTAGACGGTGACAACGCTCAGCTTCATCCATGTAATGAGTTGAGATAAGGGCGGTTATACCTTGCGAAGCTAAAGAGTGTAGTTGGTCCCAGAAATCTCTGCGAGCGCCCGGGTCTACTCCTGCAGTGGGCTCATCTAGAAGTAAGAGTTTTGGGGAATGAAGGGTGCATACGCCGAGTGAAAGGCGTTGCTTCCACCCACCTGATAATGCTCCAGCTAAATGGTTCTTAAATGGAGTTAGTCCCATGCGATCTATACATTCAGTCACAACAGCTGAAGAAGAGTGAATCCCATAGACGCTTGCAGCAAAGTCAATATTTTCTCGAACCGTTAGATCCTCGTACAAGCTGAACTTTTGCGTCATGTAGCCTACATGAGGCTTAATGAGATTTGATTCCGTTCGGATGTTATAACCTAAACATGTCCCTTCACCGGAGTCGGGGCTGAGAAGGCCGCACAACATTCTGATAGATGTTGTCTTGCCCGATCCATTGGGTCCAAGAAAACCATAAATTTCCCCCTTTTTTATTTCCATATTTAAACAGTTAACTACTGTTTTGGAGCCAAAAGACTTAGTCAGGTTGCTGACTTTAATCGCCGTTTCTAGAGAATGACTCATTTGTCCAAGGTACTCTTTTCGTGGAACAGGTCAGGAATTGTGATATCTACAGGCTGTCCGGGGTGAATTTGAGAATTGGATTTTTGCGTTGGTCTCGCCTTAATCATAAAGACAAGCTTGGCTCGGCTTTCGCTCGAGTAAATCACAGGTGGGGTATATTCAGCAGAAGGTGAAATATAGTACACTGTTGCTGGTGTGGGCGTAAGCCGTCCATCCACAATCACGTTTACTTTTTGGCCAATTTCTAGGTCTCCAATGAATGCTTCAGGTACATAGAAACGAATCTCAATATTTTCTGGTGGTAAAAGTGAGACTACAGGTTGACCTGGTTGTACCCACTCACCAACTTGAAAAAGAGTGTCGTAGACCAATGCATTCGATGGAGCGACTTGTGATTTGCGATTGAAGTTCCATTTTGCTTGGTCAAGCTTTGCATTGGCTTTTTTTACTTGGGCTGCGGCAGAACGGATTTCATCGCTACGGGCACCTAGTCGAGCTGTGGTTAATTGTGCAGATAAGTTGCGGACATTGTATTTTTTTTGATCGTAATCACTTTTAGCTTGGTCCAATTCTTCCTGTGAAATAGTTTGCTCTTTTATAAGTTTGACCCGTCGGTTGTATTCAATTCGGGCTAAACTGGATGAGGCTTTTGCTTGTTTTAGTTTGGCTTCAATGGAGGCTATTTCTGACGGGCGCTGCCCTTTTTCAAGGTTTGCAAGATTGTCTAGTGCACTTTGTAGGGCATGGGTGGCTTCATCCATTGCAGCACGTTCAAAGTCTCGTTCAAGGACGAATAAAGGTTCGTTAAGTACAACCTGTTGCCCCCTGTGAACTGATAGGGTTGTTAAATAGCCGCCAAGTGGGGCAGCAATATGAACATATTCGCCTTCCACGTAACCTTGAAAAAGGTTGTTTTTCGCTTCGGAGCATCCTGATATCAACATGAGGATGAGTGTCAGATAAGTGTATATAATTTGTTTCATGGTGACGTAGTGTTATTGTTGAGTTTGTAACAAAATACGTCAGCAAGAATTAAAATTCAATAATTCAAAAAAAAAGCCGCGCGATGCGCGGCTTTTAGGTGGTAGTATCGTTGAGTGGGTCTAACTGAAGTAGCGATTTTTATCTTCTCGTTCTTTTGCTGTGTCGAAGTCAATGTTAATGCTTGGACGATTAGTCGAACTGGTTTTAGGAGTACGAGCAAAAATGGCAAAGACCAAAATTGCGCCTGCGCCGACGATGATAGATGCGATAGTCAAAGTGTCCATAAGAAGAAGCTTGTAACCGAATCACTAATGGGCTTCAAGCTCCTTTTATGTGAATACCTCAATTTTGAGAGAGCGGTTCCAATTGGTTACGGTAAAGAACAAAAGATAAAAAAAGTCCCCCTAATCAAATTGATTAGGGGGACGTTTTGTCGATGGCTCCCCAGCACGGACTTGAACCGCGAACCTAGTGATTAACAGTCACCCGCTCTGCCGATTGAGCCACTGGGGAGTATCTCGCTTCAACAGCTGTGCTGTCTTGCGAAGAGATGTTTCTATCCAAAACAAAAGTTCAAGGCAAGCTTTTTTTTGAAAAAAAATGGAGTCCTATAGGAATTCAAAAAACAATAAATTTACTAATTAATGATTAAAGAAAAAAGGCTCTTGTGAATTCACAAGAGCCTTTAATTTGTATGGCTCCCCAGCACGGACTTGAACCGCGAACCTAGTGATTAACAGTCACCCGCTCTGCCGATTGAGCCACTGGGGAGTGTGTGTCGTTAAGACGAGAGAATTACTATGTAATAGTTCAAGAAGAGTCAAGAGTTTTTTTGATTAAATTGCTATATATTTAAATGATATATATGAAGAGTATTACAAAAGTAAAAGGCCCTTGAAAAAACAAGGGCCTTTGAATATCTGTGGCTCCCCAGCACGGACTTGAACCGCGAACCTAGTGATTAACAGTCACCCGCTCTGCCGATTGAGCTACTGGGGAACATTTGGTGTCGAAGCGAGAGACTATTTATGGAAAAGTCTTGCAGTGGTCAAGTGAAAAAACGATTAAAATATCGAATAATGGGGAGTGTGCAAAATCATATTAAAGGGAGTCCATTTTCTTGACGGGAGTCCATATATAGCTTACGCATTCAACGTCTCTTGTATTTTTCTAGACTTCGCAAGAGCCAGGGATAAAAAAATTGTCGCAAAATAAAAAAAAGAACAAGAAAATCAAGCTCGCAACCAAGTCCGAACACGCGACTCGGTTCATGCCCATGCTCGAAGCCTTGCAAGCCAAGGACGAGTTGAACGCCGTCATTAAGACCCGTGTAGAAAAAGCGTGTGGTCTTTTGGACGAAAATATTCACCTCTACCCCAACGACTTTAAACGAGAGAACCAGATTTGTGAAATTTGGGAACAGCACGAAGAATCTGATGCTGAAGTTCTTGAAACGTTGGACGCCGAATACGCTATAGCCGGTCGAGTGGTTTCATACCGTTCATTTGGCAAGGTCACTTTTTTCCATCTTCAAGATCAGAGTGCAAAGATTCAGGTTTATGCAGCCAGAGATGATCTTGGCACTGAGAAATACCAAAAGTTCAAAAAAACCGATATTGGCGATATCGTAGGGCTCGTTGGAACGCTGTTCCGTACCAAGACTGGTGAACTCACTGTAAAGACCAAGTCTTTTAAATTGATTACTAAGTCAATGCGTCCTTTGCCCGAGAAGTATCATGGACTTAAAGATGTTGAGACCCGCTACCGCCAGCGTTATGTTGATCTGATAGTTACCCCACGCACCAAGGAAATTTTCAAAATGCGTACAGCTATTGTGCGTGAGCTTCGTAACTTCCTTGATGAGAAGGGGTTCATGGAAGTTGAAACTCCCATGATGCAAGCCATCCCAGGTGGTGCTACTGCTAAGCCTTTTGAGACACATCATAATGCGCTTGATATGAAATTATATATGCGCATTGCACCAGAACTCTACCTTAAGCGCCTGCTTGTAGGTGGCTTCGAGCGCGTGTACGAAATCAATCGCAACTTCCGCAATGAAGGTATATCGACTCAGCACAATCCCGAGTTTACAATGCTCGAGTTTTACTGGGCTTATGCCAACTTTGAAGATCTTATGGATTTAACAGAAGAGATGTTTTCCCGCATTGCCGAGAAAGTGACAGGTTCTTCTGTGGTTCCATATCAAGGTGAGCAAATCGATTTGTCCATTGGTGCATGGACTCGTATGGCATTCCATGAATCTCTTGAGAAGATTGGCGGTGTTCCTGAGGACGTTTATTCGGACTATGAAAAATGCAAGACGCTAGTGAAGGAGAAGGGAGAGAAAGTCGTCGAAGGGGAGGTGCTGGGCAAGCTCCAGGCCAAGCTTTTCGATTTGCTTGTCGAGCCTAAACTTATTCAACCGCATTTTATTTATCATTACCCAACTGATATTTCTCCTCTTTCCCGTAGGAATGAAGAAAATCCAGATATCACGGACCGTTTTGAACTGTTCATGACGGGACGAGAATTAGCGAATGCCTTCTCTGAACTTAACGATCCTGTTGATCAGCGTGGTCGTTTTGAAGAGCAGGTGAA
Source organism: Pseudodesulfovibrio sp. zrk46 (assembly GCF_012516435.1). Taxonomy (NCBI): domain Bacteria; kingdom Pseudomonadati; phylum Thermodesulfobacteriota; class Desulfovibrionia; order Desulfovibrionales; family Desulfovibrionaceae; genus Pseudodesulfovibrio; species Pseudodesulfovibrio sp. zrk46. Next base: position 3,270,210 of record NZ_CP051216.1, read on the forward strand.
GGAAAAAGAGGCTGGCGACGAAGAAGCTCATTTCATGGATGATGACTACGTTCGTGCTCTCGAGTACGGCATGCCTCCGGCTGCCGGGCAGGGAGTCGGTATTGATCGATTGGTCATGCTGTTGACTGATAGTGCCTCCATTCGTGAAGTAATTCTTTTCCCGTTGCTTAGACCGGAGGTTGGGTAGGCTTTCGGGCCCCCATTAAGAATCCATTCATGCGATTCGAATCGTTCGTAGCACTGAGATACTTGTTCGCTCTGCGGAAGCAGTCGTTCATATCTATCATTTCGCTTTTTGCTATTTGTGGTGTGGCGATTGGAGTTGGTGCACTTATCGTCGTTATTGGGGTGATGAATGGATTTTCTTATGATCTCCGTGAGAAAATTCTTGGTGTCAATTCTCATATTTTGGTCACCTCTCTTCGTGGTGGAATTAAGGAATATAGAGAACTGGCCGATGAAGCAGCTAGAGTTCCGGGCGTCACAGGCGTGACGCCCTTTGTCTATTCTGAGGTTATGCTATCTACCAGATCCGGCGTTAAAGGTGTCGTTCTTCGTGGCATTGATCCTAATACCTCAGATTCCGTATTAAGTCTGTCCAAAGATATGATCAGCGGCGATGTGGCTAACCTTGAAGCGGGAAGTCAGGTTCCAGGGATAATAATTGGATCAGAGTTGGCTAAGAGACTAGGACTGACTCAAGGCTCCGAAGTCAATCTGTTGTCACCATCGGGACGTTCTGGGACTGCTGGTTTTACTCCAAGAGTAAAGCGGTTTATAGTCGCAGGTGTTTTTCGTACCGGTATGTTTGAGTACGATTCTTCTCTTGGTTATGTAACTATTCCCGCAGCAAGAAAGTTATTGGGATTTAAGGGAGATGTCGTTTCTGGATTGGAGATTAGGGTTGATGATGTCTATAATGTTGAAAAAATAACCAAAGTGTTGAAAACGAAGATCGGTTCTTTTACTGTATATGTACGTCATTGGCAGGAGATGAACGCTAATCTTTTCGCCGCATTGGAACTAGAAAAGACCGCGATGTTCATCATCTTGGCGATGATTGTTCTTGTTGGCTCTTTCTCCATTGTCACAACACTTGTTATGCTGGTAATACAGAAAACCAAGGACATTGCCGTACTTATGTCTATTGGTGCAGACACCGCTAGTATTCGCCGTATTTTTATGCTGCAAGGGACTTTTATTGGTTTAGTTGGTACCTCTCTTGGCTTTTTAATAGGTGTTCCGCTTAGTCTTTTATTGAAAAAGTATCAGTTTATTAAATTGCCTAGCAATGTGTATCCTGTAGACTATCTACCAGTTAGGCTAGAGGCTGTTGATTTAGTTACCATTGGTATTGCAGCCTTTTTGTTATGTTTTTTGGCAACCATTTATCCTGCTCGAAGGGCTGCGTCTTTAAGTCCAAGCGATGCCTTGCGTTATGAATAAAGAACCGATATATCAATTGGTTGCAGTGGATAAGGAGTTTGATGGTCCCTCTGAGGTTGTCAAAGTTCTGAGAAATGTAGATCTGACTATAGAGCAGGGGGAGTCACTTGCAGTACTTGGGGCGTCAGGTTCTGGCAAAACGACCCTTTTGCATTTGCTTGGCACGCTAGATACGGCGTCAGCCGGTGACATTTTGTTGAATGGTGTCAATTTGAACTCCTTAGGTAATAAGCAACGAGCTGAACTTAGAAATCAAGAAATTGGCTTTGTCTTTCAATTTCATCATCTATTGCCTGAGTTCTCAACTCTTGAGAATGTGGCAATGCCTGCTCTTATTGCCGGAATAGGGCGTACTGAAGGTGTCAAATTGGCAAAGGAGGCTCTTGATATGGTCGGACTTGCACATAGACTCGAGCATAAAGTGACGACTTTGTCCGGTGGGGAGCGGCAAAGAGCCGCAATTGCCAGAGCTATTTTGCTGAGGCCAAAAGTTCTTTTGGCCGATGAGCCGACGGGAAATTTAGATGAGGAAACTGGTTCAATGATCGGTGATCTTCTCGTTTCTCTTAATAATGAATTGGGTATGACATTCGTAGTCGTGACGCATAATCCAGATTTGGCTGGAATGATGCATCGACGCGTTGAATTGCGTTCAGGAGAACTGTATGCTCATTAGTAAATTCCGCAGCTTTGTGACTATCTCTCTGGTCTCATTGATTATTTTTCTCAGCGCTACTGTTCAAGCTGCAGATAAGGTCACCCAGGATGTGAAGGTTGCGGTGTTACCGTTTACCGTTAATGCTGGGGATGATCTTTCTTATCTCAAAGAGAGTCTTCCTGAACTGTTGTCTGATCGTCTTAAGGAGGCTGGATTTGAAGTCGTCGATATAGAAGCGATCGGAAGATTGATCGACGAAAAAGGGATATCCTCTATTTCAACTAAAAATGCACGAGAACTGGGACTTTTGTCTGGAGCAAGTTTCTCTGTATATGGCTCCTTAAATCAGATTGGTGATGACCTAACTTTAGATGCTCGTTTGGTCGATTCTTACGGAAATGCACCTGGTAAGAAAATATCTGTCACTAAAGAGGGGTTGATTAACCTTTTGCCCGCTGTAGATGACCTTGTAGATAGGATGAAGATGGATTTGCTTCGTCTTGATATAATCGCAGAGGTAGATGTTGAAGGCACAAAGGTCTTGGACAAGGATGTCGTCCTTATGCGTCTAACGCTTCAAAAGGGTGACATGCTAACTGCTAAGTCAGTTAATACGGCATTAAAAAATATTTATGATCTTGGCTATTTTGATGACGTAGAAGTCAAGGTTGACACCATACCAGATGGTAAAAAGGTTATTTTTGCCGTTAAAGAAAAGCCTCGCATTCAGGCATTAGGTGTGCGCGGTTCTGATGCTATTGACTCTGAAGACATTATCGAAGCTATTTCTACTAAAAAAGGTGGTGTGGTAAACCCAAAAGTATTGGCGGATGACATTCGCCTTATTCGCGAAATGTACCGTCGAGATGGATACTACAAGGCTAAAGTTACCCATGAAGTAGAGGATGCTGGAGCAGGTGTAGCTCGTTTAACCTTCGTGATTGATGAGGGGCCAAAACTTTATATTCAGAATGTGGTAATTGATGGTGCTAAACAGATGGACCCTGATGATATTAAGGACGTCTTGGCACTTAAAGAGCGCGGCATGTTCTCTTGGATATCTAATTCTGGTGTACTTAAAGAAGAGCTTCTTGATCGTGATGCTGCTGCTATACAAGCCTTTTATCAGAGCAAAGGCTTCATTGATGTCAAGGTTGGTCGTCCTCAAGTGGATATCAAAGACGAAGGCATTGATGTCGTTTATCAAGTTTGGGAAGGCGAACGTTACAAAATGGGCAACGTTCTCTTCAAAGGTGATCTGATCGAAGAGAATGAAAAGCTACTTGAAGTTATCAGCATCGATCAGCTTAATGCGGATAACGATTACTTTGATAGATCCTTGCTTAAGAAGGACGTAGACAAGCTAACAACACACTATAATAACTATGGTTATGCTTACGCCGATGTTAAGGTTAATATTAAAGATAAACCGGAAGAGAAAATAGTAGATGTTGTCTATGACATAACGAAGCACCAACGGGTACATATTCGTCGAGTACTTGTCGAAGGTAACACTGTTACACGTGATAATGTTATTATGCGTGAAATGCGACTTGCTGACGGTGATATGTTTAATGGAAAGAAACTTACTCGCTCCACTCAACGCCTTAATAATCTGGGTTACTTTGAGAAGGTTGACGTCTCTCCAGTGCCAACAGGTAACCCGGAAGAGATGGATTTGGTAGTTAAGGTGAAAGATAAACCTACAGGCCAAATCAGTGGCGGTATCGGTTATTCGACTTACGATAGCGTGTATTTTGCAGCTAATATTGCAGAAAGTAACTTATTTGGTAAGGGGTATGGACTTAGCTTAAATGGTGCTTTTAGCGGAAAGAAAACAGCATTTGCTCTTCAGTTTAAGAATCCAAGAGTGAATGATACTGATGTTGGTTTTGGTGCTGAAATATATAATCGTAGTGAAGAGTTTTCTACTTACGATAAAAAGAGCACTGGTGGGGTGTTTGACTTTTCGTATCCTATTGGTGAGTACTCAGCTGTGTCGTGGGGGTATAACGCAGAATATTATGTTTTGGATGACATCGATGACGACGCATCAACAACGATCAAAGATGATTCTGGTGCTCATTTCTTGAGTAAGCTTATAGGTACAATTGCTCGGGATACGCGTGATTCATATCAAAATGCACGTACAGGCACACGTACAGTTTTCAGTATCAACTTTGCTGGTGGACCAATCGGAGGTACTGACGATTTCGTAAAGTACACGGGTGAATATAATTGGTGGACTCCTGCCTTTGAAGAAGTTGTTTTCCATTCAAAGTTTTGGGCTGGCTTTGTGCATAAAAACTTTGGAGGAAGCGATATCCCGGCTGATGAGCGTTTTGAGTTAGGGGGGCTCAGCTCAGTACGAGGTTATTCGAATGAGGCAATATCTCCCTTGGATGGTGAAGGTAAAACCGAGGGTGGAAATAAGGCATTCTATTTAAACTTAGAGTTTAAACGTATGCTTAGTAAAGAGTACGGTATCTCCACCTTGGCATTTTTTGATGCAGGTAATGCTTGGAATGAAAAGGAAATGATGTTTTCTTCGCAGGTTCGAGAAGGAAATAAGCCTGCTTTGATCGGTTTGTACAAGAGTGTTGGTGCTGGGTTGAACTGGTATTCGCCAATGGGACCAATCGGTTTTATGTACGGTTACGGTCTGGATAAAGTTGGAACTAGTGGACGTCATAAGTTCGAACTGCTGATGGGGCAACAATTCTAGTATAAAAGTATAATATGTTAAGGAGATATAAGATGAAAAAAGTATTGTTTTTAGCTGTTGTATTGCTGCTTTGCATGCAGACTGTAGCTTTTGCCGAATCTAAGATTGGTGCTGTGAGTATGCAGGGTGTCTTGGTTAATTGTGACTATGGTAAAGCCATGGAAGCAAGGATGAAGGCAAAATTTGAGCCCTTGCAAAAGGAACTTGAGAAGGAAGCTGCAGCAATTCAAAAATTGGAATCTGAGTTGAAGAACCAAGACCTTGCTCTTAAGCTCGAAGCTAAGCAGGATAAGCAGCGTGAGTATCGTCGTAAAGTTCGTGATCACCAGGATAGCGCAGTAGCATTTCGTCAGAAACTTCAGGCTGAAACTCAAAAGCTTCAACAGCCTATTCTTGAAAAGATTATTAAGGTCATCAATGAATATGGTAAAGCTAATGGTTATTCTATGATCCTTGAAATGCGTGGTGTCACATTGTTTGTTTCTGATGCTGTTGATATTACGAATAATGTTGTTGACGAACTGAATAAGCTCAAGAAAGCAGGCAAGTAGAGCATATGCAAATCAAGTTATCGGCTTTGGCCGACAAGCTTGGGTTGGAATACAGGGGAGAGGATTTCGAAATTGTCGGGGTGAACACTCTTGATAAGGCCGGGCCACAAGAAATCTCTTTCCTGGTTAACCCAAAATACGTAGCTCAATTAGAGACGACTCGGGCCGGATGTGTTCTCACTTCCGGCCCGTATGCCGACAAGGTCAACACTGCACTTGTTAGTTCTAATGTCTATATGGATTTAGCAAAGATCGTAGATTTTTTTGCAGAACCACAAGGATGTCTTCACGGTGTTAGTGACCTCGCATTCGTACATGCAGATGCTGAGCTCGCTGAAGACGTAACGATTTATCCGTTTGCCTTTGTTGGTGAAGGGGCAAAGATTGGCGCTGGTACAACGATTTTTGCTGGTTGCTATATTGGCGAAAAGACCGTTGTTGGATCCAATTGTTTACTCTACCCCAACTCTGTGGTTATGGGGGGGCTAGTTGTAGGGGATAATGTTATTCTTCAGCCTGGGGCTGTTTTAGGTGGTGATGGGTATGGTTATGCCCAGACTCCAGGAGGCCACATGAAGATTCCTCAGATTGGCAATGTTGTCGTTGAGAATAACGTAGAGATTGGTTCAAACACTGCCATTGATCGGGCGGCCCTCGATACCACGCGAATTGGAATGGGATCAAAAATTGATAACCTTGTGCAAATTGGCCATAATGTTGAGATAGGCCAGCATTGCTTGGTTATTGGTCAGGTTGGTATAGGCGGCAGTACCAAAGTTGGGAATGGAGTTGTGCTCGCAGGTCAGGTCGGCGTAGCAGATAACGCTGTAATTGGTGATGGCGCCATGATTGGCGCTCAGAGTGGCATTTCTGGAAAAACACCAGCAGGCAGCAAATTAGCCGGGAGTCCGGCAATGCCAGCTGGCACCTTTCTCAAAGCGGCTGGTGTATGCATGCCTAAGTTGCCAGATTTATTCAAACGAGTAAAAAAGCTTGAAAAAGAACTTGAAGTGGTAAAAAAAGCCGCAGCAAATGGTGGAGACAATGAATAACGAGTCCTACCTCGATATTAAAATGATCATGAATATGTTGCCTCATCGATACCCATTTTTGCTGGTTGACCGGGTGACAGACATCGTTCCAGGTGAAAGCCTAACGGCATATAAAAACGTGACTATGAATGAGCCTTTTTTTCAGGGGCACTTTCCCGGATTACCGGTTATGCCAGGAGTTTTACAACTTGAGGCTTTGGCTCAAGCCGGTGGAGTTTTTGTAATTAACTCTTTCGACGAGCCTCTTGAAGACAAGGTCTTTTTGTTTACAGGCTTGAACAAAGTAAAGTTTCGACGTCCGGTTGTTCCAGGAGATAAGCTGGTTCTTAAAGTCTTTTATGAGAAGCATAAAATGAATATCTGGCGCATGCGGGGTATAGCAGAAGTAGATGGGCAAGTTACAGCCCAAGGTGAGTTTTCTGCTGCCATAGCTGATAAAGGGGATATGTAATGGCTACCGATATACATTCTACTGCCATTATTGATCCCTCCGCAGAGATTGGGGTGGATGTTCGAATCGGTCCGTACGTTGTTGTTGGCAAGGATGCCAGAGTCGGAGATGGTACTTTTCTTGAGTCTCATGTTGTGATCAAAGATTACACTGAGTTGGGGGCCAACAATCATATTCATCCACAAGCTGTAATTGGTGGTGAGCCTCAGCACACTGCGTACAAAGGTGAGAAGACTTATACACGCATAGGTGACAATAATATTCTTCGAGAATGTGTCACTATCCACCGTGGGACCGTCCAAGGCGAAGGACAGACCGTCCTAGGCTCTGGTTGTATGCTTATGGCTTATTCGCACGTAGCCCATGATTGCAATATTAGTGACAACGTCATTCTTGCAAATTCTGTTCAATTAGCAGGTCATGTCGAAGTTGGGCGTAACGTCATTATTAGTGGCATGTCCGCAGTGCAACAATTTATCAGAATTGGCGATTATGCTTTTCTTGGTGGTCATAGTGGGTACAAGCTTGATGTTCCACCATTTATGCTTGCTCATGGAGTTCGGGGTATGCTTTTTGGGCCGAATTTGATAGGCCTTCGTCGAAATGGTTTTGATTCTACGGCTTGTAAAGGTCTAAAAAAAGCGTACAAGATTATTTTCCGATCCGGCCTTAAGAAGGACGAAAGTCTTAAGAGGGTAGAAGAGGAAATTCAGGGAATTCCTGAAGTGGAGCGTTTGGTCCAGTTTGTTCGTGAGAGCAAGAATGGTGTGACTCCTGATCACAAGCAGCGTAGCGGTAATTCAGACTAAATCATTCTATGGATAAGAGTCCGACCACCATTGGCCTGATTGCAGGAGGCCGACAGTTTCCTATTCTTGTTGCTCAAGGCGTTAAAGCCATGGGGAGCAGGTTGGTGGTGGCCGGTTTCACTGGGCATACTAATATGGATGTAATTGAGTACGCTGATGTTTGGCAAGAACTTAAGCTGGGCAAATTAGGCAAGCTCATTTCCTTTTTCAAATCCAATAATGTGGATAAGATTCTCATGGCTGGGACTATTAATAAGCCGAAAGTTATGGATGTTCGTCATTTGGATATGCGTGCCATTAAGCTTATTTTTAAGCAGAAAAACAAAGGCGATTCAGCCATCCTCGGCAGCTTGGCTGCTGAATTTGAACGGGAAGGTATGCCAGTAGTCCCTGCGCACGAATTCCTTCCAGATCTGTTAACTCCTGAAGGAACTCTTACTCAGCGTGAGCCCGACGACCGAGAGTGGGAGGATCTTGCTTTCGCATGGAAGATTGCTAAAAACCTCGGTGAAATGGATATCGGACAGTGTTTAGTCGTACGGGAAGGTATCGTTTCTGCTGTTGAAGCTCTCGAAGGTACCGATGCTACCATTCAGAGAGGGTGTAAACTTGGTGGTGAGGGATGTGTAGTCATTAAGGTCTTCAAACCTGGCCAACAGGAAGAAGTTGATCTTCCAAGTCTCGGTTTAGACACTATTAAAGCTATGGCCGACGGTGGCGCCACTTGTCTCGGTGTAGAAGCCGAAAAATCTCTCTTTTTTGATCGTGAACAAGCGATCTCCTTAGCGAATAAGCACGGCATCGCTGTGGTTGGTCTTTCTTCCGAAAAATTCTTCTCCTAGTCCTCATCTTTTTGAACATTCTTTCTCATCTCATCCTGTCTTGCAATGGACTGGGTGTTATGCGATTACTTGTTGAACTATTTGGAACTTTATTCCGAACCATTCGATGGTATTTCAACAGGATCAAGAATGAACACCTCATTAGAATGCATGCCATGTTTTATGAAGATGGCACTCAGGGAAGCTCGGCTTGCCTGTCCTGACGATGAAGCTAAGCATTACGAAATATTAGTGACTTGGGGGCGTATGCTGGGTGAACTAGACCTTAGTTCTCCTCCACCTGCTATTGCTCGACACTTAACAGAAATGATTCGCGAGCAAACGGAGTGTGGTGATCTCTACTATGATGATAAGCAGGCGGCCAATGTTCGTGTTATGGAACTCTTGCCCAGTTTAAAGCAGTTGGTTGAGGCAGAGCGGGCTAAGCCAAAAGGCGACCCCATTGCCTTGAGTTTGGAACTGGCAATAATCGGTAACTATATTGATCGTGGCATTGATCTGGATGTAGATTGGGAGGCTGAATTGGCGAATGTTTCGGAATCACTCCCTGATGATGTCTTATCTGAGTTTAAAGCCAAACTTCTCCCTGGCGCGAATATTCTTATCCTGGGTGATAATACAGGGGAAATTGTTCTTGATATGTTGCTTGTTGAAGAGTTGCAGAAAAAAAAGTGCGACGTCACCTATGCTGTGCGTTCAAAGCCTGTAATTAATGATTGTACTTATACTGATGCTGAAATGGTTGGCATGACTAAATTATGCCGAGTTGTGGAAAGCGGTGTTGATACTCCTGGCACAGTATTGAACAGATGCTTGCCAGAGTTCATAGATCGGATGAAAGATGCTGATTTAATTATCAGCAAAGGCCAAGGCAACTTTGAGGCTCTTGAGGGTAACTGGCCTGAGATATTTTGTGCATTTAAAGTAAAGTGTAGACGAGTTGCGAAGGATTCTGGGTTAGATTTGAATAGTTCGGCATTTTATATCACCCAGAAGGACGGAGAAAGTTGCAGGTAGATATGGTCAGACGCTCTCTGGTCTTATTTTTGGAGTTCTGTGCCATTGTTATTGTTGTACTGGCGATATTTCTCTTTTGGGCATCATATTATGTTGATACTGACGAATTCCGAGAGCGATTCGTCGGCATGCTGGAACAGGTGACAGGTGAAAAGGTAACCTTGGAAGGAGAGTTTAATATTGCTCTGTATCCAACAATATCACTTGAGATAATTGATTTAGTTGTAGGTGGCGATGGTGATTCTTTGCCTTTGGCGAAGTTCAATAATCTTCAAGTTAGCGCGCGTTTGATGCCCCTTTTATCTGAACGTTTGGAGTTACGAACGATTGTTGTTGAGGGCATGGTAGTTAACCTTGTTCTTGGCAGAGATGGAATATTAAATTGGCAGAAGCTAATTGATAATCAAATCGCTACTTATTCGAAATATAGTGACAAGAGTGAATCTGCTAGAATTATCTCTTTGGATGGTTTCGAAGTACTTAGTGCTTCAATTGTTTTTCGTGATGAAAATGATAGTGATGCATATTCGTTCAGTGGTATTGAACTGAGAACTGGAGAGATTGCGCCAGGGAATGATATTTCTTTTTCAGCCAAAAGTAACTTCTCTTGGCAAAATGGTGCCGTAAAGTCTGATTTCATTTTGAAAGGAGTGTTGGATTTCAGTCAGAATGGACATATTCTTTTAACAGATTCAAATATTTATGCGTCTGTTGGGGGAGATTTTCTACCAGAGGGGGCTAACCCTGGTGAGATAACAGCTAGTCTTGTTGTGGATGGAGATAAACGTTCTATATTCTTGGATGATGTCCGTATGCGTTTTCTTGGTGTGCGTGCAGAAGCCAGTCTCAAGAGTGGTGATTGGGAAGATAATTTATCAGCTCAAGGGCATATCAAAGTTAGATCATTTGTGCCTGCAGACATCCTATTGAGGTACTTTCCAAACATTCCTATTTCGGAGATCAAAGGGCTGCAGAGCAGCTCTTTTACCAGTTTTTTTAAGGTGAATGACACCGGCATAGAACTAAATCAATTACAAGCCATAGTGGATGACATCTCTGTTCAAGGTCATTTTAAAATTGAGGACTTTCAACATCCGAAAAGTTCATTCTCTTTGAGAGCTACTGATGTTGATCTTGATCGTTATCTTCCATTGTTTAGAACTGGAACTCCATTTGTTTGGGGTGATTTTTACTTGTCTTTTTGGGAACAATTTAATGGGAATGGCAATGTCTTAGCGAGTAGCTTTACTGTTTTGGATCAAAAGCTGACGAATGTAAGACTAACGGTTGATACGGAGAGTGATGCGATAAAGGCTGATGTGGTCGCTGGCTTTCATGGGGTTAGGGATTTATCTGGAAATGCTGAGTTTCGAGTTGGGGTAAATGAGAACGGCAAAGTACCAACATTTGCCGCAAACATGTCGTTAAGGGCAAAGTCTTCTCAAGAAGGTTTTCCTAATGTCGACACGGGAACGTTGACTGTGAGAGGTGAGGGGAGTGTTGGTCTGACTCTAAGCGTTGAGCGGATGGATTGTCCCCCTTCAGAACGCTCAATCGGTGTACTTAGACATCTTAGTGGTGACGTTGAATTAGTGTTGGGGAATGGAGAGATTGACTACATACACGATGGTATCATGTATGCTTATCCATATACCTCATTAGATCTTGTGACTAAATTTATGCCTCGAAATGGAAATGGGACTGAGCATTTTGAATTTGATACAAACGTTAGTGTAAAGAGTCTTGGGACAAAGCGAGTAAGGAATTTTTCGGCTTCCTTGAGTGGCCCAATTAGTACATCGGTAGAGCGCAATTACCTGATGAGCCGTGGCCTGTTGGCGAAAACTAATATTTCTGGACCGTTATTTTCTGCACAGAATAGTCGTTTTAATGGGAGTGGATTGATCCGTTTTGATACCGATGAGAATCGGTTCGATGCTAGCGAAATAACTGTACGCACCCTTGAGACGACTATTCGTGGAAATTCTCAGTTTAGCAAGAGTAATGGTACGGTGACAGGCAAAGGTCGCTTGGAAATTCCCAACGCTAATGTGCGACGTATGATCTTTTTACTTTCCAAATTTGCAATAAAAACAAAGGATCCAAAGGCATTATCCTCGGCTAGTTTGCAAGCTGATTTTATTGTTAATGATACAGAATTTCGTCTTACCAATCTTGAAGGGCAACTGGATGGTATGACATTCAATGGTAACGTCGTTGGGCATGGACTCAAGAATCCTATGCTGGCATTTTCTTTGGCTGCTGGTTCTTTTGATCTCGACCGTTATCTTCCTCCGTCACGTTCTCTATCCATCAAAGGCAGGCGAGAAGAAAACGTTCTTCCAAAAGCTCCACCAGTAGATTTGCCACTAACCTTTTTGCGCATGTTGCGACTTAATGGAAAGGCATGGTTTGAAGAATTTAAGTTGGCGAAAATTCGTGCTCGTGGTTTATCTGCAGTTGTGGAGGCTGATGATGGCAGGATTCATATTTCCAAGGCAACAGGAAAGGTTCATGGTGGTGCTTTAACCGCTGATTGGACAGGTAAAGTTGGGAAGAATAATTTGTCCACTCATCTTGTGTTGCATGTTGAGGATCTTCAATCTGGTAGTCTTCTAAAAGATATGTTTAGTCGAGAATATATTCGTGGAGAGGGAGATATTGATTTCGACTTGATCAGTTTTGGTAGGACTGATGATGAAATTGTTGCCAATCTTGATGGTAAGGCGTGGGCTAGAATTAGAAATGGTTCCTTCAAATTTACTGGATATGATAAACCTGCATCCAAAGTCTCTAGGCATAATGATACAATGCTGCCTTCTCCCAAAGAAGTGGAACGACGAACCAGTTTTCATAAAGCGGTTGGCGAGTTTACTGTAAAGAAGGGGAGCTTTAAAATCGATAAGTTCCGTTTAGAAGCTCCACCAGTATTACAGTCCTATGGGCAAGGTTATTTTAGTTTGCCTGATAATATCATAGATATGACGATAAGAAATGACTTTGTCGTCGTTCCAAGTGTTACCCTGCAGTTGCAGGGTAAACTGAGTGATCCGAAGGTTCATATACCAACAGGTGAGATTTTAGATAAGACTGTCCGAAACATTTTGAGCCTCCCTGAGAAATCTTTCAATTTTCTTCGAGACCTTTTTCAATAGCCAATATCTTGCCTGAATACGAAGCAATGATGTAAGTTCAATAGTGCTAATTCTATGACTTTCTGAAATGGAGTGATTATGACACCAGCCAAAATCGTGAAGACCAAGTTGGATTTCAAGCAACACTTTTCAGAGAGTATCTGGAAGCGGAATGCTCCAGGCACACCTCTTCATATCAAGATTTGGCGTGGTGCATGTCGCTTGAGCTATCTAATCGGTTTTGGCTTTTTTAAAGATCAGTGCATCATTCGTGCGGCAGCCCTAACGTTTACTACGATTCTCTCTATAGTGCCATTTCTGGCCGTTGCTTTTTCTATCTCCAAAGGGTTTGGATTACAAAATTCTGAAATGATGCGAGAGTGGGTGCTTCGATTGACCACAGGTCGACCTGAAGTTGCTGATAAAATCATCGAGTATATCGACCGCACTAACGTTCAGGCTTTGGGGTGGGTTGGAGTTGCTACTCTACTTTTCACAGTGCTGTCCCTTATTGGTACGATTGAAAAAGCTTTCAATACCATTTGGCATGTACAGAAAGGACGATCCACTTGGCGTAAAGTCACGGATTTTTTCCCTGTTATCGTTTTTGGTCCGATTATATTGTTTGTAGCATCCAGTTTTAACGTCAGCCTTCAGCAGCAAGAAATTGTGGCTCAAGTCCTGAGTGTTGAGGCTATTGGTTATCTTGAAGCAATGTTTCTCAAGATGACTCCTTACATGCTAATCATCTTCGCCTTTTCTATGATGTATGCTTTCATTCCTTATGTGCGTGTGAAATTTAGCTCAGCGTTAATTGGAGGGATGGTCGGCGGCATCCTGTGGCAGCTTGCTCAGTGGGGATATATCCACTGGCAAATCGGTGCAGCCAAGTACAATGCCATTTATGGAAGTTTTGCTCAATTTCCCGTCTTACTTATGTGGATTTACATAAGTTGGGTGATTGTGCTGCTTGGTGCAGAGGTAAGCTACTCGTGGCAGAATATTAATTCGTTTGTAAAACAAAGGTACTTTGGAGAAGCAACGCCATTTGAGCGTCAAAAGATAGCAGTGCTAATGATGATTGTTTTGACAAAGAGATTTCATAGGGGGCAGCAGTTGCCTTCAGTTGAAGAAATATCAGATGGCCTCATGGCCCCAACTTCACTGGTCTCTGACCTTTTTATACTGCTTCAGAAGGCTGGATACACGGTTCTTACCGAAAATCAAGAGCAAGAGGTTTATGCTCCTGCGAGAGCCTTAGACAAGGTGCGAATTCTTGAAATTATTCGGGTTGTGAATATGGATGCTGATAATCGGGTATTTCAAGAGTTTGCTGAAAAATTCGGTTTTCTTGATAAGCTGTTTGAAAAACTTGGTGAAGCCACAATGGGGAGTGAAGCCAACATGACGTTGCTGGAATGTGCTGAGAAATACCCAGCTTATGTGCTTGATATCATTCCAGAGGAGGATGCTTTTTAAGTGGCTTCATCGGTGGAGCGAAATACACCACCCAATAGATAGTGGAGTGTCTTGGCGAATTCCATGACTAATGTTTGCGCAGAAATCTGATCCGTCCACCATTTCTTTTTGAAAGATCCAATCTCGGTCGATGCTACAACTATATCGCAATCGGGGAGTATTTCCATAAAGATCATTTTGGCCCGCCGTGCGTGGTAGGGGGAGGTTACAATAAGCAGGCGTTTGTTTTTGCCTTTCAGATGCTTTTTAAGTGCCTCAGCCTCTTCCATTGTGCTGATATGGCCATGCCCAAATTCCTCTAATTGAATATTATTTATTCCCAGCAAAGGGATAAGCCTACTATAATACTCTTCGCGGGAATAATTGGGATACCCCATTTCCCAATGCAGTTGCTGTAAAGGACTCGGTGGTCGCTTTAAGGCATTACTGATTAGGATGATAGGGGCATACCCTTGTTTGTAGAATTCGATGGCCTTGAGCATCCGGTGTTGGTCGCCAGCAAGTGGTAGAATATAGTCTGCCTTGATAGGGCTATCATTAACTTTCATCCAACTTCCAGCGAAAGCGAGAAGAATAAATGTGGCAAGCGCGCCGAGTATTGTCAGCGCGCCGACCATTTGAAGTATCAATCGGATGAGCTTGCCCATACTCTATTTGGGGGCGTATGCCGCTTCATATTTGGCTTTGAGTTCGGCAAAGGAGCCTTTCTCAATCGCTGCCCGAACCTGTTTCATAAGGTCTAGATAGAAGTACAGGTTGTGATAGGTGTTCAGCCTGTACGAGAGCAACTCTTTGGCTTGATATAAGTGTCGCAGGTACGCTTTGGTGAAGTTGCGGCAAGTGTAACAGTTGCAGTTGGCATCAAGTGGAGAGTCGTCCTCCGCGTATTCGGCGCGTTTTATATTGATCTTACCCTGCGAGGTAAAAAGAGTGCCGTTGCGTGCGTTGCGGGAGGGGAGTACGCAGTCAAACATGTCTACGCCGGCGGAAACTCCTTCTAGTAGATCGAGTGGGGTTCCAACCCCCATGAGATAGCGAGGCTTTTCTTCCGGCATTTTGGGCGTTATGTGGTGCAGAATTTCATACATCTCCTCAGAAGATTCCCCAACGGATAGACCGCCAATGGCAAAGCCTTCGAAATCAATTTCGCGAAGTTGCTCAAGGCTCTTCTCGCGCAGGTCCTTGTAGAAACCTCCCTGGACAATTCCAAACATGATTTGGCCGCCGCTGCCCTTTGGGTAGTGTTCACGGCAACGTTTGGCCCAGCGGGTAGTCATCTCCAGCGATTTGTTAGTGTAGTCTTTGTCTGCGCCGTAACCAACGCATTCATCCAGCACCATCATAATGTCGGAACCGAGGTTCTTCTGGATGTCGATAGCCTTTTCTGGTGAAAAGAAATGTTTGGAGCCGTCAATGTAAGAGCGGAACTCAACGCCTTCTTCGGTGAGCTTACGAATTTCCTTGAGGCTGAATACCTGAAAGCCACCGGAATCTGTGAGAATAGGGCGTTTCCAATTGGAAAAATTGTGTAGACCGCCACGTCGTGCAACCAGATCGTCTCCAGGACGTAGATAGAGGTGGTAGGTGTTGCCTAGGATGATCTGTGCGTCCATTTCCTCAAGGTCCAAGGGCGTCAGACTCTTGACTGTTCCCTGTGTGCCTACAGGCATGAAAATTGGGGTCTGGATATCGCCATGGGCAGTGCTAAGGGTGGCACGGCGCGCGTGGCCGTCAGTACAGTGGACTTTGAATTCACCGGGGGTACTCATTTATTTAACTCCCTTTTTCGGGCAGATGTCGTTTAATTCGCACTCGTCACATTTTGGCTTGCGGGCAGGGCAGACCTCCCGACCAAAGAAAACGAGATAATGATTGATGTCTCCCCATGCCTCTTGGGGATACAGGGGGATGAGGTCCTTTTCCACCTGATTGGGATCAGTTTTGGAAGTCAATCCCATACGGAAAGCGAGGCGTTTCACATGAGTGTCTACGGCAATGCCTTCATTTATGTTGAAGGCGTTGGCCAGAACGATGCTTGCCGTTTTACGGGCTACGCCGCCCAAAGTAATCAATTCGGCCATGGATTTTGGCACTTCACCATCATACACTTCCATGATGCGGTTTGCAGCTGCCTTAATATTTTTAGCCTTGTTGCGGAAGAATCCGGTGGAACGAACCACTTCTTCAATTTGGGTGACGTCGGCATCAGCCGCGTCTTTAATAGAGGGCCAGCGCTCGAAAAAGACCGGGGTTACCATATTGACCCTTTCATCCGTACATTGCGCGGACAGGGCGGTTGCCACCAAAAGTTCCCAAGGTGTGGACCAGGTTAAGGCCGGTTCCGGGAAGGGATATCGTTTTGCCAAACGATCGTAGATTTCGATAGCGCGTTCTTTCTTTTTCATATTCTCTCCAAAGTGTGCGGGCTTTGGTTAGCACCACTCAGATAGAGTCTCAAGTCACAAATATTCTGGATAGTCGTTGCGTTGGTCATGGAAGCATGTATCATTTCCATATTGATTATCAAGGAGAGATATCATGACGAAAATGTTCGTGTATATGACGTGTGAAACTGAAAAGGAAGCTGAATGCATCGGAACCGTCTTGGTTGAACGTCGCTTGGCTGCATGTATCAATATTATTTATGGTATGAAAACTATGTATTGGTGGGAGGGCAAAGTGGAGACGGCTAACGAGGTCGTACTTATTGCCAAGACCAAGTCGAGCCTAGTCGGCGAGTTGACTGAAGCAGTAAAGGCAATTCACAGCTATGACGTCCCTTGCATAGCCGCTTTGCCCATACAGGGCGGGAATCCAGATTTTCTTGCTTGGATCGTGCAGGAGACAAAGTAGCTGTAGCAGGTTCCGTTGACTCTAAAGGCGCAACCCTTTACTCTCACGGCCAATAAAACGGAATCTTCAGGAGGAAGAATGCAAATCTATATTTCTGGGTCTCTTGCCTTTGATCGCATCATGACCTTTCCCGACAAATTTTCCAACCATATCCTTCCGGATAAAATTCATATTTTGAATGTTTGCTTCTTAGTGGATGGCATGTCCGAACGCTTTGGCGGTACGGGTGGTAACATTGCTTATAATTTGGCCTTGCTGGGCGAAAAGCCTATTTTGCTTAGTCAGGTCGGTAAAGATTTCGCATCGTATGATACTTGGCTGCAGAAACACGGTATCACCGTCGAAGGAATCCGTACCGTTGAACAGGAATTCACAGCTGGGGCCTACATCACTACTGATCAGTCGGATAACCAGATTACCGGTTTCAATCCTGGTGCGATGAAGTATCCCAGTCAGTATGATATGGAGAAGGTGGATAAGGCAGAGGGATTGGGTATCATCTCTCCCGGCAACCTGAACGATATGATGGACCACCCTAAGTATTATCGCGAAAATAGCATTCCATTTATATTTGATCCGGGTCAGCAGATCCCTGCATTTTCTGGTGAGCAACTTGCCGAAGCATTTGAAGGTGCTGAAATTCTAATTACAAATGACTATGAACTGGAAATGGTCATGAAATCTACAGGGCTTTCTAAGGACGACATTGTAGATCGAGTTTCTTACCTGATTACTACTTTGGGGGAAGAAGGATCCATTGTGAACAGTAAAGGCGAAGAGACCATGGTTGCCCCCTGTCCGGTTTCCGAAGTTGCTGACCCCACCGGGGCTGGCGATGCCTATCGTTCGGGTTTACTGAAGGGGCTTTCGATGGGCAAGACCGTTGCTGAAGCCGCCAAACTGGGGTCCGTGTGTGCAGCGTACGCAGTTGAGTGTAAGGGGACGCAGGAGCACTCTTTCACCATTGAAGAGTTCACAAACCGTTACGAGGCGACTTTCGGCTCTATGTAGTACGATTACCATACTCGCCAAGGAGGCGCGTCATGATCGAATTGAGGATCGAATCCATAAAGGCATATCTTAAGCGTGCTTTCGGACATGACGCACAACTCTTGGGAGTGGGGGATATTGGCAATCTTGATGAGCAGGGGATGAAGGGCTTCGGCTACGGAAAACCTCTGCTCATTAATTTTGAAGTAGGGGGCAAAGAGCGAGAAGCTGTCATCTCTATTATGAAAGGGGATAAATACGGTCATCAGTTTTACTGGGATCGTGCAGCTGTTCTCATGTTTCAGTATGAGACTTCAGCCCGTATGGAATGCCATGTGCGCCCACTAGGACTGGGGTACGTGGACGGTGATGACCAATTAATTCCGGTTCAGACTGCCAAGGAATTTTTTATCGTTAATGAAAAGCTTGAAGGACACGACTATTTTCTCAATTTAGAGCGTATCCGGAAGAAAGGTCTTCTGGACATTGATATAGACACTTCGCGCAACTTTGCCCGTTGGCTTGCAAATGTTCACAGCGCCAAGAATGATGACCCTCATCTTTATTTTAGGCGTATTCGAAATTTGATTGGTTCCAGTGAGTGCATATTAGGGCTTATTGATGAGGCTTATCCTCATCCATTCTCTTTTTTTTCTGATCAGCGTTTTGTCGCGGTGGAAAAAAGGCTTATTGATTGGCGATGGAAGCTCAAGGAGTATTCTCACCGATTGAGTGCGGTTCATGGTGATTTTCATCCGTGGAACGTACTGGTGACCGAAGATGGCGATTTCTCAGTTTTGGACCGGAGTCGAGGCGAGTGGGGAGAGCCTGGTGGCGATCTGGCCAGTATGGCGGTCAATTACTTGCTGTGGAGTCTTTATCAACAAGATCGGCTGGCTGGTCCATTTGAGACTCTTTATAAAGTTTATTTCGAAGAATATCTCGAATGCACTGGGGATACAGAGGTGCTTGAAGTCATTGGCCCGTTCTTTGTTTTCAGAGGACTCGTCATCGCTTCGCCAGAATGGTACCCCGATCATCCTGAGTCAGTGCGGAAGCGGCTATTCAATTTCATTGTCAATGTTCTTGAAGACGATGTTTTCGACTGGCAGAACATTAACCGTTACATGGAGTAACCAATGGTCTTTGGCAAGAATGCATGGGCCATTTGGGTCGTTGGCTTGCCGGGAAGTGGCAAGTCATCGCTCGTTCGTGGGATAGCTGACCATCTTAAAGCCAAAGGAATTACGGTGACAATCCTTGCTATGGATAGGCGGCGCAAAACGTACTTCCCTGAACCAACATATTCTGCTCGCGAGAGAGAGGAAGCCTATGCCCTGCTTGCTGATGAGGCAGCCTCATTGGTGAAGCAGGGCGAATGCGTTATCATTGACGGTTCAGCTTATAGAAAGGCTATGCGAGATAGGGCGAGATGTCAGATTTCAAGGTTTGCGGAAATCTATATTTATTGCGATTTGGAGGAGGCTGTACGTCGTGAATCGCTTCGGCCAAATGGGGAAGTTCTGGCTGGATTGTATCATAAGGCATTGGAACGAAAAAAAACTGGTCAGGTGTGGCCTGGCCTAGGAGAAGTCATCGGGGTTGATGTTCCATTTGAGGAAAATTCTGATGCGGAACTGGTTATCGATAGCACACGGCTTTCACAAGAAGAAACATTGGGAAAAGCCTTGCACTTTCTGGACAGCTGGCTATCCGATGCTTAGTTCAGCGGTGTAGCTGGATACTAAGTAAACAAAACCTTCAACTGCCCGTGTATCAGGGTAGGACAATGACTATATGAAATTTCACATCACCACCTTTGGGTGTCAAATGAACGTGCACGATTCTGATTGGCTTACCCGCGCTCTAGAGAGTCGCGGCTGGGAAGCTGCAGACGAGGATGAGGCACAAGTATATGTTCTAAATACTTGCTCTGTGCGCGATAAACCGGAACAGAAGGTGTACAGTGAGTTGGGACGCATTGCAGCGCATTTAAGGCGTGATGAAGACGTCTTCGCTGCTGTCGGCGGTTGTGTGGCTCAGCAGGTGGGCCGCGGTTTTTTTGAACGTTTTCCCTTTGTAAAACTGGTCTTTGGTTCTGATGGTATTGCCAATGCCCCCAACGCATTGGAGCGTATCGCAGAGGGTAGCGATGAACGAGTGGCCCTGCTTGATTTTGTGTCCATCTACGAAGAGCGCGAGAATCCGGAAGAGCGCACTGTGACTCTTTCTGAGAATCGACAGGCTTTTGTCAACATCATGCAGGGGTGCGATAACTTTTGCTCTTATTGCATTGTACCTTACACTCGTGGTCGCCAGAAATCTCGTCATCCAGATGCCGTAGTTGAGGAGTGCCGTGCGTTAGTTGAATCAGGAGTGCGTGAGGTCACTCTCCTTGGCCAGAACGTCAACAGCTTTGGGATGGACAAGGGAGGGGTAGGTGTCAGCTTCGCGGACTTGTTGTATCGTGTGGCAGCATTGGATGGACTGGAGCGACTTCGTTTCACAACATCTCACCCCAAGGATATTGCTCCAGAAGTCATCAAAGCCTTTGGTGAACTGACCAACTTGTGTCCATCGCTCCATCTGCCGCTTCAAGCTGGTTCGGATTCTATACTCAAGGCCATGCGTCGCAAATATAACACCAAGCGCTATCTTGAAATTGTGGACGCTCTCAAAGAAGCTCGGCCTGACATTGCATTGACTACAGACCTCATTGTCGGTTTTCCTGGGGAGACTGAAGAAGATTTCCAACAGACTTTGGAAATGGTGGAGCGAGTGGGATATGAATCCAGTTTTTCATTTAAGTACTCCGACCGTCCCGGGGTTGCTGCGGTGAATATGGAACCTAAAGTGGACCCACAGGAGGCATCAGAAAGATTGATGCGCTTGCAGACTTTACAAAATAATATTACTAGAAAATGTCTAAAGAATTTAGAATCTCGGGAAACTGTGGCTTTTGTTGAGGGACTCAGCCGTAAACAAGATGAAAGCGGAACTTGGTGGAAGGGACGTGATCCTGCCGGGCGCATCATTAATTTTTCGATGTCCGAGATCAATGGACTTGTCGGTATGATGGTGCCTGTACGCATCACCGAAGCCAAGAAACATTCGCTGGTTGGTGAAAGGATTGGTACGCCGTGGTAAAAGTCGAGATTTTTGGTATGGCGATGGATGAACAAAATAAATCGCCTATCATAGTCCTCAAGGATGAGCAGGATCGAGCCATACCTATTTGGATTGGAGCCATGGAGGCCATGTCCATTTCAATGGCTCTGAACAATACCCCATTCCCTCGTCCAATGACTCACGATCTGTTGCTTAATAGCATTCATGATATGGGTGGCAAGGTGACGCGTATTGAGGTGACTGATATTGAGGATGGCACTTTCTTTGCCGAGATCGTCGTTTCAACTGAGGGTAAGACTATTCGATTGGACAGTCGTCCTTCAGATGCGATTGCTTTGGCTGTTCGTGCAGAATGCGCCATATATGTCGGTGGCTCTGTCTTTGAAAAGGCAGGGGCTCCAATTATTGAAGATGCCGAAACTGTTATCAAGACCCAGGATTCCGATAAGTGGATGGATGAACTGAACAAGCTATCTGAAGATGATACAAAATATAAAATGTAGGCTACAATGATCGATCTGCACACCCATAGTGTTTTTAGTGATGGGGAGCTCATCCCTGCTGAACTCGTTCGCCGCGCAGAAGTTGCGGGTTACAAGGCTATTTGCATTACTGATCATGCAGATGAGTCTAATATGTATCATTCTTTGGACAATGTTCTCCGTTTCGTCAAGAAACATGGACATTTCTATGATATCAATGTGCTTGCAGGTGTAGAGTTGACCCATATTCCCCCCGCTTTAATTAGCGAGATGGTCGGTAAAGCTCGAGAGGCCGGGGCACAAGTGGTTGTTATGCATGGCGAGACACCTGTTGAACCTGTCGCACCCGGAACCAATCTAGCAGCAATTGAGGCTGGTGTAGACGTATTGGCTCATCCCGGCATGATTACAGATGAAGAGGTGGCCCTTGCTGTAGAAAAAAAGGTGGCTCTTGAGATCACAACACGTGGCGGCCATAGTTATACCAACGGTCATGTTGTGGCCTTAGCCCGTAAACATGGGGCAAAACTAGTCGTAAACAACGATGCTCATGCTCCTCGTGACCTAATAGGACAAGATTTGCGTAAAACAATTGCTCTTGGTGCTGGTTTAACACTTGAGGAATATCGTCAGACTGAAGCCAATGCCTGGGAAATCGTGCAGCGGTGTATGAAATAGGGCAATTGTCGAAGAATCAATTAGTAAAAAGCCGTAGCCAGAATGGTGCGGCTTTCTTCACAAATAGAGGGCATTTTCAGCCCAAACAATAACGGGTGATCAAATGAATTTTTTGCCTGACAGCAATATCCTTACACTTCTGATGGGAGCCACTCTAGCCGTAAAAATGGTCATGATTTTTTTGGCTTTAATGTCTATTTGGAGTTGGACCATTATCTTTTTTAAGTTTTTTACGATTGGCACTGCGCGAAAAAAGGTCATTAGAGGGTATGATGTCTTTATGGATGCCGAAGACCTTACATCGGGCCTCAAGGCACTTGGTTCCAAGGATCAATCACCTTTGGCTCGAGTCTCAACCCTAGCGGTGCATGAATTTCGTCTATTGGAAAAGGCTGATGTTAATCGTGAACGAAAGCGGTTACTGGTTAAAGATACACTTCGTCGTGTATTGAAACAGGGAATTTCAAAAGAAATGCGTGGGTTAACTCGTAACTTGCCATTTCTTGCCACTTGCGCCAATGCGGCCCCGTTTATCGGCCTCTTTGGCACTGTGTGGGGTATTATGCACTCATTCCATTCAATCGGATTGGCGCAGTCTGCTGCACTTGCGACTGTTGCCCCTGGAATATCTGAAGCCCTTATTGCCACTGCTATTGGTCTCTTAGTCGCTATCCCGGCCACCATTTTTTACAACTATTTCCTTGGTAAGCTCAATGAGGTCGAGTCCGGTATGGTTGATTTTGCCGGAGCGTTTTTAAATCGCGCTGAGCGTGAGATTGCTTGGGCTTCCAAAGGCGAAAAAAAAGCGTAGGGGGCCGCTATGGCTATTAAGACTGGTGGCGGCTTTCTCAATGAGATCAATGTGACGCCTTTTGTAGATGTCATGCTTGTACTTTTAATCATTTTTATGGTTACGGCTCCGCTTATGACACAGGGGGTAGAAGTTGATTTACCCACGACTCGAACAGTTAAGAATTTACCACAAGATTCTGAGCATTTAGTTTTATCAATTAAGAAGAGCGGAGAGCTCTTTCTTGACGAATATGAAGTCGGCTTAGGAGAACTTGAAGATCACTTGAAGCGCCTTGTTTCAAAACAAAAGAAGCAGCTTTTCATGCGTGCCGATAAAGAAGTTCCTTATGGCACTGTGGTTCAAGTAATGGGAGAGATTAAGGCGTCTGGTATTGATCGTCTTGGTATTGTCGCAGAGCAGACTAAAAATGAAAATACAAAGTAATCCCAAAGGGACCCGATTGTTATGCGGCTAAGCTTGGGCTTATTTCTTTCTCTTCTCCTTCATGTGGGATTTCTGGCGTATGCACTTTTTTGGGCATCTACGACAGATGTGCGCGTTAATATGGACCGCCCTGTGTATACTGTAGATTTGTTGTCTCTGGCTCCACCTCCCACTCCTGCACCGGTAGTAGAGGCGCCAACTAAAGAAATTCCTGCCGAGCCTCAGGCTCCAGTGGTCGAGGCAACATCTGAACCCGTGTCAGAAGTTAAGGAAGCCCCCGTAGTAGAAGCCAAGTCTGAGCCCAAAATCGAACCCAAGGAAGAAAAAATCAGCCCTAAAAAGGTTGAAAAAAAGGTCGTGAAAAAGAAAGAAGAAAAGCCTAAACCAAAACCTAAGCCTCAAAAGACGGCTGAGCAGTTAAAAATGGAAGCTCTTGCAGCAGCCAAAGCTACTGTAAAAAAACAGGAGCGTAAGAAGCAAAAGGCTCTTCAGGACGAATTGGCTGCTTTAAAAAAAGAGGCGGGGGCCAAAACATACTCTCATGGCGGACAAGATGAGGGTGTTGAGGGCGGGCAACAGGGTGGTTTTAAAGGCGGTGTTGGTTCAGGGTTGTCTGAAGTCTACGCATTGATTGTAGGGACTGCGATTAAGAAAAATTGGCGTTATCCTACCTTTGCAGGAGAAGCAAACCTCATAACTACTGTAGAAATCGTCCTTGATAAAGAAGGCAAAATTTTATCATCGAAAATTCTAGCCCCATCAGGAAATGGCGAGTTTGATAATTCGACATTAAGGGCTATTCGTGAAACGGAATATGTAGAGCGACCTAGGACAGATCGTGATCGTATTCTACGCATCAATTTTAACAGTCAGGAACTCTCAGAGTAAACTGTATGAAACGCATAGCACTCACATCAATTGTCAGCGTCCTTGCCATATTTGTGGCTTTTTCTGCCTATGCCGCAGGTCCGTTAACTGTAGATATCCACGGGCCTGGTCAGAGGCTGGTAAATATCGTTCTTCTTCCTCCAAAAGGGCTCGATGGTAATCCCATACCAAATGCTTCAGCAAAAGCTTTTGAGGAATTGGTTGCCAACAACCTAAGCTATATTCCTTTCCTCAAATTGATTTCTACGAGTGAACTTTTAGGAGGGGATCCTAGTAAGGGGGTGAAAGGTAGCGATATTGATTTTAAGCCCTTACAGTTAGCCCGTGTCGATCTGTGTATGACTACTGGCTGGAATGGGAATTATATTGAAGCACGTGTCTATGAGACATTTAGTGGGCGTCGTGTGGTTGGAAAGTCCTATAATGATGTAGACAAAACAACTTTGGCGATGGCAGCAGATCGTTTCTGTTCAGCCTTCTTGGAAGCTTTAGCTGGTAAGAAGGGATTCTTTGATTCCCCAATCGCTTTTGTGCGTCAAGAAGGTAAGGCTAAAGAAATATATACAGTGCTACCTCAAGGCCGTGAGTTGAAGCGTATCACCAAACTTGGCGGATTCAATCTAAGTCCTGCATGGTCCATGGAGGGGGACAAGATCGCTTTTACTCATATTGGTAAGACGCGACATGAACTTGGCGTATACGATAGCAAGGCTAAGAAGATTCATCTTTATACTAAAGGGCTTGGGCAGACAGTTATTAGTCCTGTCTTTGGCCCTAATGACAGACTAACTGTAGCTCTCAATCGAAATGGTGCCACCAACATCTATGAGTTAGACTCAAAGATTAAGCCTAAGCGTATGTTGGCACGTAGTCCCTACATTGATGTTTCTCCGAGCTTTGATCGTTCTGGTAATCTTATGGTTTTCACCTCAGGTAGAGCGGGGAATCCCCACATTTATTTAATGGATATCAAGTCTGGGAAAATTAGCCGAGTAACCCTTACTGGCAAGTATAATACTCATCCGTGTATTAGTCCCAATGGCCGTTATGTGGCATATACCCATCGTACTTCCAACGGGCATCGTATTTACTTGCATGATTTATCAACAGGTCGTGAAAAACAGCTGACTTTCGGTCCTGGAAATGATGAATATCCAGCCTTTGGTCCCGATGGATATTTCGTTGCTTTCGCTTCTAATCGTGCAGGTGAGTATAAACTTTATTTGACTACCCGTCATGGGGATACTCCTCGTAAGATATCTACTGGGGCAGGTGCTGCTTTCGCTCCGGCATGGGATACTTCGCTTCAATGGTGATTTGTCACTGACAGCGGGTTGATTTTTATTGGAAAAAGAGTACACCTATAGCACGGTAACCGCATTGGCTTTAGTTAGCCTAAATCATAATGGCCGGGCCACGGCTCTACAGAAGGAGACGGCATGAAATTTAGATGGAACCTTGCACTGATGGTCTTTTTGGCTCTCGCGCTGATGATCGGCGCTGGTTGCGCCAAGAAAAAAACGACCAGCACCCCTCCCGGTGCTCAGGTAGAGGTTAAGGATAACACCGAGTGGACGCCGCCTCCGCCGCCACCAGCTGAGCCTAAGGTTGATGAGGCAGCTTTAGCTGCTGAAGCAGAAGCTCGTGCTAAGGCTGAGGCTGTTGAGGAGCTTACCAGTGTGGTAATCCATTTTGCTTTTGACTCCTATGAATTGACTGAAGAGTCTCGTGCCATTCTTGCTATGAAGGCCAACATTATGCGTCGTTATAAGAATGTTCGTGTGGTTATTGAAGGGCATTGTGATGAACGTGGCACTGAGGAATATAACCTGGCCCTCGGTGAGCGTCGTGCTCGTGCAGCGTATGAGCATCTTGTAATTCTTGGTGTTGATCCTGAACGTATGTCTCTTGTGAGTTTTGGTGAAGAGCGCCCGGTCGATCCAGCTCATAATGAAACAGCTTGGGCAAAGAATCGTCGTGCAGAGTTTGTTGTTCAGTAAGAAGTGTTAGGTACAATTTAAGCGCCGCTTTCCAATCGGAAGGCGGCGCTTTTGTTTTGAATACTTAAGGAGTTCTTCAAATTAACAGATGCATTTGGATAATTGTAGGAATTGATTTAGAACACCCAAACAATGAAATGTAAACATATCAGCGCATAAAGTCCTGCAACACCATCATCAATCATAACACCAAAGCCACCTGAAAATGCAGTTTCAGCCCACCGTACAGGCCAAGGTTTGAATATATCGAAAACTCGGAACAGAATAAAACCGATGACAATAAACCCGATAGGGATACCTGAGAAAAAGAGTAGGGTGAGCCATTGGCCAAAGAGTTCATCAATGATAATGCAGCCTGGATCTTTTTTGCCAAGAACCTTCTCTGCTCGGTTGCAAGCCCATGTTCCTATTGCAAGAAGCATTATGAGTATAAGAATACGCCCCCATAATGGAAATGAGAGGAATAGCCATGGCGCAGCAACAATAGCTGCTAGTGCCCCCCAAGTCCCTGGAGCTTTAGGGAAATGACCGATTGGTCCGAGTGTAGCCAGGGAGGTTGCCAGTTTATCAGATGGGGATGTGTTTGCCACAGTTAACCCTCTCTTGCTTCGATTATATTATTTTGAAGTAACGTATCAAGGACCCTAGCGACGGGCAGTCCTACAACATTGGTGTATGAACCGCGGATGGCAGTGACGAGAAAGGTTCCAATGCCCTGGATGGCGTATGCACCGGCTTTATCTATTGGTTCGCCAGTAGCAATGTAGCCTTTTAGTTCTGCTTTTGAAGAAATTCGCATGTCGACATCCGTTGTTACGGCATGAGATACAATTTCACCACTTGGAAGTATCAGGCAGTATGCCGAGATCACCTGATGTGTTTTCCCCGAGAGAGCACTTAATTTCTCTAAAGCATCAGCTTCATTTTCGGGTTTTCCCATAATATCTTCATTTAGCACCACTATGGTATCTGCACCAAGTATCACTTTCCCTTTGTAAGATTTTGAAACCTCGATTGTTTTCATTTCAGCCATCCTGAGAGCATAGGCTGTTGGTTCTTCACCTATCAATGGCGCAGGTTCTTCTGCTTCACTGGGATGCACTTCGAAATTTAGCCCGAGATCGTTAAGTAACTCACGCCTACGAGGAGAGCCTGATGCTAGAATAATCGTAGTGTTCGTTTTGAATGGGCCTATGATTGTCTGTTTCATAATGTCGATTTCTCTCTCATATTCTGAAGTACGTCAATTGAGCGGAGGCGACGTTTTTTTGTCGCTTTGGCTTTGAATTTTGTGGATTGATGTTTCTTAATGCTAAATGTTTAAATAAAATAAGCATCTTACATCGGTGGCAGATTTCTTGCTTCATCACATGCGCGTACTAATGCAGGAGAAATTATGCAGGAAATACAGAAAAACAATGGCTCTGATTTTACCTCCTTTGAGCAGGTTGGCGATCACATTACCGTTCGTGGGATGAATGATTGGGTGGTACCATGGGCTGATTTGATGATGGTCATGTTCGTCTTGTTTGTAGTGTTATTCGTCTATGCCAGTACGCATCAGGATGTAAAAGTTCTGTTTAGTGATCAAAGTCGTGGCAATGCACAGTCAACAAGTACTCTTGACCCATTAATAGGGTTGATTGGGCAGATATCAAGTCGAGTTGATTCAACAGGAGCCTCTAGTAACGTACGAATAGCTGGGAAGAAAGTATTATACCGTAATCGTGCCGAAGGGATATCTGTCATGAGAGAAGGGCCAAATCGTGTTCGTATTTCATTGCGGGGGGAAATGTTCTTTGCTGCAGGCGATGATGTGTTGAGATCTGATGCATTAACATATTTGCGAGAAATTGCTGAAGTTATTCGTTTGAGTGTGGGGATGGTCCACGTAATCGGATACGCTTCTGCTGATGAGGCTGAAGGCAGCAGGAGTTTTGGACTATCTTCTCGTCGTGCGGATGATGTGGCTGATCTTTTGATGAGTGAATTTAAGATTGATCCTCGAAGAATTGTTGTCTCAGGGCGAGGGGCGTATGCGCCAGAATTACCGGGGATATCTGAAGCTAACCAAGAAATGAATAGACGTGTTGAAATAATCATCACAAATGAGAACTAAGTCGATTGGAGGCTCTCATGAATAAAAAGAACTTAATTGGCGTTATCATCAGTCTATTTATTTTTGTCAGTAGTTTCTTGCTGACTGGTGCTGCCGCTGCATATTGGAATGTGGCAGCTTTCCTAGTTGTTGCTTCTGGACTGACTGCAGCAATGCTCATCAGCTATCCTGTACAACATGTTAAAAATGCATTTATGGTCGCAAAAAATGCTTACACTAGCGGGCATGTTACCTCAGAAGAGATTGTCACCACGCTACTTGACTTATCAGTCAAGAGTAAGGTTGATGGGATACTATCCCTTGAACGTACAAAGAACGGCGATACATCTATTTTCCTTAAAAATGGACTTATTCTTCTGGTTGATAACTATAAAGAAGATGAAATTCGTGAAACATTGAATACGGAGATGGCATTCTTTAACCTGCGACGACAGCAAAGTGAAAGATTCTTTCAAACCATGGCAAAGATGGCTCCTGCATTTGGTGTCGCAGGAAGTGTAATTGGCCTTATTGGTCTTCTTATGGGGATCAATGACACTGCAGTGATTTTAAAAAATATTCCAGTTGCTTTTATTTCGACACTATACGGATTGGTTTTGAGCAATCTTATCTTTTCGCCAATTGCAGAAAATATTAATTATTCTACGAGAGCTGAACTCTTGAATCAAAAGCTGGTGATGGAAGGTGTTGTGGCGATAAGTAAGGAGCAAAATTCATACAAGCTGGAAAGAAAACTTACCTCTTTCTTAAGTCCGAGTGAGCGAAAGGGTAAGACTGAAACACTACGACGTATTACGCGTAAATATGTACAGAAGCGGCAAGGTCCTGCTGAACAGGTCGTGGACCCTGCCGATCATTTAAATGATTCTGAACAAGCTGCATAACTAGATTAATCGATTCAATTGTAAAAGGAGCTTTCGGGCTCCTTTTCTTTTTGCGGGGTTATGATATTCTTCCGCCGACGGAGGTTTGTATTAAATGGCGAAAATATTGGCAGCGGACATAGGCGGAACTAATAGTCGCTTCGCCTTGTTTGACGACGCAAATGGTGAGCTTGTGATGGAAGATTCCATTTGGCTCAAAACCCATGGGGCAGAATCCTTTGCACAGCTGTTAACACAGCTTTGGGAGAGTGATTTTCAAGCTAAGCCTGGTGGGTTCGATAGTGCAGCTCTTGCGGTAGCTGGTGCTGTCCGTGATGGTGTAGAGTGCCCCTATCTTCCCAATGCTCCTTGGGGAGTAGATCTTCGTAAAGTTGATTTTAGGGTGAGAAAAGCATGCCTTATCAACGATTTCGCGGCACAAGCATATGCCTGTCGCACTCGTGCTGTAAAGGATGCAATGATTCTTCAAGGTGGTGAAGAGGAAGATGGCGTGATTGGCGTCATTGGGGCTGGAACTGGGCTTGGCTATTCAGCACTAATTAAGGGTGAGAATGAATGGGTGGCGTTGCCTTCTGAAGGCGGTCATATGGCTTTCCCATTTACTGGCAAAAAAGAGGCGGAATATTCAGAGTTTAATAGACGGGCTAGTGGACGCAATTGGGCCGAGGGGGACAGTGTTGTCACGGGACTTGGTTTGCAGCTTGTTCACAAATTTTTGACAGGAGAAGACAAGTCTCCTGCTGATATCTCTGAAGCAATCACACCGGAAAGCGAAACCACTAAGTGGTATGCTCGATTTTATGCACGAGCCTGTCGTAATTGGTCTATTGCGCTGATGTGTAAAGGTGGTTTGTATATTGCCGGTGGGATAGCTGCAAAAAATCCTATGTTTGTGAATGTCCCCGAATTTCTTGAGGAGTTTCATAATTCTCATGTGTATGAAGAATTCTTATATTCCGTACCTATTAAACTGAACACCAACGAAGAAAGCGGGTTGCTTGGTGCAGGACTCTACGCCATGCAATTGCTTGGTAGATAGGAGCGTTAATGCAGACTGCTACCATGAAGAGGCTTTCAATTATTTCAGTCATTATTGTACTTGTGGCTTGTTATTTTCTGTTTGATTTGGGGCAGTTTTTTTCTCTCGAATATCTCAAAGAATCTCGCGAAAAATTCCAAGGACTATATGACAAACATACCTTTGTAGTCTTGGGTGCATATTTTCTGCTATACGTTGTGGTTACAGCCTTGGCTCTACCGGCAGCTACGGTAATTACTTTGGCAGGAGGTGCTTTGTTTGGGCTGGTAACTGGTGTAGTCGTTGTCTCTTTTGCTAGCACTATTGGTGCGTCAGTAGCTTTTTTGATGTCTCGATATTTGTTACGAGGTTGGGTGCAAAGTAGATTTAGTGACAAACTGGCGAAGGTTAATGATGGGATTGAAAAAGATGGCGCGTTCTATCTATTCACCTTGCGCTTAATTCCGGTTTTCCCTTTTTTTGTCATCAATACCGTCATTGGCCTTACATCAATGCATTTAAAAACATACTATTGGGTTTCTCAATTGGGCATGTTTCCGGCAACTGTTGTCTATGTCAATGCAGGTAAGGAGTTGGGAGAATTGGAGTCTCTTTCAGGGCTTTTATCTCCAAGTTTGATTATTTCTTTTGCTATTTTAGGTGTTTTCCCTCTTGTGGTTAAGAAAGTCCTTGGTTGGTTTCAATCTAGGAGATCAAATGGTTAGTTTTGATTATGATTTAGGAATCATCGGCGGTGGAGCAGCAGGACTAACGGTTGCATCCGGAGCTTCTCAGCTAGGTGTAAAGACACTACTGATTGAAAAGGAGTCAAAGCTTGGAGGAGACTGTCTTCACTACGGGTGTGTGCCGAGTAAGACTTTGATAAAAACCGCTTCAGTTTATCATAAAATGAAAAATGCTGAACGGTATGGTCTGCCAAAGGTTGATCTGCCACCTATTCAATTCTCCAAGGTGGCAGAGCGAATTCAGAATGTCATTGAGGCTATTCAAATTCATGACTCGGTGGAACGATTCTGCGGGTTAGGTGTAAAAGTGGAATTTGGTAATGCCTATTTTGTTGATGAGCATACCGTTGAGTTCAATAGCAAACGAGTTTCAGCTAAATTTTGGGTAATTGCTACAGGTTCTGAACCTGCAGGGTTGCCTTTAGCTGGAATTGAAGATGTCGATTATTTGACCAATAAGGACTTGTTCAGTCTTAATGAATTACCGAAATCAATGGCCGTTTTGGGTGCTGGTCCTATTGCTTGTGAAATGGCACAGGCCTTTTCTCGTTTGGGGGCAGAAGTAATCATTCTTCAACGAAGTGGGCAGATTTTGTCTGCAGAAGATGAAGACATGGCTATTGTCGTTCAAGATGCTTTTTGTGAAGAGGGCATTGATTTGAAATTGAATACCCAATCTACTGCTGTAAGAAAGACAAGTTGTGGTACTGAAATCGTCTATGAGCAGGGAGGGGAGGCTCATATTATATGTACGGAGAAATTACTTATTGCTGCTGGCCGTAAGCCGAGTATTGAGAGTCTTATGTTGGACAATGCAGGTGTCAAATATGATTTGCGAGGAATTGCTGTAGACAACAGAATGCGCACCTCATGTAAGCATATTTTTGCAGCGGGTGATGTGATTGGCCAGTTCAAATTTACACATGCTGCAGGGTATGAAGCGAGCATCATTATATCTAACATTGTATTCCGATTGCCTCGGAAAGCTGATTATACTTGGTTGCCTTGGTGTACTTACACTGAGCCTGAGTTTGCCAGTGTTGGTATGAACGAGAAAAGAGCAAAGATGGCGGGAATTGAATATTCTGTTTGGATAGAAGAGTTTTCTGATAATGATCGCGCTAGGGCAGAAGGAGCCTCTGAAGGACGAATCAAACTTGTACTGGATAAAAAAGAGAAACCACTTGGCGTACAAATCGTTGGCCATCATGCTGGAGAGCTCGTTGCTGAGTGGGTGGCTGCATTGAATGCCAATACAGGGCTTACAACTCTAGCTTCAGCAATTCATCCATATCCAACTGTTAGCGAAATCAATAAAAGAGTAGCAGGAAAGGTGCTTTCTCGTAAAATCTTCTCAGATAAAGTTCGTAAGACATTGAGCTTTGTTTTTGATTACAAAGGCCGGGCCTGCACCCTTGATTAAATGGTCAAACCTATGTAAGTGACCACCTTCATTTTGCTTAAATTGAAAATTTGAGGTGATTCCCTATGGGTGACAAAAGCCGATACCAAAAAATGTTCCCGGTATCTTGGGAGCAGTTGCATCGTGACTGCCGGGCTCTTTCTTGGCGTCTCATGGAGAAGGGGCCGTGGAAAGGAATTATCGCCATCACTCGTGGCGGCTTAGTCCCTGCAGCTATTCTTGCCCGCGAACTCGAAATACATCTAATCGATACAATCTGTATTTCCAGTTATAATTGGAAAGACCAGGGAAGTGCCAACATTCTTAAAACCATTGAAAATGACGGCGAGGGCTGGCTGTTGATCGACGATCTTGTCGATACCGGCAAAACCGCCAAAGTCGTGCGAGAAATGGTTCCAAATGCTCATTTTGCTACAGTTTACGCCAAGCCTGAAGGGCGTCCAATGGTGGAAACATATATTACAGAAGTTAGTCAGGATACATGGATTCTCTTTCCATGGGATGCTGCTTCTCAGTTTGTGGAACCTATTATCCAGACTGTTGATTAAAGCGAAAAAAGTTTGTCAGATATTTTGCGGAAAAGAGTACATCGCTTTTCAAAGGGTGTTGCCCTAAAAGGCGTGCTGAGATATTGAGGTTTGATCTTAATGTTAACGGAGAGGTTCCCCATGAAAAAGATGCTGAAACTGTTTGTCGTCGTCGCTTCTATGGCGATGATGCTGTCTCTCTTCGCCTGTGGCGAAGCACCCCAGGAGAAAAAGCCTGAACCGGCCCCTGCGCCAAAGGCTGAAGCTCCCAAGGAAGAATCCAAGAAAATCAAAGTTGGATTCGTCTATGTTTCTCCAGTTGGTGATGCAGGCTACTCCTACGCTCATGATCAGGGGCGAAAAGCAGTGGACGCACTGGATTGGACTGAGACGGCTTTTGTCGAGTCTGTACCCGAGGGAGCTGACTCTGAGCGTGTTATTCGTAACATGGCCCGTAAAGACTTTGATGTAATATTCACCACCAGCTTCGGCTACATGGATCCGACTATCAAGGTCGCGAAGGAATTTCCCGAAGTTGATTTCATGCACTGCTCTGGCTTCAAGAAGTCCGAAAACGTGAATAACTACTTCGGCCGCATCTATCAGTCCCGTTTCCTCACCGGTATGGTCGCTGGCGCTATGACCAAGTCCAATAAGCTTGGTTACGTGGCAGCTTTTCCTATTCCCGAAGTTATTCGCGGTATCAATGCATATACCATCGGTGCTCGTATGATGAACCCGGACGCAGAAGTCCGCGTTGTCTGGACCAAGACATGGTATGATCCCGCATTGGAAAAGGACGCAGCTAAGTCTCTGCTGGACGCCGGTTGTGATGTGATCGCCCAGCATCAGGATTCCCCAGCTCCTCAGGAAGCTGCTCAGGAGGCTGGTGCCTACTCCGTTGGCTACAACTCTGATATGTCCTCCTTTGCTCCTAAGGCTCATTTGACCTCCGCTATTTGGAACTGGGCTCCGGTTTACGTGAAGACTGTGGAAGAAGTTAAGAACGGCACCTGGAAGGGTGACCAGTCCATCTGGTGGTCCATGGCTGACGGCGTTGTTGATATCGCCCCCATGGGGCCCATGGTTCCTGAGGACGTCAAGGCTAAGGTTATGGCTGAGAAGGCCAAGCTCGTAGCTGGCAACGACACCATCTTTGCCGGTCCTATCAAGAACCAGAAGGGTGAAGTGGTTATCGCAGAAGGAACCACCGCTCCTGACGGTGATCTGCTTGGCATGACTTGGTTTGTCGAAGGCGTTGTTGGAACCACCGAATAAAAACTTTGGACACTACGTGCTAAAGATCAGAAAACGAGAAGAACCCTGGAAGTGGGGCGCCCTGGTTATTTTCCTGGGCGCCCTGCTCTTTTCCCTCGCAGTGAGTGCCTTGCTCCTTTGGGGGCAGGGCAAGGATGCTCTGCAAGGGCTTAATATCCTATGGCAAGGAAGCTTTGGTCATTTGTGGGCTCTTGAAGGTGCACTTCTCAAGGCGATTCCTCTTTTCTTATGCTCCTTAGGTGTAGCCGTAGCCTTCCGCATGCAGATTTGGAACATCGGTGCAGAGGGGCAATTCGCCCTAGGTGCAATCGGTGCCACATGGATGGCACTAAGTTTTCCGAACATGCCCGCGATTGTCCTAATGCCACTCATGTTCATCATGGCTTTTGTTCTCGGTGGTATTTGGGCACTCATCCCTGCAATTCTACGGTTGAAGCTTAGGGTTAATGAAATCATTTCAACTCTGATGCTCAACTACATCGCAATATTACTCCTCGATTACCTTGTGTTTGGCGTGTGGAAGGACCCTACTAGCTTTGGCTTCCCCATGACTCCCGAATTTTCGCCGTCTGCCGTGATTTCTGGAATCGCGGGCAGCAAGGTCCATTGGGGACTGGCATTTTGTGCTGTCGTCGGTGTCGGCCTGTGGGCTTTTATGAGTTTTACCCGACTCGGTTTCGAGCTCAAAGCCAGTGGCGAAGGTGCTCGCGTGGCCAAGTATGCCAAGATTCGATACGGAATGCTTGTGATGCTCGTTATGGCGCTGTCTGGTGGTTTCGCTGGTTGGGCCGGATGCATCGAAACATCTGCCGTTCTTAATCGTTTGCAACCAAGTCTTATGGTAGGATATGGCTACACCGCCATCGTCGTGGCGTGGTTGGCCCGTTTGGAGCCGCTTAACATTGCCTTCGCCTCTTTCCTGCTGGCAGCCCTCCGTGTGGGGGTAGAAAACCTTCAGCTGGAGCTCCAAATTCCGGCAGCCTTTGGCACGATCATGGAAGGCATGATCTTGTTGACCGTTTTGGCAGGACAGTTCTTCCTGATGTACAAACTGGAACGCAAACCGCGTTCGCAGGACTAGATAGAAGCCTATGTGGGAATTTCTGATACCGCTGTTTGCTGCCACAGTGCAGTCTGGAACGCCGATTCTCTACGCCACCCTTGGTGAAATGATGACTGAGAAGGGCGGCGTGCTGAATCTCGGTGTTGAAGGCATCATGGCTGTTTCGGCTTTGGCTGCTTTTACTACCAGCATGGTAACTGGTTCACCGTGGCTTGGTTTTTTTGCAGGTGGTGGCGCTGGCATGTTAATGGCTGCTTTGCACGGTTTCGTTTGCATAACATGCCTCGGAAACCAAGTTGTTTCAGGTCTTGCTCTGACCATTCTCGGCGTAGGTGTGACGAACTTTCTGGGTGTTCCCTATGTAGGCCTACCAGCGCCGGGCTTCGATGCATTTGACTTTCCGCTGCTTTCACAGATTCCCGTCATTGGTGACATCTTTTTCCAGCATGACATGCTTGTATATGTCTCATTTGTCATACCATTTATCTTCTGGTTTTTCTTTCGACGTACTAGCTTCGGTCTACACGTCTCAGCTACTGGCGAGATGCCAGCAGCAGCTGCAGCTGCCGGTTTGAAACCCATCCGACTGCGTTACTTTGCCGTTATCGCGGGCGGTTTTCTCATTGGCCTAGGTGGTGCTTATCTTTCACTGGCTTATACTCATCTTTGGACAAACGGCCTTTCTGGTGGCCGTGGATGGATTGCGGTGGCCTTGGTCATTTTCGCTTTCTGGCGCCCTGGCCGTGCCGTGACAGGTGCCTATCTCTTTGGCGGTGTTATGGCTTTCCAACTGCGTTTGCAGGCAATGGGTACCAATTTACCATCCTCTCTTCTGCTGATGCTGCCGTATATTTTGACCATTCTTGTTTTGATCCTATCTGCAGCCCGTGGTCGTCGTATCGACGCACCTGCCGCGTTGGGTACCAACATTGAGCCGGAGGGATAGACTTATGGAAGCTTTTCGTTTCGTCCGTCCTGAGGGGGTGCGTAAGTTGCCTGAGGATGCCAAACCGGTAGTCAGCCTCAAAGGGTTAACCAAGCGTTTTGGCTCTGTGACCGCCAATGATTCCATTACCCTCGATATCTACCCGGGTCGCATTAAAGCGCTTCTAGGCGAGAATGGCGCTGGCAAGTCTACCATGATGTCCATGCTTGCTGGTCGTTATCGTCCTGACGAAGGGCACATTGAGGTGAATGGGAATCCTGTACGTTTTCAGTCTTCTAAGGATGCCATTGCTGCAGGTATAGGAATGGTTTACCAGCATTTTATGTTGGTGGATTGCATGACCGTGGCCGAAAATGTGCTTCTTGGGCAGGAGGGCAGTCTTTTCATCAAGCCCAAAGAGATGGAAGAACGCGTGGGCAAGCTGGCCGAAGAATATGGCTTAGAAATTGATCCAGCTGCACATATTTCTGATCTCTCCATGGGAGAGCGGCAGGTTGTGGAAATTCTCAAGCTTTTATACCGCGAGAGTCGTATCCTCATTTTTGATGAACCCACTGCGGTGCTTACACCAGAAGAGACGACAAAGCTTTTTGATGCACTTTGGCGTATGACCGAGCAGGGGAAGTCCATCATTTTTATTAGTCACAAGCTGGAAGAAGTAATTGCCTTGGCCGATGAAATTGCCATACTGCGGCGCGGTAGAATTGAGGGCGAGCTTGATCCTACGGGTATCGAATCCAAGGCAGATCTTGCCTCCCGCATGGTAGGCAAAGAAGTTCTGCTTGAAGTGGACCGTGAGCCTATGAAAGTCGGTGACCCGGTTTTAGAAATCAAAAATATGAATGGTCTGGGCTTGCGTGAAATAGATCTGGAAGTCCGTAAGGGTGAGGTCGTAGCTCTGATCGGTGTAGCGGGAAACGGTCAAAAGCCATTGGTGGAAGCCATTACTGGCTTAATTAAGCCGCCTGTGGATACCGTGTTTATCATGGGCCTGCCGTGGCGTAAGTTTTTTGCTGAATCCACTTGGAACCGTTCCATGTGCTATATTCCTGAGGATCGTCTTGGCTTGGCTACACTGCGTAATCAGAATTTGGTGGACAACCTGCTGTTGACTACCCGTAAGGGCTTTGCCAAAGGGTGGTTCCTGGACAAGAAGCAGGCTGAGAAAGATACTATCGATCTTATCGAGAAGTTTGATATTCGTCCGGGACGTATCCACGCCCTAGCCTGGCAGCTTTCTGGTGGTAACCTACAAAAGGCAGTGCTTGCTCGTGAGCTTTTCCGTGAGCCGCGTCTGATAGTTGCCGAACAACCCACTCAGGGACTGGATGTTTCTGCGACAGAAGAAGTCTGGCACCGTTTGCTCGCTGCTCGAGACATGGCAGGCATTCTGTTGGTGACCGGCGATTTGAATGAGGCTTTGCAATTGGCAGATCGAATCGCTGTTATTTATCGTGGTGAAATACTCGGCATCCTGCCTACATCTGACCCCGATACTGTTAACAAAATCGGCCCGCTTATGGCTGGTGTAGTCGACTAGCGGGAAACGCTTATATTTCGAGATGTCTCGAGTTTGAATACTGTTTAATTCAAGGAGTTGGAAATGAAGTTTAATAAGTTTAATGCAACCATTATGTTGGCCTTGGCCCTCTTGTTGGGTGCATTTACTGCGTCCGCCTTTGCCGGTTCCACTTTGGAAAAGGTCAAGAAGGCCGGGGTAATCTCCGTAGGCAACAGCCCTGACTATCCTCCGTTCGAATCAATTGGCGATACTGGTGAGCGTATCGGTTTCGATGTTGACCTGCTTAATGCTATTACCGAGAAACTGGGGGTTAAGATCAACTGGGTAACCATGGAATTTGCTGCCATTGTTACCGCAGTCCAGTCCGGGCAGGTCGACATGGGTATGTCTGGTTTTTCCGTTACTCCCGAGCGCGCCAATGCCGTGAGTTTCTCAAAACCCTACATAGCCAGTGGTCAGGTTCTGGTTGTTCGTACTGATTCAGATATTAGTTCTCCCGCTGACCTTAAGGGTAAAAAGATTGCCGTACAGCTGGGCACTACCGGCGAGCAGCAGGCTGATAAAATCGAAGGTGCCAGTGTTGTCAAACCCGAGACCTATAACATTGCTTTCATGATGCTTCACAATAAGGCTGCCGACGCTGTTGTCGCAGACCTGTCTGTAGCCGAAGAGTTTGTCAAGAAGGGCACTTTCAAGCGTGCTGGTGAGCCTCTTTCCTTCGAAGAGTTTGCCATGATCTCCCGCAAGGGTAATGACGACTTGCTTAATGCTTTGAATAAGGCTCTCGAAGAAGTGAAGAAGGACGGCACCTACGACGCTATCGTCAAGAAATGGGGCCTGTAAGATTGTATTAAAATCAGCCGGGTAGGTTTCCTGCCCGGCTGTTTTTCCGAGGAGTCGGCGTGGATTTTTCTCTGGTCTTTAAACACTATGAAATGCTCCTGAATGGAGCAACAGCAACGCTTCAGGTTACCTTTGGTGCTCTCGCCATGGGGCTTGTACTGGGCGTGTTTGCCGGAACCTGTCGCATTAGCCGCAGGTTGCCCATTCGAATTGTCGCTGATTTATATATTCAGATTATTCGCGGCACCCCGATGCTGCTTCAGATTTTTTTCTTTTATCTCGGTTTTCCCCAAATTTATATGATGATTACCGGAGAAGGTATAACCCCAGACCCATTGATCACTGGTATCATTGCACTCGGTATCAATAGTGGTGCATACAATGCTGAGATCATTCGCGCAGGTATTCAATCCATCAACAAGGGACAAATGGAGGCTGCGCGTAGTACAGGTTTGACTCATACGCAATCTATGATTTTTGTCATTCTGCCTCAGGCATTTAAACGTATGATTCCACCCTTAGGTAATGAACTGATTGTTCTTTTGAAGGATTCTTCACTTATTTCCACTATTGGTGTGGCAGAACTCATGTTCTCTGCTAAGGTTCTTGGAGCTCGTTACTATACATATGTACCATTCTTGGTAGGTGCAGGTTGTATATATCTAACACTTACTTTCACATTCTCTCGTTTTTTCAACGCGTTAGAGCGTAAGCTTCATGCCGGTAGTGGTGCTCGGGAGGATGCTGGAAAGATACCTGATTTGGGTTAATTAGAGTAGTGATATTAATTAGAGCTTTGGATTTCCTTTGATTTTTGTTCATCGATCATAGATCAGCATATTTTCAATGCTCTAAGGAGGCACAGTGAACAATTGTTATTACACAGAGTTTGATACTGAGTGGATTGGACGTGGACAGTCTAAGAATGTCAAAGGACGTACTCCCTTTGAACAAGATCGTGATCGAATCATATATTCACCTGCTTTTCGACGTCTTCAAAACAAGACACAAGTATTTCTATCTGGTGAATTTGATTTTTATCGAACAAGATTGACTCATTCTATGGAAGTTTCTCAGATCGGAAGATCAATTGTAAATCATTTGAATCGATCTTCTGATGTATTGAATTCCAGTTTTTATATTGATCAAGATTTGGTTGAATCGATCTGCTTGGCTCACGATATTGGGCATCCTTCGTTTGGGCATGCAGGTGAAGAGGTTCTCAATGAATTGATGCTTAATTCTGGAGGCTTTGAGGGTAATGCTCAGAATCTTAGAATCCTCGTTGACCTATTTTATCGAAATAGGACTCAGTGGGCAGGCATGAATCCAACTCGAGCCTTTCTTGATGGAATGCTCAAATATAAAACTCTATTTTCTAATTCAGAAAAGAAAAAGAATCATTTTGTCTATGATTTCCAGCGAGATATTCTCGATTTTGTTAGTCCAGAAGTGCCTTTTGATTCTCATTTTACCAGTGAAAGAGAGTTGAATTCATTCAAGTCGATTGAATGTAAAATTATGGACTGGGCTGATGATATTGCATATTCCATACATGATATTGATGATGGCATTCGTGCCGGATTCATCACTATCAAAAAAATTCGAAATTGGATTGAAGAAAAAGAAATTGATTATACGGGAGATGACCACTCGTTTCTTGGATCACTATGCGATGCAATAATTGATGAGAGTTTTAGTGCGTTTCTGGCTCGTCTGATCGGGCAATTTATCCATTCGACTACTTTAATCAAGCGACGTAATCTACTATCGAATAAAACCAATCGATACCGATTCGATATCTCCGTGGATAATGAAAGCAAAAATTTGTGCAAATTGCTCAAGATGTTGGCCGTTAATCTTGTTTTTTATACTCCACAAGTACATCAGTTAGAGTACAAGGGAGGTGAAATATTACGCAAAGTCTTTTCCGTAATGGAGGAGGAGTATGTGCATTCGGCAAAGCCAAGTTTTCGGCTATTGCCAGCACATTATCATCATGCTTTGTCTGGTCAGGACGATCATATAAAACGAAGAATGTTGTGTGATTACTTATCTGGCATGACAGATGGCTTTGTTGTTCGGACCTATAAACGCCTCTTTGATCCTGATTTTGGTTCTATTAATGATTTGATTTAATAGAGTCGTGTCGCTTGATTAATGACTACAGACAAAAAATAGCATGGGATGATCATGCCTGAAATTCAATGGACTGAAGATCACTCGGTAGGTGTTGCAGAAATTGATGCCCAACATAAAGAATTAGTAAAAATTACTAATAGGTTGTTCTTAGGGATTATGAATGACAGTGCTTTTCAAGTACTTTTGGATATTCTTTATGAACTAGAAAGATATGTTGAGTACCATTTTTCATATGAAGAGGAACTGCTCAAAACATATGGCTATTCTCATCAAGCGTTAGTTGAGCATATCGAAGAACATCATCGAATAAAAAATCAAGTCTCCATATTTATCAAAGAATACTCTTCAAATTGGGAAACTATGGATATTGAGGTATTTGATTTCCTGAGGGATTGGACTACTGACCATTTATGTACAACTGACGCCATGTATAAGGATTTTTTTAAACGGAACA
Organism: Pseudodesulfovibrio sp. zrk46; assembly: GCF_012516435.1. Lineage (NCBI taxonomy): Bacteria > Pseudomonadati > Thermodesulfobacteriota > Desulfovibrionia > Desulfovibrionales > Desulfovibrionaceae > Pseudodesulfovibrio > Pseudodesulfovibrio sp. zrk46. The sequence continues at coordinate 3,311,596 of NZ_CP051216.1, forward strand.
AAGTCTTTTAGAGTTCACAAAAAAAGTCCCGCTAGAAGCGGGACTTTCTGTTTTATTTAGTCTCTTGTATTACTTCGATATCTTCTTGGTTGAGGATAACCTCTTTACCATCATCGTTTTTAAATTTGTAGGTCTCACTTTGGACATCATATTCCAGTGACCCTTTTGCCGTGTATGTTTTGCCAGCCTTTGTGGTTACCTGATAAGTCTTTGCTCCACAGCCTGCCAGCACACATGTTAATAACAGTGCAAACATTATAGTTAAGAAACGGTTCATATCTATCCTCTTTGGTTGAATAGGTTGTTTCTTATACAGTAAATTTTACTTGTATTGCAACATTATTCCGGAAGAATAATGGTGATATCAATAATTGTGCGCCTAGATAAGCAGATGGGTGGCGTTTGACATAACATTTTCGAATTCAACAGAAGAAAGTGAAAGGCGTGCTTTGAGCTGGTCAATCTCTGTACCTGCATCGAATAATGGATAGTCACTACCAAAAAGAATTCTTTCTGTACCAAAGGCCTGGAAAAGAGTGTTTAATTTTTCGTCACTTACAAAATCCATGGCGCTCGATGTGTCAACAAATACATCTGTATTGGCGAGGTGTTCGATTACATGGTCCCAATGACGGTAGCCTCCCATGTGAGCTGCAATAATCGCTGGTTTGGGAAACATTTTACGCAATGCAGCCAATTTTTGGGGACAAGAGGGATTCTCTGCCGGTGGAAGTATGTCTCCGACGTGGAAAAGGCATATAAAACGATCTTCTATCATTTCCATTACGTCGAATAACTTCGGGTCATCCATGCGATAACCTTGGAAGTCTGGGTGAAATTTTAGGCCCTTAATGTTGTTGCGTTCTAAACGATCAAGTTCAAACTCTACCCGATCAAAGTCGGGATGAATGGTGCCAAAAGGGATAAGTGCGTCGTGTTCCTTCTTCATCTGGATAGCCCAGTTATTAGCCGGGATAACCTGTGATGGGTCTGTTGCCGCAGAAAGAACGACAGCTTTGTCAACATTGGCTGCTTTCAGGCGGTCAAGTAAATCGTCCACAAGTCCTGTTCCTACAGGAGTAATGGAGTAATGACCTTCAAGCTGCGCAAGGACTTTATCAGCAATTTTAGGATGAAAAACGTGTGTGTGGACGTCGATAAACATTCGAGGAGGTTGCCAGATCATTGGGCGACTGTAAACGCTTGTTTCACACTTAAATCATTTTATTATACAAAGAGTTCCTTAAGCCATTCAGGGATACGTACAGGCTTTCCTTGAGAATTGACGGCAGCGTGTTCGGTCATACCTGTAGCATGTAGAATAGATTTTTCTATATTCCAGACTTCATAAGAGAACTTCATCGAGGCTCGTTTCCATTCACTTATGCCCACACGTATGAATATTTCGTCATCAAATCGGACAGGCACACGATAACGTGACTGCGCTTCGCGAACAGGTAGGATGATTCCGCGCTGTTCAACTTCGGCATAACTCATACCATGTTCACGAATGAAAAAACTGCGTGAACGTTCATAAATATGGAGGTACTCTGCATAATAGAGCACCCCCATGGTATCGGTTTCACCGTAAGAAACAAAGTGATTATACCAGCTTTGGCCGGTAACATATTCAATCTTGGGAGCCATTACTTCAATCCGATTTTTTCGATGGCATAAGACAGAAGCTCGTAGCCCTTATCTAACTTTAGCCCCGTTGATTTGGCAGTAGATTCGGAAAAAGTCTTCACGCCAGAGGCCTTACAGCCTGGGCCGTTGATGATGAAGGGGACGGGATCTGTAGTGTGTGTACGCTCCACGATAGGTGTGTAGTGATCACACGTAATAATCCAAGCTACTTCTTCATTTTTTAGAGCTTCTCGTAATGGCGCAACCACATTAGCGTCAAAACGGCTAATTGCTTCCACTTTATCTTTAGTATCACCACCATGACCGCACTCATCTGGCCCTTCTAGGTGAACGAACACAAAGTCGTTGTCCTTGAGGAACTCCAAGGCTGCGTCGACTTTGCCCTCATAGTTTGTATCAAGTAGTCCGGTTGCGCCTTCAACATCAATGACTGACATCCCAGAGGCGTAGCCAAGTCCTTTGATCAGGTCCACAGCAGAAATAACAGCGCCATTCATTCCAAACGTTTCTTTGAAGTTTGGCAAACTGAGCGGACGTCCCTGCCCCCAGGGCCAAATGGAGTTGGCCATCGACATGTTGATGTCACGGTCATCCAGAAGTTCTTTGGCCTCAAATAGCAGATCCCAAAGAAGAGGGCTTTTGGAATATTTACGCAGGTCAAGCTTTATGGGTTTATCGGTAATGTCGTGTGGCGGATTAATAGCAATATTTGCGTCATCGGTATTTGCACCGCCTTTTTGGACTAACAGATGTCGATACTGAATACCTGGGATAAATTGATACGTGTCATTGCCTAGCTTGTCTTGCAACTTTTCTATCACCGGTCGGGAGACATCGGAGGATATGTGACCGGAAGAATAGTCACGCATGTATCCATCGATGGTAAGCTTAGAAACAGTGACTAGGTTGAGCCGCCAGACAAGGTCGTCAGGGGCGAGCTCAAGGCCTTGAGCTGCGGCTTCAATAGGGCCACGGCCAGTATGATAAGTCGTTGGGTTAAAACCGAGTAGCGCCATGTTAGCAACGTCAGAACCTGGCAGCATGCCTTCAGGAACAGTCTGGGCGCGACCAACGATGCCGGTACGTGCCAATTCGTCCATATTTGGTGTGTCTGCAGCTTCCATGGTCGTCTTGCCCCCCAGTTCCTTCAAGGGCCAACCTCCCATGCCGTCCGCGATAAGATAGAGTAGTTTCACTGTTTATATCCTACAATATGCGGAACTTCACGCACGGTTCAACGGTGAAGTCCATGGCGTCAATTTCATTAATAACAGCATCCACGTTTCGGGCTGAGGTTTCATGGCTTATAATGACTAATGGAACACCCTCGGCTCCGGATTCACCTTTTTGTACAGCTTGGGCAATGGATACGTTGTGCTCGGCCATGGATTTGGTGATGGCGGCCATGACGCCGGTGCGATCCTGTACAGTAAAGCGGAAGTAGTACTTCGATTCTGACTCTTCGGGAGGAAGTATGTCAGCTTTAGCAATAGGCTGGTTGTTGAAACCACTGTTGTCCGGATCGAAGGCGGAGCAGCGCATCTTCTTGGCTAGATTCATAATGTCTGCCAATACAGCGCTACCGGTGGGTAAGTCTCCAGCCCCTTGACCATGCAGCATTATGGGGCCAACCGCATTGCCTTCTAGACGCACGGCATTGTAATTGCCACCAACTCGAGCCAGTAGGTAGGTGTAAGGCACAAGAGCAGGGTGTACGCCAGCTTCCAACTTGCCGTCCACGTTCATGACATGGGCCAGCAGTTTGACTCGATAGCCAAATTCACGAGCGAATTCGATATCCATAGGCGTTACGTTGGTAATACCCTGTATCGGAATGTCGGAAAGGGGGTAATCTACACCATAGGCCATTCGAATGAGGACACACAGCTTATGAGCGGTATCGAAGCCTTCGATGTCAAAAGTGGGGTCCGCCTCGGCATAGCCGAGGTCTTGTGCATCGGCTAAAGCAGTCTGGAAATCCATTCCTTTAGTAGTCATTTCTGATAGAATGTAATTTGCAGTGCCATTCATAATGCCAAGCATTTTGACTATTTCGTCCCCAGCCAAACTTTCTTTAAGGGTTTGGACAATAGGGATGCCGCCTGCGCAGCTGGCCTCGAACATAAGGCCCATGTGATTGTCGCGGGCAGCGTCAAAAAGTTCTAGCCCATGTTCTGCTAATAAGTGTTTGTTTGCAGTCACAACATGCTTGCCTGCGGCAAAGGCCTTGAGAATTAAATCCTTCGCAGTATCCAGCCCCCCCATAAGTTCAACGATGATGTCCACATTCGGGTCGTTGACCAGAACTTCGGGGTCATCGGTGAAAGTTACATTTGGGCCTGGATTGAATGCGCGCTTCTTGTTCAAGTCGCGCACAAGCACAGATGTGATCTCGATCTTTTTGCCGAGTCGTTTGAAAATTCGATCTGCATTTATATCAAGAATTTTGGCCAATCCAGAACCGACTGTTCCGAAGCCACCGAGGGCGATTTTAATGGATTCCATTATTACCCCTTAGAGAAAAATTTTCGAAGGTTACGTACTGCCTGATTGGTGCGGTGACGATTTTCTACAAAGCTAAAGCGTACATGGTCATCGCCGTACTGGCCGAAACCGAGACCTGGAGAGACCGCAACTTCGGCTTCCTTGAGCAGCATCTTGGCGAACTCAACAGACCCCATTTTTTTGAATTCATCGGGAATTTCAGCCCAAAGGAACATGGTTGCTTTAGGCGGTGTTACTTCCCAACCGATACGGTTGAGGCCATCACACAGAGCATCACGTCGATCTTTATAAACGTCCATGATTCCTTGAACGGCGTTGTCCATATCATCTTGAGTGAACTTTGGTTCCGGGTCCAAATCACCGTTAAGGGCACAGGCGGCTGCAATTTGAATCGGTTGGTATATTCCGTAGTCGAGGTAAGACTTGATGCGGGTCAGAGCCTGCACCATTTCTTGATTACCAGCACAGAAACCAACACGCATCCCCGCCATAGAATAGCTCTTGGTCATGGAAAAGAACTCTACGCCAACGTCCTTGGCTCCTTCGGCTTGAAGGAAGCTAGGAGCCTGATACCCATCGAATACAAAGTCGGCGTAAGCGAGATCGTGGATGACAAAAAGGTCGTGTTCCTTGGCGAAATCGACAATACGCTGAAAGAAGGGCAACTCAATGCACTGGGTGGTCGGGTTATGAGGGAAGTTAATGATCAACAACTTTGGCTTGGGCCAAGTGTGTTTGACAGCGGTTTCAAGATTTTCAAAAAAATCTTGTCCAGGCCCTATGGGGACGCGTCGAACATCAGCACCAGCGATGATAGAAGCATACGGATGAATCGGATAAGCTGGATCCGGAGCTAGAACGACGTCGCCAGGGCTGAGCATAGCCAATGCCAAGTGCGCCAGACCTTCTTTGGCTCCCATTGTCACGCATATCTCTTGATTACGATCTAGAGAAACATCATATCGGCGAAAGTACCAATCACAGGCTGCTTTACGCAGTCCTTTGATGCCTTTTGATGCTGAATATTTGGAGTTTCCCGGCTTATACGCCGCTTCAGTCAGTTTGTCGAGAATAGGCTTTGGGGTTGGCACATCGGGATTGCCCATGCCCAGGTCGATGATGTCCGCGCCCGCGTGACGCATTTTCATCTTCAGCTCGTTAACCTGGGCGAAAACATAGGGGGGCAGTCGATCAACTCTCGCAAATTTTGACATGATAAAAAACTCCTCAATAATATATAGTAGAATTACAATTTCTTACTCATGGGGTGGGGCGCTGTCAAAATGAAAATCAACGAAATATAATATATGACAATAGTGTTTTTACCTTTCCGGCTGTCAAACTGTCTTGACCTTGGAAAGACTTTTCCATAGCGTCATTTGTTCATAATAAAAAAAGATCCGCGACTCGCGCGGTATATGAAGGAGAGTTTGATGGTCCAGAAGTCCGAAACCATTTGGTTTGATGGCAAACAGGTCCCTTGGGATGAAGCAAACGTTCACGTTTTGACCCATACATTACATTATGGCGCAGGTGTATTTGAAGGAATCCGCGCATATGAATGCGCTGATGGCTCCTCCGAAGTCTTCCGCTTGGAAGAACATATGATTCGCTTGGTAAATTCTGCTAAAATTTTGGGTATCACTGTTCCCTATACAGCAAAGGAACTGACCGAAGCTGCAGTTGAGACCTTGAAGTTGAATAAACTTGCTGGTGCTTATGTGCGTCCGCTAGTCTTTATTGGTGAAGGTGCAATGGGGGTTCACCCTGGTGACAACCCGATCCGTACGGTTATTGCTTGCTGGCCTTGGGGTGCATATCTCGGCGATGACGCTTTGGAAAAAGGTATCGCCGTCAAGTGTTCTACGTTTAATCGTCACCACGTTAATGTCATGATGACCAAATCTAAAGCCTGTGGAAACTACGTCAATTCAGTATTGGCCAAAACAGAAGCTGTTGCTGACGGTTACCATGAAGCCATTTTACTTGACACAACAGGACACGTTTCAGAGGGGTCCGGCGAGAACATTTTCATGGTTGTCAACGACGTTATCTACACGCCTCATCAGGACGGGGTTTTGGGTGGATTGACTCGCAATTCCATTATGACTTTGGCTAACGATCTGGGGTACGAAGTTCGCGAAGAACCCTTAACTCGCGACATGTTGTATGTAGCTGATGAAGTTTTCTTCACTGGAACAGCAGCTGAATTGACTCCTATCAGTTCTATCGACCGTCGCCAGATTGGAGACGGCAAGGCTGGCCCTGTTGCAAAGCTTTTGCAGACTGAATACTTCAAGATTGTGAAGGGTGAAAATCCTGATTACGAGCACTGGCTGCATCGTTACTCCGTATAATATCTTAAATTTTAATATTATTAACGACCAAGTTTTGGCGTGAGTCAACCTCACGCCTGACTTGGTCTTTTTGGGTGCAGCGCTGTGCGCCCATTGAGACGTAACGCGCAGTTTTGAGCTTGATAGAAAGTCTAGAAAATCACTTTATCATCTGGTAAGAGAGATTAGATTCGGCAAGTGATTCCCGACTCTTCTTGTCTTTATCCAATTTTTTCGGCTGGATATTCTGGCCGCGCCAAACTTTCAGGTTTTTTTATGAGCACATCGAATTTGACTGCCAAATATCGTCCGCAAACATTTCACGATGTTGCCGGTCAAGAAGCCATCAAGGCGATCCTTTCTCGTGCGGCAGCATCGGATAAAGTTGCTCCGGCCTATCTTTTTTCAGGTACGCGTGGTGTCGGTAAAACGACTATTGCCCGTGTTTTTGCCAAGGCGCTTAACTGTGTAAATGCTCCCACGGCTGAACCGTGCAACGAGTGTTCGAACTGTAGACAGATTACGGCTGGTGTTGCTGTAGATGTTATTGAGATTGATGGCGCTTCCAACCGCGGCATCGATGACGCTCGGCGTTTAAAAGAAGACATCGGGTACGCACCGGTAGAGTGTCGATATAAGGTCTTCATAATTGATGAGGCGCACATGCTCACTAAAGAGGCATTTAATGCGCTTCTTAAGACATTAGAAGAGCCGCCACCACGAGCAACCTTCATCATGGCCACCACTGAGCCGCACAAATTCCCGGCCACAATCATTAGTCGTTGTCAGCATTATATCTATAAGATGTTGTCTCAGCAGGAATTAGTGGCCCATCTTGAAAACATTATGAACATGGAAGAACTCCCCTTTGAACCGGGAGCACTTCAGATTATTGCCAAGCGCGGTGCCGGTAGTGTGCGTGATTCCATGTCCCTACTGGGCCAGGCTCTTGCCATGGGATCGGATGTTTTGCGCGAAGAAGATGTTCGCAGTTTCCTTGGGTTGGCCGGGCAAGATGTGTTTTTCCAGCTTATGGAGGCCATGCATGCACGAAATCTTGTCTCCGTGGGTATGGTTCTGCGGCAGGTGCTAGACCAAGGGCTGGATCTCGGTTTTTTCCTTCGTGAGTTGACCAACTGTTGGCGCAACATGTTCATGCTGCGTCAGGCGGGCCAAGAGGCTTTGCCTTTACTCGGTTTATCCGGTGATGAAGCTGCAGGATGGATGGGGTGGGCTGGAAAATTCGAGCCTGCGCACATTCATGCCTGTTGGCAAATGACTTTGGACGGCCAACGTCGCGTTATGACCAGCCTTGAGCCTGCATTAGCTCTGGAATTATTGCTGTTGAACCTTACAAGTCTTCCGGATCTTATTAATTTGGAAAATGTTGGTGATGCTTCTCCAGCTCAGAATAAATCTCCCCAACGTCCGATGGGCGGGCAAGGTGGTGTTCCCGGTGGAGGGTATGGTTCTCCTCAAGGTGGACCGGGTGGATTCACACCACAAGGCGGTGGTGGGCAAAGCGGACAGGGTTTTAACCCGCAACAGCAACAAACGGCACAGCAAGTCTCGTCTATGCAACAGGTGAATACAGTTCAACATCCACAGATGCAGCGTCAGTCTTCACCGTCGCGTGATGTGCCACCTCAATCGGAACCGCCGACGAATGAGGGGGCTCCGTTAGAACCTGAGCCTGCTTCTCAACAGGTCACATCCTCTCAGTCAGTACAGAAAGTTCAACCTGAGTCAACTCTTGAATCCAAGGAAGTCTCATCATCTGAGACCATCTCCGTAGCAGGTCAAACAATACAGGATCCAGCTTCAGAGGCTATGGCAAAACAGTCGGTTTCTGTTCCTCCCGGATCACGCAATTGGTCTGGTTTTCTGCAATACGTGGAGTCCAAAAACGGGCAGTCGCCGGTCAAGGCTAATCGACTTAGAGCTGCCGCTGGGGAATTCAAGGGGAAGGAATTGGTGATCCGTTGTACGTCGCGCATGCTTTGTGAACAGCTTTCGGATAAACAAGTGCTTTTGGCTTTGGATGGATTTACTAGGGAGTACTTTGGTCCCATGGTTGAAGTTAAAGTCGAAACAGGTGATATTGCTGTCCGCAAGTCGGACAAGCTATTGCGGGAAGAGGCAGAAGCTCATCCTGGAGTGAACAAGATTATGAAAGAATTCAGTGCACAGCTGATGTCTGTTGCTTCACGTAATTAGCAGTAACTTCAATATATAATTTTTAGGAGAATATACGATGAACATGAAAGAAATGATCCGTCAGGCCCAGGTTATGCAGCGCAAAATGAGCGATAAGCAGGAAGAGTTAAAGCAGACCATCGTGGAAGCATCCAGTGGTGGCGGCATGGTTACTGTTAAGGCTAACTGTGGTCAGGAGGTGTCTGAAATTATTATAGAAGACTCTGTTATGGAATCCGGCGACAAAGAAATGCTTCAGGATTTGGTGCTGACTGCCACTAATGAAGCACTCAAAAAGTCCAAGGAAGTGATGGAAAAGGAGTTGTCCTCCATTACCGGGGGCATGAGCATCCCTGGCATGTTTTAAAGGTCGCTAGAACTATTTGATCGTTTAGGATGGTACCGTGCGCCATGCGCACGGTACTTTCGTTTCTAGCTTTTGTCTTACAACGCTGCGTGCGTCATTTCTAAGGAGTTGTCATTGCAGAATCTTCCTGGCCCACTTAAGTTGGTGGTGGAGCAATTGTCCTCTCTGCCGGGCATTGGCCCAAAGTCCGCACTCCGTATAGCCCTGACTCTACTCAAAATGCCCATGGAAAAGGCTAGCGTTGTTGGTCAGTCTATTCTTGACCTCAGAAAAAGCCTCTGTCTGTGTGACGATTGTGCCTGTCTTGCCGAATCCAGCCCTTGTGCTATCTGTGCCGATTCAACCCGTGACGACGACCAACTCTGTTTGGTCCCGGAGTGGGATGCATTGCTCGCCATGGAAGCGATGGGCATCTATAAAGGGAAATATCTTGTATTGGGGGGCTTGCTGTCTCCGTTGGATGGAGTAGATCCTGGTCAGTTGGAGATAGATCGTTTGCGACGTCATCTTAGTAGCGGTCGCGTCCATGAGTTGATTCTGGCTCTCGGTGCTACCTTAGATGCTGAATCCACGGCTTCGTATATCAAAAACATGGTTGAAACAGATTTCCACAATGTGAACGTAAGTCGCTTGGCTCAAGGCATCCCCATGGGAGGCGAGGTCAAGTTCATGGACAAGGAAACTTTAAAGCAATCCTTGGTACATCGACAAAAAATTTAGCGTGGACAACGACCTACATGAACGAAGAACTTACCTATATTTCCGGCGCGGAAGTTCAATCCGTCATATATCATAACAAGGATAATGGTTACACCATAGCCCGTGTGCGAGTTAAAGATGAACCGGGGTCAATCTCCATCGTGGGCATTATGGGTGAGCTAGTTGGCGGCTCAACACTAGATTTACATGGAAAATGGACTACCCACCCAAAGTTCGGACGGCAATTCGAGGTTAAAACTTTTGAAGAGGCTCGTCCTGCCACTGAAAATGGAGTCATCAAGTTCCTTCAGTCCTCTATTAAAGGCGTAGGTGAAAAAACTGCCTCCATCATGGTGGAAGAGTATGGTGTTGAAGTTCTTGATCTACTAGATGAAGACCCCGAAGAATTGCTCAACATCAGAGGCATTTCAAAGAAAAAACTTAAAGATATCATTGAGTCGTGGGGGAAGCAGCGGGAAATCAAAAATCTGCTTGTTTTCCTTCAAACCCACAAAGTGCCGACTACATTTGCTGGGAAAATTTTCCATATATATGGTGCACAGGCTGAGTCTAAGCTACGTGAAAATCCATATGATCTTGCATATGAAATAAGAGGTGTTGGTTTTCGAACAGCTGATCAAATGGCTATGAAGTTAGGATTTGCTTCTGACTGTGCCCAGAGGCTCGAGGCTGCAATTGTGTATCACCTATTCCAGTATTGCGAGCGCGGTGGACACATGTTTATCCTTAAGGACAAGCTGTTGGACGAAGTGGCCAAGATGCTAGGTGCTGGAGATTTTAATAAGCTTGAACTGGCCTTGTTCTCTTTGGAAGAAAAGAAACGGGTTCGCATAGAGGATTTGCCAGAGCAGCACTTAAATGACGCCGTGTATCTCATGCATTTCTATCATTATGAGAACGAGATAACTCAACGGCTGTATCAATTAGTGAGTCACCCTACACCGGTAAGTAGAAAAAAGATCGAAAAAACCTTGCCACGCGTCGAGAATAAGTTGGGTTTTACTTTGTCCGAAGAGCAGCGTGATGCTGTGTTCAAGGCTTGTAGCAACAAGGTCTTCATCGTCACTGGTGGGCCGGGCACGGGTAAGACCACCATCACCAAGGCAATTATGCTTACGCTTCGAGAGTTGGGGCTTAAGATTAAACAGGCCGCTCCTACAGGCCGTGCTGCCAAGCGAATGGCAGAAGCCACCGGGCATAATTCACAGACGATCCACCGCCTTCTGCAGTACCAACCTGACGGAGGATTTCACTATTGCGAAGATCAAAAACTGCGTGCTGATGTACTGGTCGTAGACGAAGCGAGCATGGTGGATGCGCAGCTATTCTTAGCTTTGTTACGCGCTATTCCACATACGTGTCGTCTGATCCTTGTGGGGGATGTAAACCAGCTTCCTAGCGTGGGCCCGGGTAATATACTTTCCGATCTCATCAATTCTCACCGTGTTCCCTGTGCCGTATTGACCTATATATTTCGCCAAGCGCAGGAAAGCTTCATCGTAGTCAATGCCCACCGCATTAATGTTGGTAAATTCCCGCGTCACCATCCGCAGCAGGCACCAGAAGCTGATTTCTTTTGGATTCCTCAAGAGGATACGACCAAGGTGCAAAAGCTTGTTTTGGACAGTGTTTGTGCTCGTATTCCTGAGCGATATGGTCTCGATCCATTACGGGATATTCAGGTGCTTACTCCGATGCATAAGGGCGAGGTAGGAACGCAAGCCCTGAATGTGGCATTGCAGGGACGCCTTAATCCTCCAAGCCCTGATAAGCCTGAACTCAAACGAAAATTTGCCACTTATCGTGAAGGCGACCGTGTTATCCAGCTTAAGAACAACTATGATAAGGAAGTGTTCAATGGTGATCTCGGATGGATCTTGGAGGTCGACCCAGATTCGCAGGAACTGTTTATTGAATTTGATGGGCAACGGGTGATCATGGAGTCGAGTGAATTGGACGAGTTGAATCTTGCTTATGCTGTTTCTGTCCACAAATCGCAGGGCAGTGAATACCCAGCGGTCGTTATGCCCATTGTGACGCAGCATTTTTTGCTTTTACAGCGAAATTTATTGTACACAGGTCTGACACGTGCACGTGAGTTGGCAGTGCTTATTGGTAGCGAACGAGCTTTTCAGATTGGTCTGCACAATGCTACGGCAGGGCAGCGCAGCACACACCTTGCGCATCGATTGCGCACTATGTTCGATCAGAATCGTCTGATTTGATCGTAATAATCGTTCCTGAAACTTGCATTCTCAATTGAAAAATGATGAATTGTTATCTGGTATTATCCGGCTCCTATATTCTCGAATGCTTGCGGAGCTAATTGTGTAGTAAATACTTTATGTAACCAATTTGAATACATCTAAAAAGGAGTCCTCCATGCTGAGTGATAAGCTTGAAGCCGCACTTAATGAACAAATGAACTGGGAGATATATTCTGCTCACATCTACCTCTCCATGTCCTCGCATTTTGCCCAGGAAGGACTTGGTGGTTTTTCCAAGTGGATGTTTGCCCAGTACCAAGAAGAAATGTTCCACGCCCTGAAGTTCTTTGATTATATTAATGAGGCTGGTGGTCATGCTAGACTCGGCCAAATCGATGCTCCTCAAGCTTCCTGGGAGACTCCTTTGGCTGCCTTTGAAGAGGCTCTAGAACATGAGAAAGGTGTAACCGCTCGTATCAATAAGATCGCAGACTTGGCTATGGACGAGCGTAACCACGCCGTTGGCATCTTCTTGCAGTGGTTTATCTCCGAGCAGGTTGAGGAGGAAGACAGCGTTGGTGATATCGTAGGTAAGCTGAAGATGCTCGGTGACGGTGGTGGGCTGTTCATGCTTGACCGTGACCTCGGCGTTCGAGTCTTTACTGCTCCCGCTGAATAATTGAGCCTACAAGGCCGGAGGACAACATCCTCCGGCCTTTTTATTATCCGCAGTCACAGGAGTTTGAATGTCGCGCCAGAACATTAATATTGTAATAGGCGGTGCGGCCGGACAGGGGCTTGCAACTATTGGAACCCTTTTCTCCAAGGCTATGACCCGATCCGGCTACAATGTGCTAGTCTTGCAAAAATATATGTCGCGTGTTCGCGGCGGCCACAACACCTTTGCTGTGCGCATGGGGGTGGATGAGATCGTTTCCCCAACCGATGAGATTGATATTTTGGTGGCTTTGAATGCCGAGACCGTGAATCTGCATCGTGGAGAATTAGCTGAGGACGGCATCATTATCTGCGGAGATGATATTGATAAAGGAGATGTTTCAGGTCTGCTCATCCCCTTCAATGATCTAGCCTCCAAGCCTTTATTTTATAATACCGTCGCATTGGGTGTACTTGGATCCGTTCTGTGTCAGGATATCTGCTATTTTGAGCAAATGTTAAGTGAGGCTTTCGGCAAAAAAGGCAATGAGGTGGTGCAGGCCAATTTAGATGTCCTACGAATTGCGTTTGATTGGGTGAAAGCGAAGGAAGCTGTGTATGATTGTTTACCAGTGCCCCAATATGGCGAAAACAAGTTGATGCTCAACGGTAACGAGGCCATTGCTATGGGAGCATTGGCTGCGGGATGTAATTTCCTTTCTTTTTACCCCATGTCTCCCTCCACTTCCATTGCTCAGACTCTCATTGGCAAGGGACGCGGATTGGGACTTAAATATGAGCAGGTGGAAGATGAGATTGCAGCCATAAATATGGCCATTGGTGCTTCCTTTGCTGGAGCGCGTCCCATTGTTACCACTTCGGGTGGCGGTTTTGCCCTTATGGTTGAGGGAGTCAGTCTGGCAGCTGTGTCGGAGACCCCATTGGTAACTGCAGTTGTGCAACGCCCTGGCCCGGCAACAGGTATGGCGACCCGCACCGAACAGGCAGACCTCAATCTAGTCCTATACGCCGGACATGGAGAATTCCCTCGCGCCATTTTTGCACCGGCTACAGTGGAGGAATGTTTCTACCTGACCCATCGTGCATTTGATCTGGCAGAGCAATATCAGACTCCCATGTTTATTTTATCAGATCAATTTTTAGCTGATTCCTATCAAAGTGTGGATGTTTTTGATCTTGATGCACTTCCTGATATCGCTAAGCCCATGCTGACAGTGGGTGGGGGATACAAACGCTATGAATTGACTGAAGATGGGGTGTCGCCCAGATTAGTGCCAGGATTTTGCGAAACGCTGGTTCGCGGTGATTCTCACGAGCATGATGAAAATGGCCGCATAACCGAAGATGGTGAGAATCGTATACGCCAGAACTCCAAACGGCTTGTTAAGGGATGCGGTCTTTGGCAGGACGTTATTGGCCCTGATTATTACGGAGAGAAAGGTGCAGATTTGGTGCTTCTATGCTGGGGAACAACGCTTGGTGCATGTTTGGAGGCGGCCGAACAAGTGGATAATCATTCTGTAGGGGTGCTTCATTTCAAGCAGGTTTATCCGCTTCGTGAAGAGCAATTTATGGAATTTCTTGAAGAAGCTGGTGAAGTGGTCGCTGTTGAGGGAAATGCCACAGGTCAATTTGCCCGTTTTTTGGCACAAGAGACCGGCTTTCGAGTTGGAGCGTATGTTTTGAGGTTTGACGGTCGGATTATGACCCCTCAATATGTCCTCAGGGGACTTGAAAGCATCCTTTAAAGGAGTCAACCATGGCAAACATTGATGTATACGGCGAATTTGAGACCTCTTGGTGTCCAGGCTGCGGTAATTTCTCGATTTTGAAATCCTTGAAGGAGGCCTTGGCGGAGTTGGATATCCCTCCACATAAGCTTATGGTGTCTTCCGGAATTGGACAGGCTGCAAAGATGCCACATTATATAAATTGTCACATGTTTAACGGACTACATGGGCGCTCTCTGCCGGTGGCACAAGGTATGAAGATGGCAAATCCGGAAATGACAGTTGTCTGCGTATCCGGTGACGGTTGCTCTTATGGCGAAGGAGGTAATCATTTTACAGCGGCCATTCGGCGCAACTTGGATGTGACCTTGCTGGTGCACAATAATCAAATTTATGGACTCACCAAAGGGCAGGCTAGCCCGACAACTGCACGAGGGCATGTGACTAAAGCTCAGCCCGATGGCGCAGCTTCCGATGCGTTTAACCCGGTGGCTGTGGCAATTGCACAAAAGGCTGGATTTGTTGCCCGTGCCTTCAGTGGAGAGCCTGAGCATCTTGTCGGAACAATCAAGGCAGCAATTGAGCATGATGGTTTTTCCTTAGTGGATATTTTGCAGCCCTGTGTTTCCTTTAACAAAATCAATACATTCTCATGGTACAAAGAGCGTGCCTATATATTGGATAATCACGATGAAACCGACTGGTGCGCAGCATTGATGAAAGCTGGAGAGTTCCCCGATCGCATTCCCCTTGGTGTACTCTATCGCAAGATGGAACCACACAATGGGGATGGCGTATTACTCGCCAAGCACGAGTATGCGAAATCGGACCTGAAAGAATTACTGCAATCCTTTGCTTAGCAAGGATTAAAGGGGCTTCGTGGCCCCTTTTTGCTTTACAAATCTGGGTAACTCTGAGAAGGGTTCTTTCCCATAAGAAAAATTGTTTTGCGAGGTAGCGATGAGCAACGAAGCAGAAAAAATCATCTATTCGATGTACAAGGTGACTAAACGTCACGGTCAGCGTGAAGTGCTGAAAGATATTTCACTTTCCTATTTCTACGGAGCCAAGATCGGTGTGCTCGGTCTAAACGGTTCCGGTAAGAGTTCTCTGCTTAAAATTCTGGCAGGTGTGGATACCGAATTTGATGGTGAGACGCAGGTAAAGGATGGTTTCACTATCGGTTACCTTGAGCAGGAACCTTTGGTGGACGAAACCCGTACCGTGCGTGAAATCGTTGAAGAAGGTGTCGGAGAAATCATGGATATCATCCGTGAATACAACGAAATCAACGAAAAATTCGCCGAACCAATGGATGACGATGAGATGAACGCTCTTATCGAACGTCAGGGGCAGGTGGGTGAGCTCATGGATGCCAAAGGTGCATGGGATATTGATTCCAAGCTTGATATGGCCATGGATTCCCTGCGTTGCCCCCCCGGGGATACTCCGGTGAACGTCATTTCTGGTGGTGAAAAGCGTCGCGTAGCGCTTTGCCGTCTATTGCTTCAGTCTCCAGACATTCTACTTCTTGACGAACCCACCAACCACTTGGATGCCGACTCCGTTGCTTGGTTAGAAAAGTTTCTTTCCACCTTCCCTGGCACAGTAATCGCGGTTACTCATGATCGTTACTTTCTTGACAATGTGGCAGGGTGGATCCTTGAACTTGACCGTGGACGTGGCATACCTTGGAAGGGTAATTATTCCTCTTGGTTGGAACAGAAGCAGAATCGTTTGGCTCAAGAAGCGAAGCAGGATGCTGAACGCCAGAAGACGTTGGCCCGCGAACTTGAATGGATCAAAATGTCTCCCAAAGGGCGTAGAGCAAAGGGCAAGGCTCGCATTAATGCATACGAAGCTATGGTTTCACATGAGTCCGAGCGTTTGGCTGACGATCTCCAAATATACATTCCTCCGGGACGCCATCTCGGCAAGCAGGTCGTCATTGCTGAAGGTGTTAGCAAGACCATGGGGGACAAGCTTCTTGTGGAGGACATGAACTTTATCCTGCCTCCTAATGCTATTGTCGGTATCATTGGACCTAACGGTGCCGGTAAGTCTACACTCTTTAAGATGATTATTGGTGAGGAAAAGCCCGATTCAGGTGAAATGATCATCGGCCAGACTGTTGATATGGCCTACGCTGACCAGAATCGTGACTCTTTGATTCCCGGTAAAAGTGTATACGAGATCATCAGCGAAGGTGCTGAATTCATCAAGCTTGGCGAGCGTGACATAAATGCTCGGGCTTATTGTTCCAGGTTCAATTTCACTGGTTCAGACCAACAGAAGTCCGTTGACGTTCTCTCTGGAGGAGAGCGTAACCGAGTTCACATGGCCCAGATGCTTAAATCTGGTTCTAACGTGCTCTTGCTTGACGAACCTACTAATGACCTCGACGTGAACACTATGCGTGCCTTGGAGGACGGTCTTGAAAACTTTGCCGGCTGTGTGCTGGTTATTAGTCACGACCGCTGGTTCCTCGATCGTATCGCCACTCACATTATTGCTTTTGAAGGCGATTCTAAAGTTGTTTTCGTAGAAGGCAATTATAGTGACTACGTGCAGGATCGTAAGAAGCGTCTCGGCGTAGACGCCGATCAGCCTCATCGAATCAAATTTCGGAAGTTGACTCGGTAGTAAACTGAAATACTGAATAAAAAAGCCCCAGTCAGTTGGCTGGGGCTTTTTTATTCAGTATAGAAATATTCACAATTAGCAGGAGCCGAGAGGTGGTCTTCGATCCATTGCAACTGAGTTGCCAGGTTTGGACTTGGCGAATTTTTTAATATGGGCAGCGCGTTCTCCTATTTCCATTAATGAACATTGACCACATATTTCAATTACCCCGAGTGATATTGAAACAAGTGGAAATCGACCTTTCTTTCCGTCACGTCCCTTTGCTTCAATCCACCCTCGTTTACGATCCTCTTCACAATAACAATTTTTGACGAGTCGACCAAAACATCGGATGACTGATGTGCAAATGCGTTCAACTGTATCGGGGGAAGTTATTAACACGAAATCATCCCCCCCTATGTGACAAAGACTTGCATTTTTCCCTGCATGTTTTTTAGTGGCCCAACTCATAATGTCTGCGGCCAATCGTATGATTTGATCTCCATTCTTGAAACCATAAGTGTCATTATATACTTTGAAATGGTCCAAGTCTCCGTAAATTATACTGAAACGACGTTCTTGGGCTATCCGACTTTCTACTTCTTGCTCAATAGAGACATTACCGGGAAGACCAGTAAGAGGGTTTGTCCCTTTCGCCATTTCCACTTGGATTTTGGCCATTGCATTCAGAAGATCCTGAACGGATACCATTCCGTATAGATATCCTTTTCTGGTTACAATGATATCATCGTATGCTTTGAGTGATTCTCGTTGCATCGCCTTGCGGGCTACCTGCTCAACTGGCATATCTATGTCGACGATTAGCGGCATATTATCCATGACTGTTTCAACAGGACGCCTAAAATATAAAGCAATCCCATATCGTGAGGATAGTTGTCTATTCAAATGATATTCCATCACTAGGCCACGTGGGATGTTATTGTCGGCTACTATTATCGAGGAAAACCTGTCATTAGTTTTAAAAAACTGTTGTGCGTCTGAGACCAGATGTGAAGGAAGAATTGAGTGGGGCGGTTTAGCGAGATCTCCGATTGGAAGAGAACAGGTTATGGACTTGCTGGCAACTTCATTTACCGATTGGAGTTCTTGACATTCCTTAGTCAAATTAGGCTTTGGTTTGTCTGGACGAGCAAGAAAATACCCTTGCCCACAGTGCACACCAATATCTTTTAGACAAACAGCTTGTTCTTTGGTTTCTATGCCTTCAGCAATAATTTGTGAGCCTATTTTATCAGCAAAAGTAACAGTAGTTTCGACTAGAGCGCGCTTAACTGGGTCTTTGTGAATCTGATCAATTAATGATTTGTCCAGTTTAATATATTCTGGCTGGAGTTCCGCAATAGTCGTTAACCCTGCATATCCGGCTCCTGCATCATCTACTGCAACTTTAAAACCTTGATTGCGATAGTGGTCTAAGGTGCGGTAAAATAATTCAAACTCTTGGACGCTATGGCGTTCAGTAATTTCGAAAACGACGTTGTCAGAAGAGAGTCCAGCTTGCTCCATAAGTTCTAAAGTTTTGCCAGGGGAGAACTCGGGGTCAGCCATTGTTTTGGGGTGAATATTAAGGAATAGTTTTTGACCTTCTTTTAGCTCTCCGGCATTGGCAATTGCAGATTCTCGACAAAGTTTTTCTAAAGCAAATAGACGCCCTAGGTGTTCAGCCGTTTCGAAAAGAATGACAGGTGAATGAAAAGAATTACCTTTGGGCCCTCTTGTTAGAGCTTCCCATCCAATAATATTCCCGGATTTAAAATTGAGAATCGGTTGATAAAGAGTAGAGACCATTCGTTGTGCTAAAATTGAATTGAAGCGCCTGGCTATAGACAGTCCTTTCATATTCAAAGGCAAACGAAGCATTTTTCGAGCTTCATCAATACCTGAATTGAAATGTATTTTTGAGTTTGTCTCATCCGTATAGTTAACAGTCGCGTAGCCCATGCCAAGATCAATTCCCAATCCCGTTTGGCGGAACATTGTTTTCTTTAGAGCATCTTGGGCGTTAATTTTGTACTTGTAGCCAATATCCGCCGGGGCTGAAGTCTGGGGCACAACAAAGGCAAGTTCTCCAGGGCCAACTTTAATAGCTTCGCTATTAGAACCACCAAGAGATATGTTCAGGTTCTGCTTAAGTTCAAATTCAAGTTGCTCTATGAAACCTTCGCCGTACATTTCTTTCAGAATATAATAGTCTTTTATGGCAATTAGAATGAGAGCTTGCTCTTGGTAGGGAATAAGACTTTTTGTGGCCAAAAGTTGATCAGGTAATTCCATGTGCATTAGTGCCCCTTCACTCGCGCGTGCGCGCTTATTCAATATTTTTTTGAGTAAAGAACTCGTCATAGAAGTCTTCCTAGTCGAACTTAATGTGTTGTTGTGAAGACATCAGCTTTCAAACTCAGCAAGTCTACATTACAGCTACAGACAAATGTTACCAAAAAGTGACGGGTGTATGCTGGTTTCGTAGAAATAAAAAAGGCGACAGTCGAAACTGTCGCCTTTAAATTATGAGTATTGGGTTAGACTATCGGTAATATAGATTGCGCCCACCAATTGTCAGGAATGCTTGGTGCAGATTTTTGCGGATATCCTTACGACTCCATACGCCTTGAATATGCCCACGAGAAAGAGCTTTGAAGCAATTATGGTAATCCGGTGGTATTTCGATACCAGTCGTTTCTTTGATGACGCCAGGGCCTGCAAAACCGAGTCGTGAGGAACGAACTGCAAATTGATAAGGAGAGCAGCCAAGAAATGAAGCCACTGGACCTGCGTAAGAGTTGGTATCATACAGTACTATATAAAGGCCGCCTTCTTCAATATACTTTCGCACAGCCATAGTGACCCTAGGCATCTGAATCAGCCCATTCACTCCTTCCTGAATACGGATGCCGGCAGTTCCGTGAACATAAGCCAAGAACGGCTGATGTTTTGTTTGTGCCAACTCAAGAGCACGAATGAATTTTTCGCCTTCCGCTGCGCCGACAGAACCACCACGGAAGTTGGCGACTAATGTGGCACAAGTCAAATGCATACCTTCAAGAGTTGCATTGAAAGTTATACAGCTTGACTCGAGGCCTGTCTTTTCCTTTGCAGCACTTACCCGTTTCTCAAAGTTCGGGAAGTCTGTGGGGTTGCCTGAAGCTATATCGCGATTGAATTCGCGGATTGTTCCTTTGTCAAAGATATTGTGGAGATACCATTGATATTCCATAGGGAAATTGTAGCCACAGTGAGGGCATACCCCTGCGAAATCGGTGAACAAATCACGGGCCCAAATGTCTAGGCAGCCACGTTTTTCTGCATGAGGGCAGGTGATCTCTCGATCCTGTCGAGCTTGCGGGCTAATATATCCGTTTCCGTTAGTCATTAGCTCTTGGCTTTCATCTACTTTGGAAAGCCCCGTAAGTTCGATTGCCTGCTTTTGTTCTTCTTGGGTTTTTACTCCAAATTTTTTCATTATAGCGCGATACGCGGCATCCATGCGACCAGTGACGACATGGATCTCATCAGTAGCCTCTTCCATGAAGCGTGAAATGCGCTGTTTAAAAGGTTTAACAATTCCATAAAGAAGTGCAGAAGTGGTGCTAGATACGATTCGTGTACTGGTTGCATTTAGCCGTTCCAGCATTGAGCGGTTATCTTGATATGCGCTCTGCGCCAATTTACGGTATTTTTTGAATCGACGGACGATCAGACGCTGGCGAGCCTTGTCGCTTAGAGACCAACGAACAATGATGTCTGTGTGCTTTCGAAAATGACGAAGCGCAATAGCACGAAACAATGAAAAGCCTCGCACTGACAGGGTGACTTCGTCGGTTGCACGAACTACTTGCTCTCGAACTTGTTTATAGAATTCAAAGTGGTCTGCACGGGCTCCCAAGGAAGGTTCTTCGATAATTTCATCGATATATCCATTCTTGAGATTATCCTGTGCAGTGATACGTTGAGAAATTGCACAAGATTCGATTAATTCCACTGGGGCTCGCTCAGAACCACGGATACGGCCTTCAATAGCTGCAGCCCCTTCCGGAGATATAACCGAATAATACCCATGAGAAAGCATGAGACGTTTATCTGCCATACCAATGGCTTCAGCGCCACCTGAGCCACCTTCGGAAAAGATGGCAATGATGGGAACGGGCAAGCCCGCCATTTCGTATATATTTTCTGCAATCTGCTGTGCAGCTCCAGGAAAGTCCTCAATTGGATAGGAACCTGGAGTGTTTACATATGCATGGATGGGGATTTGCTCTCTAGCAGCGACTTTCATGTATTTGAGAGCTTTGCTATTACCCCAGGGTTTGATCGAACCACCATTACGGAATTCCTGACCATGACCTTTTTCTTGGCCAACGACCATGACAGGTTGGTTAATGATTTTCTTTCCTTTACGGCGGGAGATGTAGGCTCTAGCGATAAGCATACCTGGGTCGATGGAGTGTTCATCCATGCCACCAATCTCGGTATAGTTATCGTATACGTTTTCCAAAATGTCTTTAAGGCAAACACGTTGAGGATGACGAACGATTCGCACCTTATCCATGGCAGTTAGCTGCGCATCGATTGCTGATTCCATGGTCGACAAGCGTTTGTCCAACGATTGTACAGCCCGTTGCGCCATATCTTCAGAGGCCACACTATATTTGGCCGGGAACGCCTGAATCTCTTTTGCAAAGGCATCAAGCTCTGGGCGGGCCTTGTTGCCCAAGATGTCACGGGTGTAGTTTACCCGTTCCAAGAGTTCATTGAGTTTCTTGTCTATATTCATAACATATTGGGTTAGAATTCAAGAAGATTTTCCGTCTTTTCGATGAGGAACGGAATGTTTGACTTCATGGCAAGCCCACTGGAGTCAATACCGTTGAGACGGAGGTCGTTGAGGAATGCCACACCACGTTCCTTGGCTTCTTTAAGGTCTTTACCCCAGATGATGGCCAAAGCGAGGTTGGGATCGTATTCAGTTGGAATCTGATAGGGACGATCCTGAGGAACATGAGAATGGAATTTGACCCATTCTTGATTCGTTAAAGCAAGTTCTTCAATTTTACCGACCCATGGTGTGAATCCATTGTCAGTATCCTCAGCAATGAGTCGATACTCAATTGATACACCATCAAAGGTTACATCATCCTGAGTGTAGCCGAGATCTTCACCTAAACCGATACGAATCTGTTCACGGATTAGGTTTACATCCGGATTACCCTTGACTTTCGCAATGTCTGCAGAAACACCGTTCTCTACCTGAATACGAGTGTTTACTTCCATCAGAAAAGGTTCACCTTGAGGTGTTACGATCCATTCCCAGGTGCCTACGTTGTCATATTTGATCTCACGAGCAATAGAGAGGGAATATTCAGTAATGTCGTCCAGAAGCTTCTGTGCGTCGAATGTGTAATTAAGGTCTTCAGGACAGAATCCTGGAGCGACCTCAATGCGCTTTTGGAGACCCGGAGATTGCACCGAGCAATTACGAGTGCCAAAGTGAACTGGATTGGTTCCGGAACGATCTGATACAATCTGGACTTCAAGATGATTGAAGTTAAAGACACGCTGCTCAATCAGGATGCCTTCGTCGTTGAAGGTCCGGAGAGAGAAGTTGCGGATACGGCGATAAGTCTGGCGAAAGCGAGCCATATCTTCGCATTCGTCAATTCCCATTCCACCGCCACCAGCTGAAGCTTTCACCAAGACGACAGGGCGTTTGATCCCCATTTGCTCTTGAAATTCAAAGAGGCTTTCGGCAATGGCTTCAGCTTCAAGTTCATCGTAAATTGCTCGATCAGAGCCGGGCACAGTTGGAACACCGAGCTTACGAGCAAGTCTTTTGGTGTTGATCTTATCACCCAATTCTTGAATAACATTCCAAGAAGGGCCTATAAAAGTCATTGGACGGTCTCGCTCGACAACACGACGGGCAAAACGATAGTTCTCTGAAAAGAAGCCGTAACCCGGATGGATGGCTGTTGCGCCAGCTTCGTCGGCTACGGACAGGATATCACCTGCATCAAGATAGTTCTGGATTCGGTAAAGCGACTTTTCGCCGCCTAGTTTACGGGCCACATCAATATGGCCAGAGTCTCTGTCTTCATTGGTATACAAGGCGACGAAGGGGAGGCCTAAATCATGACAGGCTTCCATGATCCTTACGGCGATTTCGCCTCGATTGGCTATAAGTACTTTATTACCTTCAATGCTCACGGAATCATCATCTCCTGAGATTTGGTTTTGAAGCTGCATTAAATAGCCTTTCTTTAAGTGTATTGCAAATATTACAATCATCTGTTTTTATTTATTAATTTTCACTAAAACGATAAAACGTCTGTTTAAATTCATAGTTATGGATTTTTGACAAAAAAATAGGTAAAAAACAGTTCGCTCAAAAGAGGTGAGGTTGGTTTTGTCATAATTGGCAATATATAAAAGATCAACTTGAGGGGGAGAGTTTGTGAATTACGTAATTGTCGGAAATGGCGTGTCTGCCATCGGTGCCATTGAGGGCATCCGTCAGCAAGACAAGGATGGGAAGATTCTTGTTATTAGTGACGAAGCTGTGCCCACTTACGGGCGTCCGCTAATTTCTTATTATTTATCGGACAAAATTAAATTTGAAACCCTCCCATTTCGGTCGGAAGAATTTTATAAAAGTAATAATGTTGAGATGCGTCTCGCATCTCGAGTAATCGGGATTGATACAAGCTCAAAAAAGCTAACATTGGATTCGGGAGATACTGTCTCTTATGGGAAATTATTGCTTGCTACAGGTGGGACACCTGTAAAGCCGCCGCTCCCAGGCATAGATGGTCCTGGCGTTCACAACTTTACAACTGTTGCACACGCTGAAGCCCTTAAAGAGTTGGTGGACAAAGTTCAAAAGGTTGTTGTTATTGGCGCGGGCCTGATTGCCTTGAAAGCTGCCGAAGGTTTCGCAGAAAAAGGAGTGGACGTTACAATCGTAGTTCGCTCTCGGATTATGCGCACTTACTTTGACGAAACAGCAGGTGATTTAATCGTCAACCATCTAGAAAAAAATCGTATTAAATTCCTTCAGGGGTGCGGCACTAAAGAGATCGTCCGATTCGATGATGGCACCATAAAGGGCGTTGAAACCGATCAGGGTTTGGTTGAGGCCGATGTAGTTATTGTCGCGGCGGGCGTCAGACCCAACATGGGCTTGGCAGCTCAAGCCGGAATTACAACTGGTCAAGGGATACGAGTTAACGACTACATGGCAACGAGTGATAGCGATGTCTTTGCAGCTGGAGACGTCGCAGAAGCCAAAGATATGCTTACCGGTGAGTATACAGTGCGTCCCATTTGGCCCAATGCTTACTCTCAAGGTCGATATGCGGGGATAAATATGGCTGGAGCTGACAAGCCATATTCAGGTGGCATGTCGATGAACTCAATCACGTATTACGGCCTTCCTACAATTTCTGTAGGTGAAACCAATGTCGAGGGTAAAGATGGATACGAAACCAGCATATACCTTGATGAGAAGAGCTCTATTTATCGTAAGCTGATCTTTAAAGATGATATGCTCGCAGGCTGCATTTTGATTGGTGAGATCGATGCAGCTGGATTCTATACTAGTTTTATTAAAAACAGCTTTAAACTTGATGCCGAAGCCAAGGCACGGCTGATTGAGGGGGATCCATCTCCAGCGTTATGGCCAGATGAATTTATCGAAGGAATGATGAACAACCCCTAAATCAATCACATTAGGATCAAAAAAAGGCCGTATAATAATTACGGCCTTTTTTTGATTGATTTACTTTGTCTTGTGGGTGAATACTCCATCCCAATCATCGCCCGGATGTTCGTCGATAAGATGATCGCAACGCTCAATGTACAATTTGTAGAGCAAAGGCTCCATCTCGATTGCGTCCAATTCTTCAAACAACTTTTTGGCTTCAGTGAATTGCTTTTTTAAATATAATTCATGAGCCTTTTCGTATTTATCAAGCTCTGCTTGGCGCTTTTTGGCGTCATCATAGCGGTATGATGTATATATTGTAACTGGTTCAACTTTTCCCTTAACTCGTACGCTATCAAGAATACGAAAATAGTATTTTCCTTCACAGGCATCCACAATGGTCTGGCTGACGATTAACTTTTGTCCATAAAATTTGGTCAAACCTTCAAGGCGTGAAGCAAGGTTAACATTGTCACCGATAAGAGTGTAGTCAAACAAGTCCGCAGATCCCATATTGCCAACACGGACAGAACCAGAATGAATTCCGAGTCCTACCGCAATAGTAAAGCCATACTTCTCAATAAATATTTCATTGAGATCGCCAAGCTTTTCTATCTGTAATAGTGCTGCTTCTAAGGACTTTTCTTGATGATTCTCTATGTCTAAAGGAGCATTCCAAAAAGCCATGACAGCATCGCCGATGAATTTATCGAGTGTTCCCTGATTTTCCGTGATTATACGAGTCATTGGAGTGAGGTAATCATGAAGAAGATTGGTTACCTGCGTTGGGGTCAACTTCTCTGAGAGAGATGTAAAACTTCGTACATCTGAAAATTGGATCGTAATGTCCTTCTCTTGCCCCTCTAGTGAAAGTGCATCTGGGTCTTCCATAATTTGTGAGATGACTGATGGAGCTAGGTAGTGAGCAAACGCACCATGGATGAATTTCTTTGCATGTTCCTCTCGCCAGAATTTTATCATGGTCAATAATAAGAAAGTTAGGGCGAGGTTGATGTAAGAATAGAGTGGTGAAATATATAGTTTGTGTTCCGTGTAAAGCTCGGTCGATCCATACCACATGCCAGCGCTAGCGACTATTAGAGGGATAATCATCCATAGAGCTTTTGCCCACATAAGTAGGAAAGTGGTAGCTAATCCGATCGATAGCATTGCTATAAATTCTACACCAGTTGCCCAATCTGGTTTGCTTATGAAGTCCTTAGACCAGATGTTGTCGATGATTGTTGCGTGAGCTTCTACGCCTGGGTAGCTTGGATCCAGTGGCATAGCTCTAATATCTTTAAGGCCAGCCGCAGAGGTTCCAATGAAAGCGATTTTACCCTGAAGTTCCCCTGGCAGGAGTCTTTTGTTGAGAATGTCGCTTGCACTGATATATCTAAAAGTTTTAGATGGTCCTCTATAATTGATGAGCATTCTGCCTCGATGGTCTGTAGGAATGACTATCTTTCCAAATCGAACAGATTCAATTCCTGAAGTCGACATTTTTACTACCACAGATTTTATTCCTGTTGCCTGCATGAGGGCGGCAAGGGCTAAGCTGGGGTAGTATTTGTCGTTCCAACTAAATAAGAGTGGAACTTTTCGATAGATAGAATCTTCGTCTGCAGCAATTGTAATGAACCCTGTCCTTTGTGCAGCCATAGATAAAACGGGGAGTGGGCAAATTGCTTCCTCTGCCTTGAATAATACGTCATGAGGGGAAGGGGAGCCAGGTACAGATAGTACTGCAACTTTTGCAGGCTTGATAAAACAATCTCTAGTTTGATGAGCGATCCCTTCTTCTATGGAAAGAGCTTGCGTAAGAAAGTCGATGCCGAGGACAAATGGCCCCGTTTTCAAATAATGTGCTAGAAGTTTGTCATTGTCGCGCAACGATTCTGGCAAGCCTTCAATCTTTGTATCCAGCTTCAGTTCTTTCTTCCATTGCTTTTGAAGAATTGAAGGGGATGTTTTATCGGGTTCAACGAAAATGATATCGGTTGCGACTGAGGCTGCGCCATACGCTTGGAGCATTTTCAATAACATTGCTACTCTATATCTAGGCCATGGCCATTGCCCCATTTCGGCAAGACTTTTTTCATCTATATCAACAATAATAGGTATATCAGTCGCATTTGAACTGTGATATTTTGATAAATATTGGTCGTATAATTTGTTGTCAAGAAAGCGTAAGAACTGAGGCTGAATAGCAAAAAGGGCGGCCATCAAAACCGAAGCACCTATGCCCACTGTCAGTAGAATCAACTGATCCACTTTAAATGCTTTCTTAAAGAAACTGAGCATGAGGTCTCCTTTGCTGTTCATATTAATAAAAAAGCAACTGCTAATGTTCTTTAATTTATAACTAAAATAGATTAACTGTTGCTATAAATAATTATTTTTTATAATGTGTTTGTGACAATTTACTAAATTTGCATCTAATTGTCCGAAATTGTTGCTAATGAATTTGACATGAAGTTTTTATACATACGGGAGAGGGCTTTGAAAAGTCTGTTCAAAGTTAATCTGATTGTTTTGCTGGCCTGTGTCATTGCATTTGGTGGGGTAAATGTGGTGAACGCTCAGGAAGTGCGCGACCTTAAGCTCGATTCACTTCTTGAGGAATTGGTTAAGAGCCATGATCGTATTAAGGCTTCAGAAGCGCAGCTTGAATCAGTCAAGCATCAGCTTGAAAGTGCTAAGGGGGCATGGTTGCCTCAGGTTGATGCCACCATAGAAGGGGGCAAGGAAAATATTAAAAAGCCTGACAACAAGGAAACCCAGTTCACTCGTAATGAACAAACAATCAGTGCAACCCAACAACTATTAGATTTTGGAGCTGTTTCTGGCCCGGTTGACGCTGCAGCTGGACAGGTTAAGGAGTATGGTGCGCTGCTCTCTCAAACAAAGCAGGAAATAGTTGCCCTTGGTATTACTGCCTACTTGCGAGTTGTGCGTTCTCGTGAACTTGTTAAGTATGCGAAGCGTTCCGAGAATAGTGTCAAAGAGCTTTCCGGCATGCAAGAAGTGCTGGTTGAAAGAGGTGCTGGCTATTCATACGAAGAACTTCAAGTTAAAGGGCAACTGGCAGGGGCTCAATCATATCGAGTTACGCAGGAAAGGGAGCTTCAAGCTTCAGTTAATAATTTTAAATCCGTCTTTGGTTTCGCCCCTACTGAGGAAGAGATCCTCTTAATGGATACAGTTCCTGTCCCCCGTAAATACCTTCCAGGTAGCCTTGATGATGCCATTGCCATTGCGTTTGACAACAACCCTATGCTTCTTGAAACTCAATATTCTTTAGAGCGCCTTGAAGGCGACCTCAGGACTCAGCGTTCTGGATATTTCCCACAACTTGAGGCAGTTCTTGAGGCTGAACGTAAAGAGAATGATCAGGGTACATCTGGTTTACGTTATGAACAGCGTGGCACGCTTGCTATTAGTTACAACCTGTTTTCAGGCATGCAGGACACTGAGAACATTCGCTCTGTTAAGTCAGAAATGACGAGTGCTCGGCGTACCTTACTTGACCGTAGACGCACTGTTGAAGAAAGTGTTCGCAATGCATGGCTTGAGTTGACGACCTTGCGTCAGAACTCTGAATTATATGAAACTCAGGCAAATATTACTTGGGAATTTTTGGGTCTGGTCAAAAAGAAGAAGGCGACAGGTGAAGAGGTTCGTCTTCTTGACATTCTTGTTGGCGAAAGAGATTATATTAACGCCATTAGTGCGAAAGTAGCTACAGACATTGACATCATTATTGCCGGATATACGCTTCTGTACGAGATGGGACTCATTACGGAAGACATTACCGAAATTTAGTTAGTTCAAACAAGGCCATTTGTTTATAATTCTCCATCCTTGAGGAGTTGGTATGAACGAGCTTTTAAGACGGCTGTTCCGATCCAAGCCTCTTGCGGTGGAGATTGTTATAGCATCATTGTTTGTCAACATTCTGTTTCTTGCTTCTCCAATCTTTGTCATTCAAATCCTGAGCCGTTATATCGGCTATGGTTTCGACGGAACTCTATACACACTTACGGCAGGAATGTTGATTGCCCTTGTTCTTGGAATGGGCTTCAACGTCGTCAGGACAAAGATGTGTGCTGCGGTGAGCGCAGAACCTGATCGTCAATTACAAGCCGCAGTACTTGATGCATTGTCTCAGCTTAAAACAGCTGCATTAGACCGCATTCCACAAGCTAAAATCCAAGAAGTTATGGCTGCTCCCCAAACTGTGCAAGGCGCATATGAGGCATCCCGAATCGCTTCTGTGCTGGACATGCCTTTCTTCGTATTGTTTTTTCTGGCAGTCTTTTTCCTTAGTCCTGTTCTTGCAATAGTGACTTTGTTAGCTGTGATTATGACAATGATCGCAGGTAAAATGAATATGAATCGTTCTCGCAGTGTAGACAGTACAATGCGAGAAGTTCTTGTTCAGCATCGTGGTGGTGTCAACTCAGCAATTCATGGGGCTGAGACCGTTCGTGCATATCACGGCGGTAGTTTTCTTAGAAGCATATGGATGGGACAGGTTGAGAAGCTGGCGGAGTTGCGTGAGAGGATCGTTGTTCAAAAGAGCTGGTCACTGGCTATCGTACAAGGTCTAAATTCATTGTTGAAAGTTGCAATTTATGCCGTTGGAGCTAAGCAAGTCGTTATGGGAGAACTTTCTGTTGGCTCCTTAATCGGCGCAAGCATTCTTTCTGCCAAAACACTTCAGATCTCTACAAGTTTCATGCAATCTGTTTTGATGATGGGGAAAGCAAACGACGCTATGCGCATGATCAATGAATTCATTGGCTTACCGAGAGAAGCTAGTGGTGGAACTGCCATGAAACAGTATTCTGGGCGCTTAGAATTCAAGGATGTTGCAATTGCCTTTCCGGGGGCAACAGGGCCCTTGTTTGAGTCATTGAATTACTCCATTGAACCAGGTTCTGTTGTTGGCATCCTCGGAGCAAATGGCGCAGGAAAGACAACCCTATCTAAATTAGTTGTAGGTCTCTTAGATCCCGGTCGAGGACAAATATTGGCAGATGGTGTTGACTTACGCCAGCTTGCTCCAGAGTGGTGGCGACGCCAAATAATGTATCTTCCGCAAGAACCAACATTTCTCAATGGATCGTATAAAGAGAATATTACGCTTTTGAATCCTGATATTGATGATGCTAAGCTTAATGAAGTAGTTCGTCTCGCTGATTTACGACGGTTTCTTGATAGTAGTGCAACTGGAATGGAAACTTTTGTTAAGGAAGGGGGGCATAACCTGCCACTAGGTATTCGCAAGCGTCTAGCCTTGGCTCGTGCTTTAGTTGGGCAGGGGCGTATTGCGGTATTTGACGAACCCACTGAAGGATTA
The DNA here is from genome assembly GCF_012516435.1 of Pseudodesulfovibrio sp. zrk46. Taxonomy (NCBI): domain Bacteria; kingdom Pseudomonadati; phylum Thermodesulfobacteriota; class Desulfovibrionia; order Desulfovibrionales; family Desulfovibrionaceae; genus Pseudodesulfovibrio; species Pseudodesulfovibrio sp. zrk46. The sequence continues at coordinate 3,341,686 of NZ_CP051216.1, forward strand.
GATGTTGAAGGCGCAGAAGCTGTATTTCAGGTGATGAATTTATTGGCTAAACAAGGTGTTACGCTTTTTGTCGTTTCTCGGGATCCTAATATTATTAAAGGGTTCGGTAGTGTCATCGATCTTAATAGCAAACCTATCCCTAAGGTCGGTGTCATACAGAAGAAAACAGCAGCACCTGAACAGGGTGCGTCAATGAAGTCTTAGGTGGTGAGCATGAACAATCATGAGAAGTCTACCGATGTGGATAAGACCACCAAGTTCTTTTTTTATCTCTGTGTAACCTTTTGTGTTAGTTTTTTTGTGTGGGCTTCAATTGCCCCTTTAGATATTGTTAGTGATGCTATCGGTGAAGTTGTTCCTAGCTCAAAAGTAAAACGAATTCAGCACCTTGAAGGTGGCATTGTCCACGAAATTAAGATTCGTGAAGGGGATTTGGTTGAAATTGGACAGGCGTTGATTGAACTTGAAGCAACAGCTAGCGATTCAACTGTTGAAGAACTTAATGTACGTGTGTCATCTCTGAAAACGCAGATTGCCAGACTGAATGCTGAATCCAGATGGTTTAATGTAAATGCTGATGATACATCCAAACCAGTCAAGAAAGGGAATGATAGATCGAGTTTTTCAGCTTCATTGTTTACGATTGAGCCAGATTTTTCCCAGTCATTGCGCGAAGAATCACCCGGCTTAGTTGAACAGGCTAGTGAATTGTATAAGGCTCGCCGAGAGCGCTTTATAAATGATATCAACTCACAAAAAGAAAAGATAAAACAACGCGAGCAAGATATTCAAGAAATTACGGTAAGAATCCGTAACCAGAAGCAAAATTTGAAATATGTACAAGAGCAAATTAAGATTAGTGAGGATTTACTAAAAGACAAGTTGACCTCGCGGTACAAACACTTAGGATTTCTCAAAGAAGAGTCTAATCTTATTAGTAAAATTGAAGAAGATAATGCTGCTTTGACTCGCTCTGAGTCAACGTTATCAGCTGCTAAAGAAAAGCTGGACCAAATATCCAATACATTTCACGAAGAAGTTCAAGAGGAATTGCGTAAGTCTCAAAGAGAGCTTCTAGAGTTTTCTCAACGCTTACGAAAAACCGCAGATAGTTTAAAAAGGACCGTTATCCGTTCACCAGCACATGGAATAGTCAAATCAATTTATGTAATGGGAGAGGGTGAGGTTGTTCAGCCAGGAATGACAGTGCTTGATATTGTGCCTGGAGGAGATAAGCTCGTTATTGAGGCTCATTTGGCCTTGGGAGATATTGGCTATGTGCAGGTTGGCCAACCAGCTACAGTTAAGCTTGCTACTGGTGACGCTCGCATGTTTGGAAACTTGGATGGCATAGTAACGCGAATTAGCCCTGATGCTATTACAACGCAGGAAGGGGATACTTATTATCGTGTGATGGTTGAAACAGAAAGCGATCGTTTCGAAAAGGATGGTAAAAAATACCAACTGTATCCTGGTATGCGGTTACTAGTTGGTATTAAGACCGGAGAGCGAACGGTAATGGAGTATCTTCTTTATCCATATTTCGACACGCTTTATCATGGCCTTCAAGAAAGATGATTTTCAAGCTTTAGACGACGAAATAAGTTGCGTATGAAAAGACGCAGGGTGTATAGATGGTTGCAATCAACTGCTGTTAGTTGATGAAGTATAATTTTATCAGGAGGATTGGTATGGCTATTGTTATTGATCCGGATGAATGCATTGGTTGTGAATCTTGCGTCGAAATATGCCCGGATGTTTTTGAAATGGATGGAGATGGTGAAAAGGCAGTTGTTATTAGTGCAGACTCTGATGCTGATTGTGTTGATGAAGCCATTGAGACCTGTCCAGTGGAAGCAATTTCCAAGTAAAAGTCATTTGTTAGCTCAAGGGAAAAGGCCGCACTTGATGCGGCCTTTTTTCTTTATAGATCTATATACCCTCAAGCCACAATAGCCAATCGGCTATGAAACTGGCTCGATTGTCGAATGAGGTATGAACTGCCCCCCCGAAATGATTATCTTCAAGCGCAATGAAGCCGGCGTTGTCGTGCCTAAAGGGGACGAGTTGCAGATGTCTGCCGTCAATTGGCCATAAATGTCGTCGCAAATATGTGAATAATGTTCAGGCTGTATTCATGGGTTAGAGCGTCGGACGTGCAAGGTCATCGGATAACCTCGGACCAGTCAACGGTACCAGAGGTGTGTGGCTGACGACGAAGAGGCATTGACCAACATCATCATATACTATGTCAGCGAGTATGGACGATTGGGCTTATGACTTCGTCATGGGGTGCACACATTTTGGCAAAGCATTTTACATACTGACCATCATCGACGAGTTGTCACGAGAATGCCTTGGAATAACTGGTGCGAGAAGTATGAAGACCGAGGATGTGATGACTGTCCTTGTAAACCTGTTGTCAGCTGAGGACAACCAGACTTCATCAGGTCAGACAACGGTTCAGAATTCAGAGCGAAAGCGATCAGAAGGTGGATTAAAGACGTCGGAGTGAATACTGCTTCCATCGAGCCCGGCAACTTATGAGAAAACGGATACAGCGAAAGTTTCACTGATGGATGTTACGGGATGAACTATTGGATGGAGAGATATTTTATTCGCTGAAGGAGGCTCAGGTCGTGATCGAAACTTGGCGGCAGTCGCGCGATTCTTCCTAGGGATATTCGGCTAGAGGCTGGACAATCTCAGCAGGAAGAGTGCAGACCAACATAAGCCGGAACATCAACTGGAGGCAGGTCAGTTTTAGACCATAGTAAATCGTGGTGGTGTGTCGATTATTCTTGGGAAGAAACAAGTGCCTTCGTAAATTGGTTACTTTCTCTTTGCAAGGAACTTAATGCGTAGTTCTTCTACACGATTTCTGTTAGTATTGAGATCAAAGTAACCAACTCGTGAAGCCGATCGTAAGTGAATCACTCCATACTCCTTATCGTAGAAGCACTCCAAATCATCCACAAAACGAAATATGCGGGTTGTGAATTCTGCACGCACGTAATTGTCATTAATTTCTATAACTTTTCCTCCAGACATTGATTCGATAAGGTTGGATAAGTCCATCATGACAACGTCCAGACTGTCGTTGCTGGGTATGGTTTCAACTCTATATCTTTCAATACTTGCTTGAGTGCAAACACAGTTATCCTTTGTAGGACAATCAGATAAACGGTCATCCCTTAGGCCAAGATTATTCGGTGTCTTTCTTGACCAGGAAGCAAGGATGAATAGAAAAGCAAAAAGAATGATTAATAGAACAGAAAACAATCTTATCATTTTATTCTATCTGTTTTGTATGATTAATATAATCAGCCGAAGACGTGCATGTACAAGTTGTATTCGTATTATCTTTTAGACATTCTCAAGTAGCTGATGACATATTGTTTGTATTCGATGCATTGCGCAGGGATATTCTGAACGGTTTATATCGAATTGTTGTACCCTAGGGAAATACATAAACATAATTATGGTAGAGTTTGCTTCTTCTTGACGTAAAGTTATGAATCTCATCGATTCGGCTTTATGTCCATGAGCTTATTGAAAAAACTAAATATTATAAAGCAAATGATGTTAGTGGTGTTGAGTAGTCAAGGAATTATACCATCTGTCTTTTTAAACCAGCGTAGAAAAGCATCCACACATTGAGGACAAAACTGACGGCCTCGTTCTTCCAAAAGGATCTTAACAGCTCGTTTTTTCGACATAGGCTCACGGTAGGGCCGTTTGGCTGTCATAGCCTCGAACGCATCAGCGACAGCAACAATACAAGCCTCAAGAGGGATTTCATGACCTTTAAGTTTTGAAGGATATCCACCTCCATCCCAGCGTTCATGATGATGGACAGAAACCTCTAATATTTCACTAAGGAGATCGATTGGCTTAAGGATTTCTTCAACGATTTTGACATGACTTTTGATATGTTCGTATTCGTCAGGCTCAAGCTTCCCTTCTTTTAGTAAGACACTATCTCGTACTCCTATTTTCCCTAAATCGTGTAATTGCCCTGCGACGTGAAGCCCATTCAATTGATCTTGAGTAAACCCCATTTCTAATCCAATGCCTATTGATATCGCGGCGACTCGAGAAGAGTGTCCTGCAGTACTGCTGTCACGTGCTTCAAGGGCCTGAACTAGACTGCTAATTGCTGATAAAGTTGTTTTGTTTTCGATTTGTAAACGCTCTCGCTCTTCAAGCATTTCGCGAAAAAGGGAATTGAAAACTTGCTCGATAATTACGGTTAGTTGGCTAACAGTGAATGGTTTAATTAAATATGATGCTGCGCCTTGTCGTAGTAGTTGACGAATGAGCGGTCTGTCGTTTTCATTTGACATAAATACGACTGGAATTGAGGAAAATTCTGACTTCTTTATTGCCTTACATAACTGACAGCCATCCATTTTTGGCATCATTACATCGGTTAAAATTAATTCTGGCCTACATTCATACAACATTTCAAATGCCTCAAAGCCATTATCGGCTGTACTTACGACAAAACCTTCCTGAGTTAACCCTTGTTGAATGAAATTTCGTATTGATGGCGAGTCATCTACAACAAGAATGTGGCTACCTGTAAGAAAAAGGTGAGCATCTAGAAGATCAATGATGCGCATTATATTGTCGCTCATTTTTCCATCTTTAGACAGATAGGCATCTGCCCCAACCGCAAATCCTCGTTCAATATGTGCATCTGTTGTTAATGTAGAAAGAACTATGATCGGAATATGAGCTGTATTCTCATTTTGTCTTAGTTTTGTACAAAGCTGAAATCCATCCATATGTGGCATATCAATATCAGTTATTATCGCATCATGATGGCGAGATAGCGCCTTATCTAATGCTTCCACGCCATCTTTTGCCATATCGACTTTGAAGCCTGCTTCTGTCAGATAATTATTCAAAACATATCGGGCAGAAGAAGAATCATCCGCAACTAATATGCTAGGCGGCTTGTCAAGCTTGGAAAGCCTATTTAAACAGTTGTATGAAATAGTGTTCATGTGATCATATTAGCTCTTCTACAATTTTTTTGGCAACTACAATTGATTTCTATGTGAATAATTATAACAAGGAGTCATGGGGGAGTCAGAGTTGATGCAATACGTAAGAAGTTGCTAAAAGGTCTGCCTAATAGCGCTAAAGTTAATTGCAAGAAGCAATTCAATGGTTGCCTAAAAATGCTTGCCAGTTGCGAAGAGTCTGTTTATATCTCCTTTCCACATTGGCGTTTGCCAAAAGGAGAGGTAGCGAAGTCCGGCCGTAACGCGCTCGACTCGAAATCGAGTTGGCGGTGAGTAACCGTCACGTGGGTTCGAATCCCACCCTCTCCGCCACGAAAACATTGGGACTATAGGTAAATGCCTGTAGTCCTTTTATTTTTCATTGGTGCACTAAGCATTATATCCGATTTAGTAATGGTTGTGGTTCATTGACGTACATGTAGACTGTCCACACTTAACAGATTAGAACCTCTCTAGGATTGCTTCAAAGCGAATCAATCGTGATTAGAACGGATGTTATTAGCGATTACTAAGAAAGAATGAAGGGTGATGGACGAGAATCACAAGAAATCGAGATAAAGACGAAACTTACCTCTCTTTGTAAAATATAAAAAAGGCCCCCGTATTAAAATCACGAGGGCCTTTTCATATTATACGATATTCAATTTATAGTGGTTTCAAATCATGTTTATGATCGTGCCCATGACTGTCACAATCATGGTGATCACAGGTTATGAGTTTGTCCTTTATGTGTCCAGAAATCCACCCAGCTGCAACGTTATCAATTGGGCCGGAACAACCGCGAATAACTTCAATGCCATTTTGAGTAAGAATGTTTACTGCGCCTTGTCCCATGTTGCCTGCGAGCATTACTTTTACACCCATCTGGGCCAAAACTGGTGCGATGTCAGATTTACAACCACATCCCTCAGGTGAGTCCATGGCTTCAGTCTTAATTATCTCCTTGGCATCATTCAATGTCATAATAGTGTAGTGATCACAATGGCCGAAATGGTCATCAATTTGTCCATTGCGAGTGGGAAGAGCAATTTTCATATTTCATCTCCTGTCGGTTTCAAATATTGATAAGGAAACAAAATAATCACCTTCATAATTTTGTAAAGAGACTGTAATTATTCAGACTTTTATAGTCTGAAATAGAAAGCAATAAAAATTACTACATAATAATTAACGCTTTCTTTTCTCAAGAAAAAAACGCTTCAGAAGTGAACTACATTCGCTCTCCATTACACCACTTAAATACCAAAGCTTATGATTTGTAAATGGAAGGGCAGAGCCTTCAAGATTTGATACTATGGCTCCTGCTCGAGGATCTAGTGCTCCAAAAACTACACCTCCAATACGGGCGTGCAGAAGTGCACCGGTGCACATCAGGCAAGGCTCAAGGGTAACAGCAAGGATCGTTCGAGGAAGACGATAGTTGCCTAACCTATTTCCTGCATATCTTAGACATAGAATTTCTGCGTGAGCCGTAGGGTCCTTCGTTGCAATAGGCTTGTTATGGGCCTTAGCAATGAGATCGCCGGATTCAGTGAACAAGGCCGCGCCGATGGGAGCTTCTCCCATCTGTGCGGCCTTGCATGCTTCCTGAAATGCGACGTCCATGAGGGCGCGCCAACTATTTCCATTGAGCGCGGCAGGAGGCGTCGGTAACGGCATATTATACCTACGTAATCCTATTGACCTTTTAGGTACTTAACACCAGCTTCCAACATGGCCAAACCAAGCGGCATGTCTGGATTGGTGCCACGCGTCCAAGAGGGGTGATTGGTAGGGTGGTTATACGCCTCGGGGTGAGGCATCAATCCCAGAATACGACCAGTGGGATCGGTCAGCCCAGCAATGCCCATAGGAGAACCGTTGGGGTTGAAGGGGTAGTCTTGAGTTGGCTCCTTGGTTTCGGGATCGATGTACTGAACAGCGTATAAATTGTTGTCTATGATCTCCTTGAGCATGACATCATCCATAGGAATAATCTTCCCCTCACCATGACGAATAGGCACTTCAAGATAGTCAAGCCCCTTGGTGAAAACGCAGGGAGAGTTAGGGTTGGTCTTCAGGGTGACCCAACGATCTTCGAAGCGACCTGAATCGTTATAGGAAAGTGAGACCTGACGTTCAAAATATTTACCACCTACCGCGGGGAGTAGGCCAAGCTTGCACAAAAGCTGAAAGCCATTGCAAATGCCGAGGATGATACCACCGTTATCAAAAAATCCTTTCAACTGATCAAGGACGGGGTTACCATCTTCGGTGCTGGACCAACGCCAACGGAGGGCTGCAGCTTGTGCAGCTCCGAGATCGTCACCATCCAGAAATCCGCCAGGACAAAGGAGGTAATTATACTTCTCCATCGTAACATGCCCTGCGGCAAGGTCGGAAAAGTACACAATATCCGTATTGTCCGCTCCAGCGGTTTTAAGCGCGTATGCGGATTCATCGTGACAGTTGGTACCGTATCCGGTAATGACAAGGGCGTTAACGCGAGCCATGAATTTCTCCTCTCTCTATTGACTTTGTGGCTGTACCCTGCAAAATATTTGCGAAGCAACGATTTGCTGGGCTGCAACATACTTGTCCAGCGCTAGTCAGTCAACACGGATAACAAGTGAGTTTATCCGTGAAATTCTTTTATAATTCAAAAGCATAACGAAGGGGCTCTCTCTCGTATGAAAACCAAATTCATTTTTATAACGGGTGGTGTTCTGTCCTCCTTGGGCAAAGGTTTGTCTGCTGCAGCCATTGGCGCACTCCTTCAAGCCCGTGGTCTCAAAGCGACCATTCAGAAACTCGACCCGTATATCAATGTCGATCCCGGCACCATGAACCCCTTCCAGCATGGTGAGGTTTACGTCACTGACGATGGTGCCGAAACCGACCTCGACCTGGGTCACTACGAGCGTTACTTGAATACCGCGCTGAGCCAGCAGAACAACTACACCTCCGGCTCCATCTATAATTCAGTGATCCAAAAGGAACGTCGTGGTGATTACCTCGGCGGCACTGTGCAGGTTATCCCTCACATCACTGACGCCATCAAGGAAGCGGTTATCAACCTGCCCAACGGCGAAGACGTCGCTCTCATCGAGATCGGCGGCACCGTTGGTGACATTGAAGGTCAGCCTTTTCTGGAAGCCATTCGCCAGCTCAAAAATGACTTGGGCAAGGAAAATGTTCTGTACATTCATCTTACATTGGTGCCGTACATTAAGACCGCAGGCGAACTGAAGACCAAGCCCACCCAGCACTCCGTCAAGGAGCTTCGTAGTGTGGGTATCCAGCCAGACATTATTATTTGTCGGGCAGAAGAAGAGTTGGAAGCAGAGCTTAAGCGCAAGATCGCTCTTTTCTGTGACGTCGACTCTGACGCGGTGTTTACCGGCGTAGATGTTTCCTCAATTTACGAGGTTCCTCTGAAGTTCTACGAGGAGGGTGTTGATCAGAAGATTGCTATTCAGCTCAGACTTCCCGCCAAAAACGCAGAGCTCGCTCCTTGGGAGAAGCTGGTGCACTCCCTGTACAACCCCAAGGGAACGGTTAAAATCGGTATTATCGGCAAATATGTCGACCTGACCGAAGCTTACAAGAGTCTCCACGAAGCCCTGGTACACGGTGGTATTGCCAATGAGGTTAAAGTGGAGCTTGAATATGTGAATTCTGAGAAGCTCAACACTAAGAACTTCGAGAAAAAGCTCAAAAATCTTGATGGAATTCTGGTTCCAGGCGGCTTTGGTTCCCGAGGTGTTGAAGGCAAAATTCTCGCTATCAAATATGCCCGTGAAAACAAGGTGCCGTTCTTCGGTATCTGTTTAGGTATGCAGTGCGCTTGCATTGAGTTCGCGCGAAACGTTATCGGTCTTGAAGGTGCAAACTCTGAAGAGTTTGATACAACGACTCCGCACAATATCATTTATTTGATGAAAGAGTGGTACGATTTCCGCACTAAAAAGACTGAAGTGCGCGACGAAGGCTCTGATAAGGGCGGCACAATGCGTTTGGGTTCTTATCCTTGTAAGCTCAAGAAAGATACCAAGGCGTATGAGGCATACAAGACCATCAACATAGATGAACGTCATCGCCATCGTTTTGAATTTAACAATGAATTCATCCAGCAGTGCGAAGAAAACGGTCTGGTTTTCTCTGGTACTGCTCCTGATGAATCTCTCATGGAGATTGTGGAAATTCCTGACCATCCGTGGTTCTTGGGTTGTCAGTTCCATCCAGAATTCAAATCCCGTCCTATGGATCCACACCCTTTATTCCGGGACTTCATTAAGGCATCGAAAGAAGATAAGGCCAATAGGGGTAATTAGTTGAGTATCAACTACCTATATGAAAATTCTCGGTCCGGCCCGTTTATTCTGGCCGGACCGTGTGTCATTGAGGGACGTGAAACAGCCATGCAAACAGCCGAATTTTTGGCTGAAGTTGCGGCTAAGTTGAAATTGCCATTAATTTACAAAAGTTCGTTCGATAAAGCGAACCGAACATCTGTGACGAGTTTTCGTGGCCCCGGTTTAGAGAGTGGACTTAATATTCTATCCGAGGTTAAAGAGGCTTTTGGACTGCCTATAGTGACAGATATTCATCATCCCGAGCAGGCAGCAACAGTAGCCGAGGTCGCAGATGTTATTCAAATCCCGGCCTTTCTTTGCCGTCAAACAGATCTGTTGGTAGCTGCAGCCCAAACTGGGAAAATTATCAACATCAAAAAAGGTCAATTCTTGGCTCCTTGGGACATGAAAAATGCTGTAGAGAAGGTGCGTGCATCTGGCAACGAACAAGTGTGGCTGACCGAGCGTGGTTCTACATATGGCTACAACAACTTGGTTGTTGACATGCGGTCCATCCCTGAGATGCAAAGCTTTGACGTTCCAGTTGTCTTTGATGCCACTCATTCTGTACAGATTCCTGGTGGCTTGGGCGGAGCTTCCGGCGGTCAACGTGAATACGTGCCTGTCCTTGCAGCCGCAGCCGTGGCTGCCGGTGCTAATGGTGTATTCATGGAATGTCATCCCGATCCAGATAATGCCCTCTGTGATGGTCCAAATAGTCAGCCGCTTAAAAAAGTCGAGGCACTACTGACCCGACTGAAGGCTATCTGGGAGATCAACAATGGATGATCGCGCCAGAGAGTTGGCGAAAAACATAAAACTTCTTGTGCTTGATGTCGACGGCGTCCTGACCAATGGTGGTCTGTACTATGACGCTAATGGTATCGCCATGAAACGGTTTAATGTGCAAGACGGTCTTGGTATTAAGTTAGCTCAGGCTGTTGGCCTTGAAATTGGCGTCATAACAGGTCTAAATCAGAAGCCAGTAGAAAATCGCATTACTGAACTTGGAATTCGGCATTATTATGCCGGGCATCATAATAAGATTCCACCTTTCCTTGAAATGTGTGAAAATGTAGGCGTTGAACCATCCGAAGCAGCATTCATGGGTGATGATTGGATTGATCTGGGAGCAATGCGTACAGCGGGGTTGGCAATTAGTGTCCCCAACGGGGTGCCTGAAGTAAAAGCTGTTGCGGAGTTAATTACCTCTCGTAGCGGCGGCGAAGGTGCGGTTCGTGAAGCTATTGGTTTCATCTTTGAAGCCCGAGGCTTAATGGAAGAAGCCCTTAAACAGTGGACGGATTAGATGAAAGGGCGTCCAGCTCTCTCCTTCATAATAATTTTCGCAGTGGGTATAATTCTTGGCTTTATAGTCAAAGAGATTCTCTTTTCGTCGCCTCTCGTTGAGAGGAGTGAGGATTCTATCAAAACTGAGAAAACGCGTGAGGAGATTCTTAACGAGGCGGATATCGTAGCTGAAGACATTGAGCTCGTTCAAGGTAAGCAGGGCGCAATGACTTGGAAGTTGCTTGCAAAATCAGCAAAATATAATCAAGAAAAGAAGTTGATTGGTGTTGTACGGCCACAACTGACGGCATACTACGGCGATGATCGGCAAGAAGTTTATGTTAAGGCTGACCGAGGCGAAGTCGATCAGCAAGATGACAATCTAACATTGTATGACAATGTGACCGGACGATTTGGCGATATGGAATTAATCGCTCAGCATCTTGACTACGTAGGTGCAATCGATAAGGTCTATCTCAAAGGGGGCGTAATTGTGCGACGTCCTGACATGACCCTTCAAGCCGCTGCAGTCGAGATCAATTTGGTCACTCATGAACTGGTTGCAGCTGGAAGGGTTAATGCGTTGCTGGCCCCTGAAGGGTTGGATAAAAACCCGTTTAAACAGTAGAGAAGGAGTATGACTCCGATGAAGATCTTATATACCACTGCTTTAACTCTCCTTTGCCTTCTCTTAGCCTCTGGCTCGGCTTGTGCCGAAGACTGGGGTGAAATTCGCGAAGCGACGCAAAATCTAAACGTTCGTGATCAACGCACACCCAAGGGTGAGCATGTCGTGACATTGGCTCGCGGTCAGCGAGTGAAAGTTGATTTCTTGAGAAATGGTTGGTTTGCAGTTTTTAATCTAAATGAAGCAAGTCGAGATGAAAAACGCGCTATTGGTTATGCCAACTCTAAGTTTTTAGCAAAGGTCGCTCAGCAACCATCTAAAAAAACTGCGGACGAAACCACAGCAGTCGAATCCAAGCAAGCGAATGGGGAAGGGGAAGTTAAAGCAGGAGTAGCGGCAACACCGCCTTCCGACACTGGCAGTTTGGGAGTTGATCCAACAAGGACTCCTGTTCAAATTTCCTCAGACAGAATGGTTTACAACGAAAGCGGAAGAGTCGTCTCATTTGTTGGCAATGTTGTTGCAGAGCATGGTGGCTTGACGCTTTGGGCTAATAAACTTTCAGCTTACCTTGGTTCCAAGTCAGGAAAGCAATTTTCCGCTGATTCTATTGAGAGAATCGTGGCATCGGGCAATGTGCGCGCCAAGAAGGGCAAGTCTGAGGGGACTTGTGGTAAGCTGACCTACTTTGTGGCAAGCCAGATGCTCAAAATGGAAGACAATCCCAAGCTTCAAGATGGCCCCAATAGCCTGACAGGTGAGGTGATTAATTTCTACGCTCGCGAAAATCGTAGCGAAGTTGTAGGAGGTAAAGGACAGCGTGTCCGCGCTGTATTCATGACTCCAGAAGGCGTGAAGGTGCCTTAATGTCTAAAGGACTTACAGCCACCAATCTCTCTAAAAGATATGGTCAGAAAGAAGTAGTACACGGCATCAATTTGGAAGTTAATCCACAAGAAGTTGTGGGCTTACTCGGTCCTAATGGAGCGGGTAAAACTACTACCTTTTACATGTTGGTAGGCATCGTTAAGCCTAACACAGGTCAAGTAGTTCTCAATCAAGTTCCACTGACAGATAAGCCTCTTCATGAAAGAGCACGAATGGGGGTTAGTTACCTGCCACAGGAAAACTCCATTTTTAAAAAACTATCTGTTCGCCAAAATCTTGAAATAATACTTGAACAGACTTCCATGAACAAAGCTGCTCAAAAGGAGCGAGCTAATGAACTCATGGAAATGTTTAGAATTACGAAGTTGGCAGACCAGGCGGCTATGTTTCTCTCAGGTGGAGAGCGACGTCGTTTGGAGATTGCTCGTGCACTAATTATGGACCCACAATTTATTCTGCTTGATGAACCGTTTGCTGGGGTTGACCCAATTGCAGTCATTGACATTCAAGAAATTATTTCAGTTCTTAAGTCTATGGGCATAGGCATACTGATTTCAGACCATAATGTGCGTGAGACATTGAACATCTGTGACCGTGCGTACCTTGTATATGAAGGAACAGTTATTCTAGAAGGCAATCCAGAGGAGATTGTACAAAACAGCCGTGCCCGTCAAATTTATTTGGGCGAAGATTTTAGTCTGTAACCCCTTTTTTTACATCTCATAAGCGTTTCTCGATTTACACCTCATCTAAAGGTTGGTACACTTTTTTCATGTGCCATCGAAATAATAACTAGCCCAATAGTTTCGACAGGTTACAAGAGTGTTCTTGATTTTAACATATTGCTGTGGCAATAATATTATTAAGAAGTGGAAAAAAGTTACGTCAATACCGACTATTTGATTTCAAACCGATAGAGATGCCTTCGCAGCCTCCGGGATTTATATATGGGACTCGAACTCAGGCAACAACTTAAGCTTTCCCAACAACTGGTCATGACGCCTCAGTTGCAGCAGGCTATCAAGCTGTTGCAGCTATCTCGTCTTGAGCTGCTGGAAACTGTTCAGCAAGAGCTCATGGAGAATCCGTTTCTAGACGAAACTGAAACTGAGACTGAAGTCCGTGAAAAGGAAGAGCTGACAGAATCCCAACAAGAAGAGGAATTGGTTCGAACTGCGGATTGGGAAAATTATCTCGGAGAATTTTCGTCTACCTCCAAGCAGGCTTCTGCACGTGACTCCGAAATTCCAGAAGAAGGACTTTCCTTTGAAGCACGGCTTGCCTCAAAGCCTTCACTGGAAGGGCATCTCAATTGGCAAATGCGGCTTTCGAATTTTACAGATAGTGACATTGCTATTGGTGAAATTGTCATCGGAAACGTTGATCATAATGGTTATCTTCAGGCTTCCAATGAAGAGATCATGTCCATGGTTCAGGCTACCGAAGATGAAATTGAAGATGTTGTAAAGCGTATCCAGCGGCTTGATCCTGTTGGCGTAGGAGCTCGAACTCCTCAAGAATGCTTGCTCGTTCAGATGGATGTGCTTGGATACGATGATCCAATTTTGGAATCTTTGGTTCGTGATCATCTCGAAGACTTGGAAAAGAATCGCTATAAGCCACTCGCGCGAAAGTTTAAGATTTCCATGGAAGAGCTCAAGGAATATCTTGATCTTCTTCAGACTCTTGATCCTATGCCGGCAACAAGCTTTTCAAGCACTGATCCGCACTATGTGAGTCCAGACGTTTTTGTCTATAAGTACGGAGATGAGTTTGTCATAATCCTTAATGAAGATGGCTTGCCTCGTTTGCAAATGAACAGCTTCTACATGGATTCTATGAAGGGTGCGGCGGATAAAGAAAAAGAATATTTTCAAGAAAAAATGCGATCTGCCGCATGGTTAATGAAAAGTCTGTACCAACGGCAGAGAACATTGTACAAAGTAGTTGAGAGTATTGTCCGTTTTCAACGGGAGTTCTTTGAAGAAGGTGTAACCAAGCTCAAACCTTTGATCCTCAAGGAGGTAGCTGAGGACATCGAGATGCATGAGTCTACCGTAAGCCGAATTACTACCAGTAAGTACGTTTCAACGCCGCATGGCATTTATGAATTGAAGTTTTTCTTCAATAGTGCACTGGATTTGAATGACGGTTCTCAGGTAGGGTCGGAAAGCGTAAAGGCGCTCATCAAGCAAATGATCGCCGAGGAAGATACGAAGAAGCCACTAAGCGATGAAAAAATTGGAGAAATACTCAAGGAGAAACTCGATGTTAACATCGCAAGGCGAACCGTCGCCAAGTATCGTTCCGCCATGGGTATCGCCTCTTCTTCAAAGCGTAAACAATACTTCTAATTAGTTTCTCGTATAATCAACCAGGAGGTAGCATATGAACATAAGCTTCACTTTCAAGAACTTTGAGCCGTCCGACCACTTAAAGGACTACGCACAGAAGCGTTTTGAAAAGGTGGGCAAGTTCGTTTCCGATACCGAAGCCGATCTCCAGGTGAACCTGCTGGTCGACAAGTTCCGTCATAAGGCGGACGTTATCCTTAACGCGGACAGCATCCATATATCTGCATATGAAGATTCTGAAGACATGTACTCGACCATTGATATGGTATTAGACAAGGTCGAGGCTCAGCTTCGTAGAATGCGTGAGAAGATAAAGAATCGCAGCCGTCAAGGCCGTGGTAGCAAGGTTCAAATGAATTTCTTGTCTTATGATGATGTGACTGGAGACGAAGGTCCTTCAATTGTAGGCACTGATTCATATGAGGCCAAGCCCATGTCTATTGATGAGGCTGCAGAACAACTTAATACGCTTGATAATGAATTCCTCGTTTTCTTGAATGCCGAGACTGAGGGTGTAAACGTAATCTATAAGCGAAAGAACGGCGATTTCGGACTGATCGACCCCGGAAACTAGACTATGAAGCTTGGTGACTACCTGGAAAAGGACCTTGTCCTTTCCGAATTAACCTCTGCAACTAAGGCAGAGGTGTTAAATGAACTTATCACTCCTTTGAGTGAAAAATATCCAGAGATGGACACGAACCAAGCGGTTCGTGTCCTTCTTGATCGTGAAAAACTCGGAACAACTGGTATTGGAGATGGAATCGCAATACCACATGGAAAATTAGAGGATTTGGATAAAGTTATCGTTATCGCGGGGCGAAGCAAGACTGGTGTCGAATTCGATGCGTTAGATCATAAGCCGTGCTCGATTTTTTTCCTTGTTCTAGCCCCTGAGAGTGTTGCTGGAATGCACCTACGTATTCTAGCGCAAATTTCTCGTATATTGAAGGACTCTGAATTCCGTAATGAGTTTATCGGTGCAGATGGTCCTGAAGGTCTTTGGAAACTCCTCCAAGGTGTTTAGCCCAAAAGGATTCTTTCTTTGAGCCCAAGTAATACCTTTCCCGTTGTTGTAGTCACCGGTATTTCCGGTTCTGGAAAAAGCACAGCTCTCAAAGTATTTGAGGATCTGGGCTTTTTTTGCATTGATGGACTTCCTGCGGGAATGTCAGCCAAGATCGCTGAGTTAATCCTTAAAGAGGATGCTAAATATCGTGGCCTGGCTTTGGGTATGGATATGCGTCAACTAGAATTTTTGGATGGCTGGCATAATGCTCTACGAGACCTTACTGATCTGGGAATAGTGCCACAGGTATTGTTTTTGGAGGCAAAGCAGGATGAGTTAGTTCGTCGGTACGCAACGACACGAAGGCTCCATCCTCTTGAAAGTCAATCTCTAGGACTGGAGCAGGCCCTTGCAAAAGAAAGAGAAATGCTCGGGCCAATTCGTGAGAATGCCGAGTTGGTACTAGATACTACACATTACTCAGTACATGACTTGCGAAGAGTTATTCAAACAAAATGGACAGCGATTGAAGAATTAGGGCGTGGTATGCGAGTGCATATCATTACTTTTGGGTTTAAATACGGTGTTCCGACAGAAGCAGATTTTGTCTTTGACCTTCGATTCCTTCCTAACCCTTATTTTGACAAGAACCTTCGTCAATTGTCTGGCTTAGAAAAGTCTATTCAAAATTATGTTTTGAAGAGTGATGTTGGAGAAGAGTTTGAGGCGAAATTTTTGGATTTTATAAGCTACATGTTGCCTCTTTATGCAGATGAAGGGCGTTATAGAATAACACTAGCGTTAGGTTGTACTGGTGGCCGACATCGTTCTGTATCTGTGGCTGAGTCCGTACTGGCTACCTTAAAGAAAAAAGGGTATGCAGTCACAATTGAACACCGACACATGGAATTGGGATAATTATGATTGCAAAACCAACCACTAATACTAAACAAGTCGGGGTGGTAATTGTCACCCACGGTGCTTTTGCCAAGACCATACTGGATGCTGCAGAAACAGTTCTTGGCCCCCAAGAAAAATGTATCGCTATAGGAGTCGACGTAAATATTGGCGTTGATGAGACTATGGAGGCAATTCGCAAAGCAATTCGATCAGTAGAAAGTGGAAAGGGCGTCGTTGCCCTAACTGACCTTTTTGGAGGCTCACCAACTACAATGAGCCTTTCTCTTATGAAATCAGAAAAGTTAGAAGTTATTACAGGTGTGAATTTGCCAATGCTGGTATCAACGCTTCAACATCGTTCCATGAATCTTGATGCGTTGGCTGATAAAGCTAAATCTGCAGGACAGCAAGGTATAAAGGTCGCGGGTGCAATGCTGCGTAAAAAGGCTAAGAAATAGGGAGTTACCGTGACTCTTGTACGCATCGACAATAGGTTGATTCATGGGCAGATCATAGAAACTTGGCTTCCGCACACAGGCGCCAAAACTGTGATTGTTTCAAATGATGCTCTTGCCGCAGATATGTTGCAGCAAGAAATCATGTCACTGGCTATCCCTCAAACCATCTCTTGTATTTTTTGTTCGATCGAGCAACTCGCTGATGAAATTGAAGAGAGAAAAGATTCAGGTGAATCAGAATCTATTTTGGTTCTTTTTTCTTCTTGTCCGGATGCCAAACGTGCATATGAATGTGGATTCGGATTTGAAGTTTTGAATATTGGTAACGTTCATTATAGCCCTGGGAAAAAGCAAATTTCCCCTAGTGTAGCACTCTCTGACGATGATGAAAGCTGTCTCAAACAATTATCCCAAAAAGGCGTAGAGCTTGATTTCCGTTGCGTACCCAATGATCCTATTCAGGTGAGGTTCTAGATATGTCTGTTGCTAGTCCATATCTTTGGTTCGCACTGGTCGCTTTTTTTTTGCCCTCTTTTCTCTCTTCCGTTTCTCACTTAGTCTCGGACTTCTAGAACGTCCACTCGTTGTTGGATTGTTCTGGGCGCTCTTCACTGGGGATATTGAAACCAGTTTATATATAGCAATCTTTTTTGAGCTTTTTTGGTTGGATCTCATACCTGTTGGAACGTATATCCCACCACACTTAACGGCAGCGACCTTTGCCGCATTATCGCTCACAACATATTTTGGATTCAGCGCCCCTGGACGGATTATGGGCATTCTGTTTATGAGCATGCCTTTGGCTTGGGTTGGGGCTAAATTAGAGTTCATTCTACGTGAACAGGAGAAGGGGAGCTACAACTCACTTCTCAATTGGTCTCGGAATCCTAAGGATCAGAATGTGCCATCAATTCTCGTAGCGCGGGCTATCGGCCGGAAGCTTATTTTTTCCTTTTCAACTTTTTATTTATGTCTGCTTGTTCTGATGTTCACATTTCAAGCATTTATATCATTGTTTCCCGGCTTCTTGCTTTCAATCGACATAACATGGGCCCACCTTTGGATTGCCGCAACATTGGGAGGTCTCATGGCTCTTAGGCTTAAGCGTGTTTATGTCGTATTGGCAATAGGCACAGCTCTTGTTGCCTTTTACCTAGCCTCTATGAGTATCTAAAATTTTTTCGTTCGATATTGTGTTTTTTCACCTGTTTTAACTTGCACAGGTGGGAAAGATTGTGATATTTGGCACATTCTATTTCAGAGGTAATTTTCCTGATTTCAGGAGTAATTTAATTAGGAGGACTTTAGATATGGCAATTTTGGTTGTTGGACACAAAAACCCCGATACCGATACCGTCGCTTCCGCGATTGCTGTCGCTGATCTTTTCACCAAGCGTGGCCAGGAAGCCAAAGCTATCACTCAGGGCGAAATCGCTCCTGAAACTGCTTTCGTGCTTGAGAAGTTCGGCTTCACTGCTCCCGAGATCGTCACCGACGCTACCGACCAGCAGATCATCTTGGTTGACCACACCGATATCTCCCAGACCATCGACAACTTGGACAAGGGTGAACTTCTTGCTGTTGTTGATCACCACAAACTGGGTGATGTTACCACCCCCAACCCGCTGGAAATGTGGGTGTGGCCTGTTGGCTGTACCGGTACTGTCATCAAGGCCATGTACGATTTCTACAACGTTGAAGTTCCGGCTAATGTTGCAGGCATCTTGCTGTGCGCCATTCTGAGCGATACCGTCATGTTCAAGTCCGTGACCTGCACTGAGCAGGACAAGGAAGCAGTAGAAACACTGGCTAAAATCGCCGGCGTTGAAGATGTTATGGCTCTGGGCATGGAAATGTTCAAAGTCAAGTCTGCTGTTGACGGTGCTACCCCGAATGAACTTGTTTTCCGCGACTACAAAGACTTTGACATGTCCGGCAACAAAGTTGGTATTGGCCAGCTGGAAGTTGTTGATTTGTCTATGCTGGACGCTCACAAAGAAGCTCTTCAGGCTGAAATCGAAAAAGTCAAAGCTGATGGTCGTCACTCCGTCTTCCTGCTTTTGACTGACATCATGAAGGAAGGCTCTGAGATGCTTATTGCCTCTGACGATCCGTCTGTTGTCGAAAAGGCTTTCGGCGTTGCAACTGACGGCGCTCCCGTCTACCTGGACGGCGTGATGAGCCGCAAAAAGCAGGTTGCCCCCAACTTCATCAAGGCCTTCGAAGGCTAGTCTACTAGACTAAAATAGTGCGCAAAGTCAGGCCCGTCAGCGTTGTGCTGGCGGGCCATTTTATTAAAATTATAATTTTAACACCGATACATAGCAAAAAAAGCGGAGCAACAAACGTTGCTCCGCTTGGGATGACCGAAAAAAGCCCTGATCAAAAATTATATAACGCCAGCTTCTTTAAGTATTTTTTTAAGCTTCGGCTTGTTGTCTTCTTGCATCGGGACAATTGGAAGACGGAATGAGGCTTCAGGGAAAATTCCCATCATGTTGAGAGAAGTTTTGACCGGAATCGGATTAGTCTCCATGAACATGGCACGATTGACCGGAGCCATTTTCAAACTCAGATCAAGAGCTTTCTCATGATCCTTATTAAAGAAGGCTTTACACATTCCGCTCATTGCCGCAGGCATTATGTTTGAAATAACAGAAATAACACCACATCCACCAACGGAAAGAAGTGGAAGGACAGTAAAGTCATCGCCGGAAAGCAGATTGAAATCTTTACCACATTGCTCAATGACCTGAGCTCCTTGATTAAGATTACCTGTAGCTTCCTTGACTGCAATGGCCTCGGGAACTGCGTCAGTGATCATTTTGAGATGTTCTGGCAAAAGATTTAAACCGGTACGCCCTGGAACGTTGTAAATAACGAATGGCATAGAGGCTTCGGCTGCAATTGCCTTAAAGTGCTCTACCAATCCACCGGGAGTTGGCTTGTTATAATAAGGTGTAATTTGCAAAGCTGCGTCTGCACCAGCATCTTTAGCCATCTTGGTCAATTCGATAGCTTCGCGTGTACTGTTAGAGCCAGCACCAGCAATCACAGGAACGCGACCTTTGGCCTGTTCAACACAAATTTTGATGATACGTCCCTGTTCTTCATGAGTCAGAGTAGCGGCTTCACCGGTGGTGCCGCAGGGCACAAGGCCATCAATACCTTGTTCAATTTGCCATTCAATGAAGTCGCGATAAGTTGTCTCGTCGATCTGACCGTCTTTAAACGGTGTCGAGAGGGCAGTGAAAGCTCCTCTGAGTTCCATGATCATCCCCTCCTGTAAAGCGGAAAGCTGCGGGTTTATAAAAAGGGGCATGAAGCACCCTAATGTAATATGGCGCTCACGTCCGGGTTGTCGGCATAATTGTCGCCAAGTCCAACTGAAAGAGACATGACGGCATTAGGTTCTTCCCAAACAAAAGGTTGAGAACGATCAGGCCATGAAAAAATCCTGACCTCATTTATTGTTCGACCTTTATCATATGGGCGAACCCAGACGCATCGGCCGTCAGCCTCAACACGTCCATTAACGCCGGAGCCATAACCGCTTCCAAACAAGAAATCGGGAGTGTATTCCGGCGATTGTGCCAGATACTCGCGCTCAGCAGCCCACCCCCAGTCGGAAAGACCGATCAAGAGTTTGACCTCATCTTGGTGCTTTTTGACCAAACTAGTAATTTCTCGGATGATTCCTTCTGCAGGAGCATCATGCCCCTTCCTCAGAGAAGGGAATCGAATAAATCCTATCGAATCACCCGACGAAGTCTTTACCTTGGTAAAAGGTGCATCCTTGGCAGCATTTCTCGTCTGGTCGACGTTGACACCTAGATGACCAAAATAGTTGGCTTCATCCTGTGCGAGCATGGCGATGTCATAGTTCATTAAATCATAGGATTTTGCAAGACCGGATACCAATTCAGCAGCAGGTTTTTTGCCGCCAGGAACCATGAACTCCCAAGCACCGGAAACGAGAAGTATGGGCTGATCTGACTTTTTAGCGTCTAAAAAATACGTGGCCCGCCGGGCCACCCCTCCAAGAGTCTTACCGCCTCAAGAAGGGCATGGCCGCACCGTGCCATACGTATTTGCTGAGTAGAGAATTGTCAGCAACGGCTGACCTGCTCGTGCGAACTCACAAGATAAAAGAATTGCCGCCACAAGCAGGCAGTATGAAAACCAACGCATTTTAGTCGTTAATAAATTCTTTCAACTCTTTACCAGGACGGAAGAAGGGAAGCTTTTTAGGACGAACCTGAACGACACTACCTGTCTTCGGGTTACGGCCAGTGTAGCCTTCATAGTCCTTGATTTTGAAGCTGCCAAAGCCACGGATTTCGACTCGGTCACCACGGAGAAGGGCTTCCTTGACGGAATCGACGAAGGCTCCGACCACCTTGGTGGCTTCGTCAACGTGCATTTTTTTCTCTTCAGACAGAGCCTTAATCAATTCGCTCTTGTTCATAGTGTCCCCCTGGAACTATAGAGTTAACCGAAAGCCCCATTTTGAGGCCTTTCGGGCAACAAAACACGGAACTCTTCTAAAATTCTCACTAACTATGCCGAAAAATAACTCTTTTCGTCAACCCCTTATTTATAATTTCACACAGAAGGGAAGTCTTTAAGAATAGGACGCCCAGCAATTCGCTCTATATTGGCCTCCCTGTAACGCATAATCTTTTGCGCTAACATCTTGATATCTTTACTTGCTGGAGCATTCGGAGCAAATTTCATCAGCGGCGTTTGACGACGAACAGACTCAACGAGAGTCTGATCTTGGTGAATGAAGCCGAGATTTCGAAGCTCGATATTCAAGAAGTTTTTACAGGCAGCAGACAGTCTGTCAAAAGTCTGCTTTGCTTCACTAGCCGATACTGCTTGGTTTACGATTACTAGGAAATCCTTAACATTATGCTGTGTCGCCAAAACTTTAATCATGGCGTAGCTATCGGTCAGTGATGTCGGCTCTGGAGTAACCACGACAATCCGAAGTTGGGTCAGGGCAGCAAACGATAGAACCGTATGGCTAATGCCAGCACCTAAATCAAGCATGAGATAGTCATATTCACCCGCAAGAGTAATGAGTTTCTTGAACAAGATATCCTGCATATCTTCATCCATCTCAACCAATTCAGGCACACCGCTAGTGGCTGGCAGCATATCGAACCCGTCCTCAATAGGGACAAGAACATCTTCGGCGTCAACACCTGTCTGCATTAAATCGTGCAAATTTCTTTCTGGCGATATCCCGAGTAGAACGTCAAGATTGGCTAAGCCAAGATCACAATCCATGAGCATGGCGGTCATTTCCGCCTCATGAAGTGCATACCCCAGATTTAGGACAATATTAGTTTTTCCAACTCCGCCTTTGCCGCTCATGATGGACAGGCTAAGTGTATTGTTATCGTTCATGACTTATCTCCGTTAATTTCCACCAAAAAGGAATTGCTTTTCGTTTGCATGAACCAGTGTGTCATTAGGTACATTGTCCACAAAGGGTAGCTTTGAAACCTTGACTTGATCTTTGCCAGAGGTCTTGGCTTCATACAACGCATCATCAGCCAACTTAATGAACTCATCAGCGGTTATATCTACGGAGCCCTTGTAGCAAGTAAGACCTACAGAGCAGGTAACATTAAAGATTTTAGCACCATCGGGAGATACAAACTCAATTTCCCGAAATTCATTAAGAAGACGACTTAAAAGACGTTGCGCTTTGACCACCCCAGATCCTGCCATAATCAAAGCAAATTCCTCTCCACCATATCGAGCAGCTAAGTCATAGCGCCGAGTTGTTTGCTCAAGCTTCTGAGCAAAAGAGGACAACACTTCATCTCCTTTGGGATGACCATATGTATCATTGATGGATTTAAAGTTATCCAAATCAAAAATAGCAAGTGAAAGGGGAGTCCGTGCTCGCTTTGACCGTTCAATTTCAATATCAAGAGTACGGTCAAAAGCTCGTCGATTTGCCAATCCAGTAAGGGCATCATGCTCAGTTTGATAAGCAAGACGTTCAAGTGTCTCCTGAAAACGCTTAAGATGCGGAAAAGCGTCACCATCAATCGGCAAGCTTAGCCAGCCGCTCAGATTATGCTTGCTAGAGAGATCTTCCCATTCGCTAGGTGACACACCTTGAAACAGTCGAAAGACCCAAACGGCATCAGAAGCATCCCCATCTTCTCCAGAGAAGAAGCGGTTTCCTAATTCCTCTCGAAGTACGGCAAGCTCTGTGGCCAATTCGTTTTGCGGAAATTTAAGTGTTTTGTCCATGGGCATGCATAAAGAGTAAGTAGTTGCGGATCATTTCGTCTAGGTCGCCATCAAGAAACGCCTCGACATTACCTGTTTCGCTGTTGGAGCGATGATCTTTGACCAGCCGGTATGGTTGGAGTGTATAGGTGCGGATCTGACTTCCCCAAGCAATGGCTTCCTTGGCCTGATAGTCTTGTCGACGGCTTTCCTCAATTTTTTTGAGTTCAGCTTCATACAACCGTGCCTTCACCAGACGCATGGCAGTTGCTTTATTTCTGTGCTGTGATTTCTCATTTTGACACTGAGCAACAATTCCAGTGGGTATGTGGGTGATTCGCACGGCAGAACTAGTCTTGTTCACACTTTGACCACCGGGGCCACTTGATCGAAAAGTATCAATACGCAGATCTTCTTCCTTCACATCGATTTCAATGTCATCATCCATGTCGGGATAGACATCAACAGAAGCGAAAGAGGTGTGCCTTCTACCAGAAGAGTCGAAGGGCGATATACGAATTAGTCGATGTACTCCAGCTTCTCCCTTGAGAAGTCCATAGGCATACAATCCCTCTATTTGTATAGTCACACTCTTAATTCCAGCTTCATCGCCATGCTGAAAATCCAATTGATTTACTTTAAATCCCTTACGCTCCCCATAGCGAGTGTACATTCGCAGAAGCATCTCGGCCCAATCTTGTGATTCGACACCGCCAGCTCCAGGATGAATTTCAAGAATAGCATTGTTTTTATCGTGTTCAAAAGCAAACATTGTAGCCAACTCGGTTCCAGCTAGACGAGAGCGGAACAAGTGCACTTGGGCATCTAAAGCATTCAATGTTTCCCCATCTGCCTCTTCCTGTGCCAATTCAAGCCATGCATCAAGGTCGTCTTTTGCTTCAACAAGGTCGTCGTACATTCCGAGTTTGATACTAAGTTGGCTTTTTTCCTTTAGCACAGGAGTGAGCGCATCAGGCTTATCCCATGCTCCAGGTTTTGAAAGTTCCAATTCTATTTCATCAAGTCTATTCTTGGTTTCAGTATAGTCAAAGACGCCCCCAAAGAGACTCAAATTGATCTAAAAGATCCGTCGATACGGCTTTAAGCTCAGGAAATTCTTTCATTACTTAATATTATCCTACTGTTCTTTTCTTCTGGCACCGAACACAAATAAACCATACATCGCAACAGTCAGAGCGTAGATTGATCTAGCGATTAAGTCGTAATTCCTGTGGAACGGTGTGGTATCATTTATCGGGGCGACGAATGCGTTCAAATGCTCTGCCTTGAATTGAGTACTCATGGCAGTAATACGCCCCAACGGATCGACAAAAGCAGAGATACCTGTGTTTGTAGAGCGCACCAACCAACGTCCTTGTTCAACGGCACGTAAAATTGTCAGATTTAGATGTTGATTTGGGGCGGAAGTCTCTCCAAACCATGCGTCATTACTGATGTTCAGAATCACGCTCGCACCACGTTCTACCTGTTGTTGAGCAAGTTCCGGAAAGATGCCTTCATAACAAATCAACATTCCAAGAGCAACGCCGTCGATAATGATAGGCTGGTTGTTGTCTCCTGGAACAAAATCTCCTGCAGCCTGCACTAATTTTTTAAACGGAATCCACTCCTCAAATGGCATATATTCGCCAAAAGGGACCAGGTGTTCTTTGTCGTACCGCTGGAGAGCTCGCCCAGTATCGTCTACTAACCATGCACGGTTGTAGAGAACGTACTTACGTGCTTTGGCATCAATAACTTTATACGCAGGAGAGCCTGTAATGATAGGAGTTCGACTGTCTTTGGCAAGGATTTGAACAGCTTTTTTATAAGGAGTCTTATCCTGAAAATAAAATGGCATAGCAGTTTCAGGCCAGATGACAACCTTGGGATGGAAATGACTAATGGCCTGCAAGGTCAAGGTTGCATATTTTTTAACTGTAGCTGCTTGATACTCAGGATCCCATTTGGCACCTTGATCAATATTTCCTTGAATAATTGAAATAGGATATGATGCCTTAGGACCGTTGAAATGACTTATCCTAAGTACACCAAAGGCACAGATGCCGATAGACAAAGAAATTGAAAGGTATAGCGTGCTACGGTAGGTGGAGAATAGGAGCGCTGCGACTGCGAGCATAGTCAACACACCTGAAAGCCCGTATGCGCCTAACAGTGCTGCTCCTTGTATAGCAAATGGCCAAGGTGCAAAAGCTGAAGCAAGATTTGTCCAAGGGAAACCAGAAAACAGCCACCCCATTAACATTTCCAGAGAAGCCCAAGTCAGTCCTGCTAATAGACACAAAGGGATGCCTTCAAGTTTTTGGCCTGCCTGGTACATAGCAACTGAAAAGAGGCCGTAGTAAATTCCCATGGCAGCGGCCAATACAACGGGGCAAGGAAGAGCGATAAACCATGGAAGCCCACCGTAAGTCTGAACTGGAATTACCATCCAGTAATAACAGCCAATGCCAGCAAGTAGACCTGCAAACCAACCAAACTTAAAGGCTTGCTTCAAAGAGATGGCACGAAGACCAATCCAAGTGAGAGCCAAAGGAAAGGCTAGAGCAGCCAAAGGAAATTGTAAAACAGGATTAGCAAATCCCAGCCAAGCTCCGAGAGTGCCGACAAGAACGAGAGAAAACAATTTATACGCCTTCTAGAGGTTCGATGCGAATGGCCCAAACTTGACGTTCATCAGCTTCCAAAACGGTAAATCGTTTCCCGTCAAAGGTAAAAAACTCCCCAACATTGGGGATACGTCCAGCCATGGCGGCGACAAAACCACCGATGGAATCAACATCTTCACTCTCCAGGCAAAGGCTGCATCGATCACAAACTTCATCCAAGGGCACACGACCGGATACGATGAAAACATCGTCAGACAGTTCTTCGATTTCGTCGGGACGGTCTTGATCATATTCATCAGCTATTTCGCCTACGATCTCTTCAAGAACGTCTTCCATAGTCACTATCCCAGAGGTGCCACCATATTCATCCTGAACAATGGCTAGGTGTATCTTTTCTCTCTTGAAAGCGGAAAGAACATCATCGAGACACATCTCCTCAGGGACGAAAAAAGCCGGTCGCATCAAACCTTCAATAGGTTGATCTCCGTTGCCGTCGAGTAATGGGGCAAGCAGATCTTTGGCATGCACAACCCCCACAATGTGATCCTTGGTGTCTTTATATATGGGAATTCGGGAGTGAGATCCCTCATTAAGAATGACTGAGGCGACGTCTTTCACGCTGCTATCCACTGCGACACAGTCCATGTCTGTACGTGGAACCATGATTTCCGTAACCTCTTTTTCGTCAAAATCGAGGATATTGAGGAGCATTGAAACTTCGTCGCCCTCGATTTCTCCCTCGGCTCGTGCTTCGAGGATGTGCTCCTCAAGATCTTGTCCGTTGGAGCCAAATATTTTTTTGAAAATGTTGGTAAATCGACTGTCAGATCCTTCGTCCAAGACCAGACTCCTTCCAAAATGTTTATGACTTGCCGATATGAAACCCCCTACATATGTGGGCTTCAATATAATTGGAATATTTAGACAGTGGAGAACCGGCTGTCAATAGGGAGAAGGAACGCTTCTGTTATAAGAAGCCGAGTTTTTTAAGATGAATTTCAAGACAGGATATTGCTGCTGGGGTGATTCCAGAGATGCGACTCGCTTGCCCAAGAGTCATAGGTTGCACCTTGGTGAGCTTCTCCCGCACTTCAGTAGTGAGACCAGAAACTAAATCAAAATCGATGTCGGCAGGCAACGTCACATCTTCAAGCAAATGGAATTTTGCAACAAGATCGGCCTGCTTGACGAGATAACCTTCATATCGAATCTGAGTTTCTGCCTCACGAAGAACGTCTTCATCCATTTCTTCTAATTCTGGATAGAAAGGCGCCAATTTCTCGATTTCCATTTGCGGTTGGCGAAGCAAAGCGGCCAATTCTACAGCTTTGCCCGGCACTGCGGCACCGATGGAGTGGATGATCTCACGAGTTTCAGCATTTGGACGAATGCGAATAGTCTTCATGGCTTCCATAACTGCCTGCATTTTTATCTGCTTAGCAGTGTATAAAGCCCAATGAGTGTCATCCACCAGACCGAGTTCACGGCCGATTGGTGTTAAACGCTCGTCTGCATTGCCTTCACGCAGAAGCAAACGATGTTCAGCTCGAGAAGTAAACATACGATATGGCTCATTGGTCCCTTTGGTAACCAAATCATCCACCAAAACAGCCATATAGGCTTGGTCCCGAGATAAAAGGAACGGTTCACGCTCCAAGAGTTTACAAGCAGCATTCAAAGAGGCCCATAAGCCCTGTGCAGCTGCTTCCTCGTAACCGGAAGTGCCATTAATTTGGCCTGCCATGTAAAGTCCGGGTACAAGTTTAGACTCCAAAGTAGGCTTAAGCTGGGTGGGCGGTATAAAATCGTACTCGATAGCATATCCAGGACGTACTATTTGGGCATTCTCGAGTCCAACGATGGCGGAAACCATCTCTTTTTGCACATCAAAGGGTAGGCTGGTGGGAATCCCACTGGGGTACATTTCCGGATGATCCAACCCTTCCGGTTCAACAAAAATCTGATGGCGATCTTTATCTGGGAAACGGGCAACTTTGTCCTCAATGGAGGGACAGTAGCGCGCTCCAGTGCCTTCAATTACACCTGTGAACATAGGAGAACGATCAAAGCCTGACCGAATAGCCTCGTGAGCCTTTTCGTTTGTATACGTTAGGTAACAGGGCACCTGCTGCATGGGAACCGTCTTATTGCGAAAACTAAATGGAACAGGCGGATTGTCACCAGGCTGAATCTCCATCTTGTCAAAATCAATAGACGATTTAAGCAGGCGTGGAGTAGTTCCCGTTTTGAGGCGCCCTAAATCAAATCCAAGATTGCGCAGAGAGTTTGACAAAGAATTTGAAGCGGGATCGCCAAAACGCCCCCCCTTAATACTTGTAAGTCCTACATGCATGAGCCCTTGCAAAAAGGTACCTGTGGTCAACAACACAGACTTAGACTGAAATGTTTGCTGAAGCTGAGTGCGCACACCGGAAACACGACCATGTTCAGTGAGAACGGTGTCAGCAGTATCCTGAAAGACCCAAAGGTTATCCTGAGAATAAATCGATTTCTGGACAACACGCATGTACTCTGCACGATCAATCTGGGCACGACTGGAGCGAACTGCCGGCCCTTTGCGAGTATTCAAAATGCGAAATTGAATACCTGCAGCGTCCGCCCAAAGGCCCATCATGCCGCCTAATGCATCAATCTCTTTAACCATGTGTCCTTTGGCCAAACCACCGATGGCAGGATTACAGGAAAGATGGCCGATGCGGTCGGCGTTGATAGTCAAAAGCAAGGTTTTGAGACCGAGACGAGACGCTGCCATGGCAGCTTCACAGCCAGCATGGCCCGCGCCCACAACAATTAGATCAAACTGATCAGGATAGGGTGGTTTCATTGCAGGAGTCCCGTTGCCCGGATTAAAACAATATATCGGCAATAACCTTTGCATCGCCGATGGTGTTTTTGATGGATGCCCACTCATTGGGCTGATGTGCGCAGTGGTTCAAAGTGGCCCAAACAACTGCATCGTATCCTTTGTGTCGAAGAATCGCAGCAACGGTGCCACCACCTACTCCCACAGGACGCGGACTGTTGTTGTAAACTTTTTTTACACTTCCAATGACCTTTTTCACAATTGGACTGTCCACAGGAGTGGCTGGCGCAGCCTGTTCACGCTGCACGACTTCGTAGGAAATCGCCACACCGTATTTCTTCTCTACCTCAGAGCCAAACTCCTTGATCTTATCCAAGACCTCATCCAGATCGTAATTAGGCATGACTCGGGAATCGACATAGAACACATCTCGCCCAGGAATGGTATTGATGTTCTCTACATTGGCTTCTTTTTGGGTAGGTTGAAAAGTAGAGCGAGGCGGATCGTAAATGGGATTTTCAGCGTCGAAAATATTCTCCAGTTCTTGAATACGCAAAATAAAATCCGCACACGGAACCAAAGTATTAATACCCTGATCTGGAGTAGAGGCGTGACACTGCTTACCTTCAACAATTACCTTCAACCAAAACATGGATTTTTCAGCCACCTCAACCGATTCTGAAGTGGCTTCACCGAAGTCAGGAATCAAGTAAAGATCATCCTTCTTAAACAGATCACCATGTTCACGAACCATATAATCAAGACCGTAGGCACTTCCAGTTTCTTCGTCTGCGACGAAAAGCATGCCGTAGTTAACAGTTGGGGTCAGATTGTTGTCCAGGATGGCCTGAGCCGTAAGCAGAGAAGAAACAATTCCCTGCTGGTTATCCTCCACACCACGGCCGACAATGATATCACCATCACGAACGAGGGTGTAGGGATCAGTCTTCCATAAGGAAAGATCTCCTGGAGGCACGATGTCGATGTGAGAAATAACCCACAAAGTTTGCTCGGTATTCTCACCAGGAATGATAGCAGCTACAGTTGGACGATACCCACAGGGCACGTCATCTGCTGGAGCTCGGAACTCACGAATATCCTTGATGCCCATTGACTTGAGGTGATCTAGCAGAAATTCAGCCTTATCCTTTTCTCCTTCGCCACCATTTAAGGGGCCGAGAGCTGGAATTGCCGTAAGCTTGGTCTGCAGTTCAACTACTGCTTCGGACTGTTGGTCGAGTGTCTTGAAAAGGATATCCATTTGATCCCTCCGTGTAGGTGAGTGTCCTTGTATAACCTATGAATTAAAGTCCATAAACGAAAAAAGGCGGGGACAAGCCCCGCCTTTTTTCGAGAACGATGGTTTCTAGCGACCGCGAGCAGCGCGCTTGGAAGCCTTGAGCGGGTTGACCTTAACCTTTCCGCCCTTATCCATCTCAGCACGGACGTGGGTAGCAAAGTTACAGACACCGTGAGCCCATTTCTTCTCAGGCTGAGCGTAGGTAGGGCAGAACTTTTCGCCTTCAACTTCAGCGACACGTTCGCAACCTTCACACTTCTCGACAACGGGAGCCATTACAACACCCTTGTAGGTCAAACCTGCATCGGTCTTAACGGCCCCTTCCAGGGAAACAACTTTTTTCTTGGCCATAATATGCCTTCCTCCTAAAAATTGGTGCGGCTAAATTACGCTTAATGAGCAATTATTAACTTATATTGGTGCAAGAGCAGAATTCGATATGCACCCTCGGCGGGTGTTGTCAAGTTTTTTTAGACTTATTTTTGATTTTCAGCCGTCTTCAAAACCCACGATTTCGCCCGAAAAGCCTCGTCACGTAAGGCTCTTACGTCTAATGATCTGAAATCTCCGTAAAGATATAAAATTTCTCCAGCCACCATAGTCATGCACACTTCACCCCCAGTCGCGGCGTACACCGCATGAGACACAGGGTTGTACATAGGCATCATATTAGGACTTGCAAGGTCCAATGCGATAATGTCTGCAGGGCATCCTTTTTGAATACGCCCAAGCTCGGGCCAGCCAAGTGCACGGGCGGAACCTCGGGTTGCCATATCCAGCACAGCCTGTGCTGGGAC
The DNA here is from genome assembly GCF_012516435.1 of Pseudodesulfovibrio sp. zrk46. Taxonomy (NCBI): domain Bacteria; kingdom Pseudomonadati; phylum Thermodesulfobacteriota; class Desulfovibrionia; order Desulfovibrionales; family Desulfovibrionaceae; genus Pseudodesulfovibrio; species Pseudodesulfovibrio sp. zrk46. Next base: position 3,372,386 of record NZ_CP051216.1, read on the forward strand.
CGCCGAAGCATCCATTCCTTGAATTTTTCCGGCCAATCCGGCTAATCCCATGTCACGAAACATGTTCAAACCATTATTACTAGAAGCACCGTCCGTCCCCAATGCCACATGTACTCCGCCATCCAATAATTTCTGCACAGGAGCCAGCCCCGAACATAACTTTTGGTTGGATGCCGGATTATGAACTACTGTCACACCAGTCTCGGCAAGCAGGGCTACTTCATCATCCGTCAAATCCACACAGTGAGCCAGGGTTGTTCGCTCTGAAAGGACCCCTGCATCACGTAGAATTTCAATAGGACGTTTACCGTACTTTTTGAGACAAATATCCGTCTCCACCGGCGACTCTGCAATGTGAGTCTGCCACTGTATATTGAGATCACAAGCCAGTTCGTAACTTTCAGTCAACAATTCAGGGCGGACCGTGAATGCCGCATGTGGTGTAACTGCTGTGCGAATCAGAGGATTTTCTATGAAGCGATCATTGAGTTCTTTAATTGTATCCCAGCAATGCTGGGCAGTGGGGAAGTGGGGTGATGGAAAGCTGAAAAAGCCTTCACCAAGAACAGCCCGCAAACCGCAAGCTGAAGCCACCTCGCCAGTTATATACTCATAAAAGTACCCATTGAGAAATGCAGTGCAACCAGAACGAAGAAGCTCTGCACAACCAATTCGTGCCCCAATTTTCAACATTTCGTCTGTTAATTTGAACTCGACAGGCCAGATATGATCTTCTAGCCACTGCATGAGTGGCATATCGTCTGCGTAACCACGAAACAATGTCATGGGAAGATGAATATGCCCATTAACAAGTCCCGGCATAAGCATCTTGCCAGACATATCCAAATGCGATTCAGGAGCAAAACGACTATTAAGTTCGTCGTAAGAGCCAACTTCAACGACAAGACCATCAGACACAGCAACTCCCGCCTCATTAACAATGGTGCGGGAGTCGTCCTGCGTCACAACCACATCAGCACGAATGAGCAGGTCACACGTTTCAGACGCATTTGTACAATTCATTATTTATCAGACGGATTAGTCAATATTCTTAATAGTTTCCTTGATCAAGGAAACAACTTTTTCCACATTGCCTTTGAAAACTTCAAGAATTTCTTCCCAAGTAACGGGAGCCTCGTCTGTTTTCCAGCAATCGTAGTCCGTGCTCATCGCTACTGCAGCGTATGGAATGCCTGCTTCATTAGCCAGAATGCACTCCGGTGCGACACTCATGTTGATAACGTCAGCGCCCCACATGCGGAACATATTTGACTCAGCGCGAGTTGAGAAGCGAGAACCTTCGACAGTAACCACACAGCCATGTTTATGATGCGTAATGCCTAAATTGTCACAACCTTTATTAAGCAGTGTACGCAGCTTCTCGTCAAAAGGATCGGCCATTCCGGTATGGACGGCGCCATGAGGATCAAATTCTTCATGAAAAGAAACCACGCGGCGGCGGGTGAAGTCGATAAACTGGTCAAGAATGACCAAATGTCCTCTATCAATCTCTTCACGAAGAGAACCACAAGCTGTAGTGGCTAGAATCAGATCGCACCCAGCTTCCTTCAGCGCCATAATATTGGCGCGATTGTTGACGAACGTGGGCGGAATGGTGTGTTCGCGACCGTGACGGGCCAAAATTGCTACTTCCTTGCCTTCGATAACGCCTTCCTTGAGAGGAGCTGAAGGTGTGCCGTACCCTGTTGACATCGTCGCGTCTCGGGCATCCTGTAGGATATCCGGATTATCAAGCCCACTGCCTCCAATGATGCCTATTTTAGTCATAATGCTCCCGGACTAATCAATGGTGAGTAAAGATATGGGCTCAGCGCCTGCATCGCGCATAACTTGCCCGCCATTGAGAAAACCAAGCTCAACAACAAAGCCGCTTCCAATAATCTCGGCGCCAGTGTTTTTGACCAGTTGAACCATGCCAGCTGCAGTGCCACCGGTCGCAAGCAGATCATCGATGATCAAAACTTTGTCGTCCTTTTCAAGGGCATCTTCATGCATACACAAAGTATCAGTGCCATATTCAAGATCATAAGTAACAGAACAGTTCTTGAAAGGGAGTTTGCCGGGTTTACGGACTGGGATGAAACCAATGTCCATCTTGCAGGCTAGTGGGGTGCCGAACAGGAAACCGCGCGCTTCAGCTGCCACAATTTTGGTGGCACCAGAATTTTGGAATTTTTCGGCCAAAGCATCCACAGCGTACTTCAACGCTTTGGGGCTCTTGAGAATGGGGGTAATGTCAAAAAACATAATCCCCTCTTTGGGGTAGTTGGGGATATCCCGGACGTACTCGCGTAAATTCATAAAATCCTCCTGAAATGAATACCGATGACTCATACGTTTTATACTGATATTGTGTCAATAAAGTTGCGCAGGACAAGGACATCAGCTAGATGTGCAGCAACGGAGAACACCATGAGTAATAAATTAAATCACAGGGCTAAGAAGAGTTTGGGACAAAACTTCCTGCAAGACCCAAATATTTGCCGCAGGATCGTAGATGCAATCGATCCAAAGTCTGAAGATTATATAATAGAAATAGGCCCAGGACAGGGAGCCATCACAAAATTCATTTATGAAGGTCAGCCTGCAAGATACACTGTCCTGGAAATGGACGACGATCTGATTGTACATTTGGGCGAAGAATACCCTCAACTGAACATCATTCACACCGATGCACTCAAATTTGAGTGGGAATCCCTCAATAACGATGAGTTGTGTAAGATTGCTGGCAACCTGCCATACAATGTTGGTTCCAAGCTAATTTGGGATATTGTTAGTAAGGTGAAGACTCTGGAGAGAGCTGTTTTTATGGTTCAGCACGAAGTAGCTCAGCGCCTGACAGCCGAACCCGGTAACAAGTCTTATGGAGGTCTGACCGCTTGGGTGAGGAACTTCGCTAAAACGCGCTATCTTTTCAAAGTTCCGCCCACAGTGTTTCGCCCCCAACCAAAGGTAGACTCTGCAGTTGTCTTGTTCAAACCCCTAACAGTCGAGGAAATGCCAGACAATCCAGAAGCTCTTGCCCGTCTAATCAAAATGTTATTTCAAAAACGACGGAAACAGCTGTCCACAATTTTAAAAAAGCAATGGACACCTGAAATGGAGGCTTGGTTCCAAAGAGAGAAGGTTTCCCCCAAGGCAAGGCCTGAGAATCTCACACCATCACAGTTTCGGGGCCTATCAAAGTTCATTTAGTGCATATTTTCACAAAAAATGGCGATTTCAAAGGGCTCTCCGGTATCTTTGAAATGATTTTGAGGCTGGTTTTCAATGCGAAGAATTCCCTGAAAGCGCCATATGACGGCGTTTTTTTCGGTTTTTTTGGCTTGACGGGCTGGACACAAATTGAAAGTTCCATTAAAGCCCAAAGAGAACGTTTGGTAGGAAAGAAGCAAGGCGGACTTGTGCATACGCCAAAAGCTTCATACCGATACTTTAGGTAAATCTCATTGAGGAGGAAGGACTGATGACAAAGGCTGAATTGGTTGTCAAAATTGCTGAGAAAGCCAACCTGACCAAGGCTGGTGCCGAAAAGGCCCTTAACGCTTTCCTTGATGCTGTGGAAGGCACCCTGGTAAGCGAAGGCAAGCTGACCCTGACGGGCTTCGGCACATTTGCCGTTGAAGAACGCAAAGCTCGTGTAGGCCGTAACCCCCGCACTGGCGCAGAAATCAAGATTCCGGCCACTAAGGTCGTCAAATTCCGTCCCGGCAAGCTCCTCAAGGACGCCGTTAAGTAACCAGGAGATATTATAATGATTCACGGCGAAACCGTTCACAGCCCGCTGCCCATGGATCTGCCCTGGTGGATGCCTGACCACTTCGTCTTTTTCGGAGTACTTTATGTGGTTATTGGCGTTATCGGCCTCGGTCTCTTCATTACTGTCATGCAGTCCATCCGCGACGCCAAAAAGGCTGACCATTAGACGCAGATACAGCATAAATTCAAGCAGTCTGCCGCAGAATTGCAGCAGACTGCTTTTTCTTTTTAAGCCTAACTTGGGAATCCAACAGGCAAATTTCAAATAATCACATATTTTTGGTTGCAATTTCTGCATAAGGAATATATGTAACGTTTCTTATTTCGCCAGCCCGCTTATTCAAAATTATTAAAAGCGGGCGGTTCACCGAGGAGGTGATTTACATTGCCCGGCGTTTATCTCGACGATAGCGACAACTTCGATATATCCCTGCGTCGTTTCAAGAAGCAGGTTGAAAAGGCAGGTATTCTGTCTGAATTGAAGAAGCGTCAACACTATGAAAAGCCCAGCGTGCAGAAGAAGAAAAAGAAAGCTGCCGCAAAGAAGAGGCTTGCAAAGAAAATGCGCAAAATGCGTGGAATGTAGCATGAGTCTGTCCAAGCAAATAGACAAGGACTACATCGAGGCCTACAAAGCCAAAGCTACGGTAAAAGTGGCCGTCTTGAGGCATCTCAAGACGGCCATTAAAAACCGTATGGTAGATGAAAAGTCCGATTCTCTGTCCGACGATGCGGTCCTTGACCTGATTGCCAAACAGGTAAAACAGCGCAAGGACGCTTTTGATCAATACACTAAGGCCGGTCGCGATGATCTCGCAAAGACCGAAGCCGATGAACTGACTGCTCTTGAGCAATACATGCCTAAACAGTTGGCCGACGATGAGCTCTCCGAAGCTATTGACAAGGTCATCTCTAACACTGGTGCTTCCAGCATGGCAGATATGGGCAAAGTCATGGGTGCAGTGCTCGCAGCACATAAAGGCCAGGTCGACGGCAAGAAAGCCAGCGACATGGTCAAGGCCAAGCTTTCGTAAGGCTGTTGAAAAAGCATCATCTGCTTTTCTGATGAAGAAACTCAAACCGGACGTATAAGCGTTTCGGTGTTGAGTTTTTTCCGCGTCTGGCAGGTGGTCCTTTTTGAACAGCCTTAGTCGTTGTCAAATCCAAACATTTCCGCAAGTGGGTCTCATGGAGTCCAGAACACATCAGGTATTGGAATTCCCCAAAATTCTAAAAGTACTATCCGGTTTCGCCGTGTCTGAATCCGGCGCTTCTGCGTGCTTGAAAATTAAGCCACTTAATGCCTTGGATGATATCCATAAGGCCGCAACTCTATTTGCGCAGGCTGCTTCATGGGCAGGGGAGTCTGGTTTCCGCATCAAGTCTTTTCCCGATCTGGATGGCATGTTCGCCTATCTTGATAACATGAAAGGAGTGCTCGACCAGGATGATCTCTTCGCTCTCAAACAAGTATTAGATACCACTCGTATCTCCCGTGACTCCCTGCGGAACTTCGAAGATCGCGGGTGGGATTACTTATGGGCTTCTTTATTTGCCTATGAGTGGCCGACCAAAACCGTTTCTGCCATAAACCGTTGTTTGGATCCTGAAGGACGCATCAAAGACGAAAGTTCTCCGGACTTGATGGCTGTGCGCCAAGAAATTCGATCCATACATCAACGCTGTACTAAACGCGTCAAGGATTTCGTACTACGTGAAAATATGAGTCACGCCTTGCAGGACGAATTCATGACGATTTCGTCCGATCGCTATGTACTGCCACTAAAGGTCAATTTTAAGAATAAAACTAAGGGTATTATTCACGATTATTCGCAGACTGGTGAAACTTGTTATTTCGAACCGATGTTCCTGGTGGAGACCAATAATCGTCTCCAAGAACTTAAGCGCGAAGAGCGCGAGGAAGAGTATAAGGTCCTCAAATATCTTACGGAACTTATTCGTCAGGAACAATGCGGTGTTTTTGAAGCATACCACGGATTGGTTGGCCTTGATGTGCTTATGGCCAAAGTTGCTTTAGCGACTAGATACGATGGCCGAGCCATTGAGATTGTGGAATCCGGTTCACCAGTCCTGATAAAAACCCGTCATCCTTTGTTGGCTTTGGCAGAAGAAGATGTCCAGCCAGTCAACATTGAACTACTTGAAGGACAAAAAGCACTGGTTGTAAGTGGTGGTAATGCTGGTGGTAAGACCGTCTGTCTCAAGACCGTGGGCCTTATCGCATTGATGTCGTTCGCTGGACTTCCGGTACCAGCGGCAGAGGGCAGTTCCTTGCCACTTTGGACTGATATTTTTGTTGTAATGGGTGATGAGCAATCTCTTGAAGAAAATGTCTCCACTTTTACAGCTCAGATCCAATATCTAAAGCGTGTCTGGGACAAAGTAGACGGACAAACACTATTCATTCTTGATGAATTTGGAGCAGGTACAGACCCTACACAGGGCGCAGCTCTTGCACAGGCTGTAATTGATTCATTAGTTGAACGCAATGCAACGACATTCATTGCAACACACTTTCCGGCTTTGAAGGCCTATGCAATGGCTTCCGAATCCGTCCGCGCTGCGAGCGTCCTGTTTGATCCTGGCACTAAAAAGCCTTTATTTAAAATTGCTTATGATCAGGTGGGCGCATCCATTGCACTAGACGTTGCCCGTGAACACGGTTTGCCAGGTGTCATTCTTGAGAGGGCTGAAAAGTATTTACTTCTAGACGGCTCGGATACAACCTCTGTTTTGGACCGACTCAATGAGATGGCAGTCAAACGGGAAGCAGAACTGGATGCTGTCGAAAAGGAACGTACCAAGCTACAGAAAAAACGTGACCGCCTTGAAGAGCATTTTGAAAAAGAGCGCACAAAAATTTTAAACGACATACAGTCGCAGGCACAGGACGTAGTCAAGCAATGGCAAGCTGACAAACTGGGCCGTAAAGAAGCACGAAAGAAATTAGCACAGGTGCGCGAAAAAGTTATAAATGTCGGTCCATCAAAGAAAAATCAACCAACCTTTTCTTTTGAGGATATTGTCCCCGGCAAAAAAGTATCGTATCTCGCATGGAATAAGTCTGGAACCGTCTTAGAAATAAATGACCGTAAAAAACAGGCCAAGGTTGATATCAACGGCGTAGCTATGTGGGTCAAGGCTGACCACCTTGGTCCGGCAGACAAGTCATCGAAGTTGCAGGCTACAGGCTCAAAAAAGGGTAAATCCAAGACTGTAGCATCGTCAGACATGGTGGTTGAAGTCGATCTGCGAGGAAATCGAGCAGACATGGCGCTGTCCCAACTTGAACGAGCTTTGGATGATGCGCTTCGTAAAGGGGCAGGAAAGATGGAGATAGTACATGGACGTGGCACAGGCGCACTACGCCGAGAAGTGCATGAATTCCTCAAGCACTATCCGGCTGTTGCAAACTTCTCCCTAGCCAACGAAGAACGTGGCGGGGACGGCATGACCGAAGTCACGTTGAAGTAACAGTTTTATCTGTTTGGAGTTAAAGTGGATAGAAGTGCTATCGAGGCTGTGAAGGCCCGTATAAGCATCGCGGACATTGTTCGTAGATATGTGGATCTGAAACCGGTTTCTGGCCGGTTTATGGCCCCATGTCCTTTCCACCAAGAGACAAAGCCCTCGATGTCGGTTAACGATGATGAAGGTTTTTTCTACTGCTTCGGCTGTCAGGCGTCCGGTGACGTTATTGATTTTTTTTCGCGCATCAACGGATTAGACTTCCGTGAAGCACTGGAGCAACTTGCTGCTGAGGCGGGCATCGAATTGGCCAATGTGCCACATGATCCCCATGCGGCAGAGCGCAAAGCAAAGCAGAAAATGCTCATGGACATGCACGACGAAGCACAGAGCTACTTCCAGCGAAACCTGCACACAGTTTCAGGGGATATCGCTAGGAAGTACCTGATGAATCGAGGCATGACAGAGGAAGTGATCGATAAATTCGGACTGGGATACAGTCCGGAAGATTGGCATGGATTGGATAACTTTTTGAAGACAAAAGGCCGTACTCCTCAACAGGGAGTGGATGCCGGACTTTTGTCAAATAATGATAAAGGTAATATTTACGACCGCTTCCGTGCAAGGCTCATATTTCCGATTCAAAATTTATCGGGTCGGGTTATTGCTTTTGGCGGCAGAATTATTACAGATGGAGAACCCAAGTACCTAAACAGCTCTGATACACCTATTTATAAGAAGGGAGACCACTTGTATGGGTTGAATCTGGCTCGGTCTACTATGACTCGAACGAAACGGGCCATTTTGACAGAAGGGTACATGGATGTCATCTCGCTCCATCAGTTCGGCTACACCGACTCTTGTGGTGTTTTGGGCACTGCCCTGACAATTGAACAGGTGAAGCGATTAGCTGGATTTTGCTCACGTATCGATCTAATTTTTGATGGTGACGGAGCTGGCCGAAAGGCAGCGCTCAAGAGCAGCAGAATGATCCTCTTGCAAGGTGTGGCCTGTAAGGTCGTTCTTATGCCCGAGGGCGAGGATGTGGATAGCCTGTTGCAGCAACAGGGTACTATGGGGCTAGATAAATGCATGAGCGAAGCCCCAGATGGTTTGCAATTTTGTATGGACACCCTGCGTGCAGATTTCGCACCTAGGGATATTATGGCTTGGGCCAATAGTTTTTTATCGGATTTGTCAGATGGTTCCTTGCGCGCGTATTACCTACCGCGCATCGCAAGTGGACTGGGGTTGTCCGAGGCTGATTTCAGGCGTGACGCAGGCGTATCAGGGCAGCCACGCAATCCTTATCAGCAGCCTCCGCAGCAACAGGTCCCACAGACGATGCAATCTCCCCAACCGGGACTTATGGATACGGGCAAGGAAGCAAAGGACGATCGATATTTTTTAAAGTTTCCTATTCAGTACCCGGATTACATTCCGGCTCTGGATGAACGGGGTTTTGGCTCCATCCTCGGCACCGATTGGGCTAGGGCACTATGGCAAAAGCTTGTAAACGGACAGCACGCCCAAATTATGAGCCTGCTAGAAGACCATGAGAAAGGCTTTTACATCAAGTGTCGCGAGGAAGTTCGGCAATCCATTCTTACTGGGCATGAATTGCTGGACGAATGGGAACATATTTGTAATAAAATCGCGGTTGGACAGCAAAAACACAGCAGACGACAGCTCAAAGAGGCCCTGCGACTGGCACAGGTCAGCGGTGACCGCCAACGAATAAATGAATGTTTCCGGGCCTTGGAAGAATCTCTCAGGAGGGACGATGAGCAACATTAAGGAAATCCAGCAGATCAAAACTCTTATCGCAGCAGGTAAGAAAAAAGGATTCCTGACGTACAATGAGTTGAGCAAGGCACTGCCTTCTGATTACAACTCTCCAGAACAACTTGAAGAAATTCATACCATCTTCGAACAAATGGGCATTGCCCTTGTTGATGAAGACGGTGAAGCCGTTAAGTTTGATACTGACGATAGCAAGAATCTAAAGCTCGAAGAAAAAGATGAAGAGGATTCTGCAGATTACGCTTCCCGATCTACAGACCCGGTTCGCATGTACTTGCGTGAAATGGGTGCTGTGCCGCTACTCGATCGTGAAGGCGAAGTAGTTATCGCCAAGAAGATCGAAAACGGCGAGATGGACGTCCTGTACTCATTGATCGAAGTTCCAGTGGCAGTGGAAGAACTCATTTCCATTGGCGAGGACCTCGAAGATGGTCGTGTCAAACTTAAGGACGTAGTAAAAACCATTGAGGAAGATGATCCCAGCGAAGATGAGATGAACCAACGTCAGCGCGTCATCCATCTTCTCGGTGAGGTCAAAAAGCTCTACAATAAGAAGCAGAAGATTTACGAAAAGCTTGACTACTGTGCATGCTTAGACAAGCGAGTTTACGGTGTCCAAAAGGATATTCTGGGCTACAAAGAAGACGTCGTCAGTCGCCTTCGTGACATTAAGCTCGAAAAGACTTTGATCGACCGAATTATCGAGACGGTTAACGACTACGTGCGGCAAATGCACAACTGTCAGCGCGACCTCTCTGCATACGTCTTATCCGTAGGTCAAACTAAGAGCGAAATTGAAGAGTTATTCAAGGGCGTGGACGATCGAGAGATCAATCCTGTCATGGCAGCCGACAAACTTGGCATGACTGTGGAAGAGTTCTTTTCTTTCAAAGAAATGCTTGCAGGCAAATTGGAGATTATGCATCGCTTGCAGGACAAGTGTTGCCACTCTGTACATGATCTCGAAGAAGTGCTGTGGCGTATCAAACGCGGCAACCAATCTGCCATGGACGCCAAGCAAGAGCTTATTCGAGCCAATCTGCGACTTGTTGTCTCCATCGCTAAGAAATACACCAACCGTGGTCTGCAATTCTTGGATTTGATTCAGGAAGGAAACATCGGCCTGATGAAGGCTGTCGACAAGTTTGAATATCAGCGTGGTTATAAGTTTTCGACCTATGCAACTTGGTGGATTCGTCAGGCAATCACTCGCGCTATTGCGGACCAAGCTCGTACAATCCGTATTCCAGTGCACATGATCGAGACTATCAACAAGCTAATTCGCACTTCTCGTTACCTTGTACAGGAACTTGGGCGAGATCCGTCTCCAGAGGAGATCGCCGAACGCATGGATTACCCGCTTGAAAAGGTCAAGAAGGTGCTCAAGATCGCCAAGGAACCAATTTCCCTCGAGACCCCCATTGGAGATGAGGAAGATTCAAGTCTTGGTGATTTCATCGAAGACAAGAAGGCTGCTGCGCCTGCTGAAGAAGTCGTATCTACCAAACTCGGGGAGCAGATCGCATCTGTCTTGTCCGACCTGACCCCCCGTGAGGAGCAGGTTCTTCGCAAACGCTTCGGTATTGGCGAAAAGTCCGACCACACCCTTGAGGAAGTGGGGAAGCTGTTCAACGTCACCCGTGAACGTATCCGTCAAATCGAAGCCAAGGCACTTCGCAAACTACGCCATCCAGTGCGCAGCGCACTGCTTAGGTCTTACTTCGAGAATTAGACAATATCGGCCGGGAAGATCACTTCCCGGCCCTTTTTCTTTAAGCTCACAGAACGTTATATCATGGACTCTTTCGCACTCGTCTTCGGCGTTCCCATCGTCGCTGTTATTCTCGATTCGATTCTGGGTGATCCCCAGCATTTTCCGCATCCCGTACGGCTCATTGGAAAGACTCTCAATATGATCGAAAGCATGGTTTTCAAAACCAACATCAACCTGCACGCAGCCGGTTGGTGTACCATGATAATTCTATCATTAGCAGCTTGGGCAATAGTCCAATTGTTCATCTCAATACCCTATATTGGGTTGTTATTTGCCATCTATTTTGCGTACGCCGGCCTTGCTCTGGGTTGTCTGGTTAAAGAGTGTCAGCATGTAGTGAACCTACTAGACAATGGGAACATTACAACAGCTCGTACATCCATAGGCATGCTGTGTAGTCGTGATACCAAAACCATGGATGAAGACAACATTCGACGAACTCTAGCCGAAACATTAAGCGAAAATCTCAATGATGGTTTTATAGCCCCATTATTTTATCTGATATTACTTGGACCGGCTTGGCTGTGGGTCTACAAAACGGTCAGCACCATGGATTCCATGTGGGGTTACAAAACAGATCGTTACCGAGACCTTGGTTATGCTGCAGCTAAGACTGACGACATATTGGCTTACATCCCAGCTCGATTGTCGGGAGTTGCATTAATGCTGACAGGGAAATGGATGGGATTGGATATAACTGCTTGCCAAAAGAACTACGCCAATGACGCAACAAAAATGGAAAGCCCTAACGCTGGTTGGCCTATGGCTGCTGCAGCATGGATCGTCGGGGGACAAATGGGCGGCAAAACAATCTATTTTGGCAAAGTCAAATCCAAACCGATACTTGGTCCAATTGGGAAAGTCTGGACTCAAAAACGACTAAACACATTGCTCACCCTGTGCCAAAAGACAGGGCTCGGCGTGGCTGGAGTATTTATTCTATGCCTAGTTGGATCTAGTGTAATTAGACTATAGTCTCTACTTTTCAAAAATAGGGGCTCCATATGGAGCCCCTTAATATTTACTTTCCGAGTTCGATGCTTCGTAAGTATGATTCAAAAACACCATCAATTATGTCACCTCGAACCGACTTGCGATCGAAATGCATTAGCGCACGAATGGTCGTACCTCCTGGTGAAGTAACCATTTCACGAAGTGCTGTGACGGTATGATCGCTCTGATCAGCAAGCTTTGCAGAACCAAGAAAAAGGCCCTTGACCATTTCAGTTGATTGCTGACGCGTAAGCCCCAGAGCAACACCAGATTCAATCATGGCTTCCATAAAATAGAAGACATAAGCTGGTCCAGATCCGATAACACCGGTAAAGGCATCAAACTGTTTCTCAGAAAGAACATGCGCTTGACCGATGCCCTCAAAGACTTCAGGAACGAAGCTCTTCATCTCGTCGGTGAGAGCCTGGTCATCCAGGCAAATTGCAGAAACGGATTCTCCTACCAGAGCAGGGGTGTTAGGCATGACACGAACCACAGGACAACGATTGTCTGTCCATTCCTTGAATGAGTCAGTATTTAAACCGGCACATATGGATATAAGACATTTGTTGTTGTCCAAATGCGGGGCAATCTCACGGACGACAGCTTCTGCATGCTGCGGCTTGACTGCCAAAATGATATAATCACAAACCTTGGTCAGATCCAAAGCCGTTTCCTGCTGAACAACGCCGAATTTCTTGCTAAGTTCAGCGAGTCCGGCAGCACGACGATCAGTACCGTGAATTTGAATATCGTCACGTGAGGCAAGGCCATTAATAATGGCTGCCCCCATATTTCCCACACCAATGAATCCGATTTTCTTGGTCATTATCCCACCAATTCGTCATCGTTGAAGAAGTATGCCACTTCAGTCTTGGCGGTATCAGGACCGTCAGAACCGTGGCAAGAGTTATTTTGAAGGTTCACAGCAAACCTTTTACGGATGGTGCCCTCGGCTGCATCCGCAGGGTTGGTAGCACCCATGAGTTCTCGATAGGCCTTAATTGCATTTTCACCTTCTAGGCAAGAAACAACAACAGGACCAGAAATCATGTAATCAACCAATTCACCAAAGAAAGGACGCTCTTTGTGAACAGCGTAGAAACCTTCAGCCTGAGCGCGATCCATGTGAATCATTTTCATAGCTTTAACCTTAAGACCAGATTCCTCGATCATTTTGAGGATATCACCAATGAGATTACGTTCAACAGCATCAGGCTTGATGATAGAAAATGTACGTTCGATAGCCATAGTAGCCTCCAATTGAGTTATCACTAATATACGTAATGACGATATTTCGCCAGTTCTGAACTGTTTATCACCTAGTTAAACAGCCAGAGCCATAGGCCGCCCGGAAAAACGGCCCTAACACAACAACATTCGGTCAGAGATTTCTGCTTCACCACGCAATTCGGAAAATCGCAGCAGAAGATCTTCAACCTTGAGATTCATTTTCTCCTCTCCGGAGATATCCATTACTATTTCACCACGGTGGAACATGATCAGGCGGTTACCCAACTGAATGGCCTGATTCATATTGTGGGTCACCATCAAAGCAGTCAGCTTTTCAGATTCGATAATTTCGTCAGTTAAATCCAGAATCATGCCGCCTGTTTTGGGATCCAGTGCAGCAGTATGCTCATCAAGCAAAAGTAAATTGGGGCGCACCAAAGTTGCCATGAGCATTGTCAAAGCCTGACGCTGCCCACCAGAAAGCAAACCAGTCTGAGTCTTAAGACGATCTTCCAAGCCAAGCTTAAGTACAGAGAGTTTATCTTTGAAAAACTCACGGTCACGATTTTGAACTCCCAATCCAAGACCGCGCCGCTTACCCCGCTTCATCGCCATAGCGAGATTCTGTTCGATAGTGGCACCAGCACAAGTACCAAGAAGTGGATCTTGAAACACACGTCCGATCAGAGAGGCACGCTTGAACTCCGGCCAACCGGTCACATCCTGCTCCCCCAACACAATCTTCCCTTTATCCAATGGGAAAGTGCCCGCTATAGCATTGAGGAATGTAGATTTACCTGCACCGTTAGAGCCTATGATGGTAATAAAATCACCGTCGTTAACTTCCAAGCTGACGTTATTCAAGGCTGTAACCTCATTTACGTCTCCTTTGTGGAAGGCTTTAGTAACGTTAGAGATGTGGATCATTAAGACCTCCCTGCCAGAATTTTCTGCTTCATCCTAGGCATGACTAACGCGACAATGACGAGCAGGGCGGTGATGAGATTCAAATCGCTGGGTGTAAATGAGAAAGAGCCAAGCTTCAGTCCCAACGCAAGCGCAATAGCAACTCGGTATAATACAGAACCAAGTAGGGCGGCGATCATAGCGCGAAATATAGTCTTATCGCCAAAAACTGTCTCACCGATGATGACCGAGGCCAAACCTGCGATAATGGTTCCGACCCCCATATTAACATCTGCTGCCCCCTGATTCTGAGCAACAAGTGAGCCTGACACAGCCACTAAAGCATTGGAAAGACCAACACCAAAAATAATTACATTATCTGTATTTACACCCTGGCTAGTGATCATTTGTTTATTGTCACCCGTTGCCAAAAATGCGAGGCCGTGCTCAGTGTGAAGAAACCAAACAAGCAAAACCATGACAATAACACTAATGACACCAAATAAAACGGGTGTAGACAAATGTGGCAGCCAACCAGTGAACTCAATAAACCAATCAACGACAGTATCTTGCCCCAGCAACGTCATGTTGGGACGTCCCATTATACGTAAATTAATTGAATACAGTGAAATCATTGTCAGAATAGACGCCAACAAATGGAGGATCTTAAATTTCGTATTCAAGATTCCAGTTACAGCTCCAGATATAAATCCTGCACATGCGGATACAAATATTGCCAGCACTGGAGAGTAGCCGGAAGTGATACATACGGCTGTTACCGATGCTCCGAGTGGTAGACTGCCGTCCACTGTAAGGTCTGGAAAATCTAAAATGCGAAACGTCAGATATACACCAATAACCATTAGGCCATAAGCGAACCCTTGTTCTAAAGCGCCAAAGAGGGCGTAACTTGTCATAATTATTCCTAATTTATAATATCACGCACTAATCCAAGCAGACGAGGAAGAACAAAGGAAAAGGCGCGTTGAGAACAACGCGCCTTTTATACTTATTAGAGAAAATTAGCAAATCAGAGCTTATTCAATAACCTTTTCAGCCCGTTTAATAGTAGACTCGGGCAATGCAACACCCATTGAGTCTGCGGCTTTCTTATTTACATGCAAATTAAGGTCATGCAGAAACTCAACTGGCATAGAACTAGGATTAACACCCTCGACAAGAATCTTGTACGCCATATCCCCAGTCTGAAGACCCATCTTATAGTAATCTACAGCAACAGCTGCGATGGAGCCTCGAGCAACCGAATCAACGTCACCTGTAATCAAAGGGAGGCGATTCTGCTTGCAGACTTTGATAGCAGATTCCAAAGCGGATATAGCAGTATTATCAGTGGGAATATAGATGACCTCGCAACGCCCAACGAGACTCTTGGCTGCCTGATATACACCACTGGAATTTGCGATTGTGGCTTCTTCAACGTTTAGACCAGCTTTGGCCGCTTCTTCCTTAAGTTTGCTAACCAATGCTACAGAATTAGGTTCACCAGCATTATAGATAACACCGATTGAGTTAGCAGAAGGCACGATTTCCTTAATCAATTCTACATGTTTGTCCATAGGACTGAAATCAGACATTCCAGTGATATTCTTACCGCCAGTGTTCTGAAGATCCTTTACCAAACCAGCAGAAACAGGATCTGTAACACCTGTGAACAGAATTGGACGATCCTTAATCTTCTGGGCAGCAGCTTGAGCGCCGGGGGTCGCTATAGCCAAGACCAGATCGGGCTGTTCACCTATAATCTGACTAATAATCTGTACGTTTGTCGCAGCATTCCCCTGTGCAATATGTACATTGGGTTTAATTACCACTCCTTTCTCCTTCAGTCGTTCAAAAACACCATTACGCATAGCGTCCAAGGAAGGATGTTCAACAATTTGTGTCACAGATACAGTGTAGCTCTGGCCTGCAAAGGCGGTGCTAGCAATGAGAAACAGCGCCATCAAAGACATAATAATTTTTTTCATTGAGTTAGACTCCTCTTAATATTTTTGTAATTTAAAATTTTGGACTGTACCAAGTTCTTCGTCAAGAAATATTGTTCAACCAAGGAGACTCAAATTACAAAACCAACACATGTAAAAAAAAAAGGTCGCAATAGCGACCTTTAACAATATGTTATTGATTATCCTTAAAAACGAATCTCTTCTTCCTTGATAACCTTGAAAGATTTATTACCTTTAACACGACCAGGAAGACCCTGAAATTTTCTCACCCCTTCAACTTCAGCTTCAAGAAGTTCGTCCTCGTCTGTATCAAGCAATATAATATCACCCTCTTGCAAATAAAGAAGCTGGCGTCCGCTAATGGTTGTTCGTCCAAGACGTACAACCATTTCAACCGGAGTCTCCATAAGACGCTCTTTGAATCGATTAATCCAAACATGGTCAACTTCAAGGCGTTCAGATTGGAAAGAGGCGTGGAGTTTGGAGCGAATAGGCTCCATGGTGGCATACGGCAGGCAAACAATGAGCGAACCAATGGCATTTTCGAGTTCAACTTCAAAAGTAACAACGATAACGACATCTGAAGGCGGAACAATTGCAGCAAACTGAGGATTTACCTCTGTACGAACCATTTCCACATGAACTTCGTGGACTGGCTTCCAGGACTCTTCCATATTAGCTAGGGCAATTTTGACAACCCGTTCGACAATGGCCTGCTCAATAGGCGTAAAATCTCGCCCCTCAACCTTGGGTTGACTACCTGCTCCACCAAAAAAATTCTCTACCAAGGCGAAAACCAGACGAGAATCGACAACGAGCAGAGCGTTGCCCCGTAGCGGGTCCATTTTGAAGATAGAGATGGACGTCGGTACGGGCAGCGAGCGCATGAAGTCACCGAACTTGGACATGTCGATAGAGATGGGATTAATGTCGACACGTTTACGCATGGTATTGGCAAGTGCGTTAGTGCAAAGCCTTGCGAAACGATCGTTAACGATTTCGAGAACGGGCATTCGGCCACGAATGATTCTGTCCTGATTGGCCAGATCAAACGCAACCACACCGGAGTCATCCTCCGGTATCTCAGTCTCTGTTTCGACATCTCCTCCGGAAAGACCACGGAGCAGGGCATCGACTTCATCTTGTTCGAGGATTTTGCTCATTGGGAGAAAGCCTCACTCATTTGCCGGACTTCCGGTCCACTTTAAATCTACATGTTCCAGTTTTGAACACATCAATACATCTAATGCCGTTTTTTTGAACACTGTTAAACACTAAGCAAAAAACGGACCGAACCCTATACACTCTTTTCGGCAGCAGTGCTTTTAAACTTAAGAAATTGTTACACTCGCTGTGGTCGGATGGCAATAGCAAGGCGTTTATTTGCCTCAATTTTCCAAGAAAATGTCTGGATATCATTTAGAAAAAATCAAATGGCTCTATTAGGATAATCGAATAAACATTTAATATTACCATGTTAGGATGTACGCAAGACCAAAAGTATTCCTATAAGAGAAAGCGAGCTCAACTTTCAATATTTGAGCAATCAGAACAACTATTAATTACTCTGTCCAATAATGGGTTATTCCGCAGTCAATCTGGAGAGAGGAATAAGATTGATGGATTGATTTCGACCATTATTCCATTCCTTCAAAGCAGCGAGAGTTTCCTTATATGGATGGCCGATAGCAATAGCATGCCCGCGTTTGAGAGCAACGTTTTCCGCTTTCTTTAGTTGGTGAATTATGGCGTTCACGTCTTTAACGTTATCTATGAAAATATCACGCTGGTAGAAGGGGATACCTGTTTCACGAGCAGTGGAACGCCCAACACTCTTGGCAGTAGTTTTGCTGTCCAGAAAGAAAAGGCCATGACGCTTGAATTCAGCCAGCGCGACTTCCATCCCTTTTGTGTGACCAGTAAAACGCGACCCCATATGATTGTTCACGCCGATGGCTTCAGGAATCTTAGACACATTTTCCGCGACTTGCTGCTTGATTTCTTGGGTCGTCATAGAGACAAATAAGGCGTCTTTACCCGGATTGTAACGAGGGTACCCCTTTGGCTCCATTGGAAAATGGATGATAAGGTCACGCCTCTTCTGAGCAATGATCTCTACAGATTTACGGGTATGTGTCGCGTGAGGCCAAACAGCTAGGGTCACTTGAAAATCGAGATTAACTAAGCCTTCAAGCACAGGAAGATTCTCACCAATATCATCAATAACAATGGCAAGTTTTGGCCCTTTGTCTTTTGGACGGGGCAAGGATAGTGGGGTAGGTTTTAAGAGAAGGCGATGAGTAGGTATACCTTCGATGGAAAGCTGCATTTCGTAGGCCGATACTGGACTCAATACAGCTTCTGGCAAACGCTGAACCAAGTTGGTCTGAAGTTTTTTATAAAAAAACTGTTGTTCAGTCACAGGAGGAAGCTGCAAGACTTGGTAATGATAGCCTTTGTCTTCCAAATGGCGCATTTCAACATCCAGAAGCCCAAGTTCCTGCATGTTCATTTCCATGGCCCGCATAGTCTCTATAACAGCAAGGTCGGCTTGTTTGACCTTGTCTTCCATATCAGACAACTCTTCTTCATAGATCCTAGGCTTAGAAGTAACGCCTGATACTGTATTAGTCTCTGTCACAACCGTCGGCGGAGGCGTATCCTTAGTTAAAAGATAATAGCCAAGGGAAGCCATAGCTAAGAAGGCTAGGATAAAAAGAAAAACAAGAGGACCGGGCTGGTACAGTCTAGTAATCAGACTGTCCAACCCGGTCTTTTGTTCGGTAGTAATTTCTTCCGGGGAACGTTCGTCCATGGAAGAGGTATCCTATCTGATGTCCTTCAGTTTGGGCAAGCTCTTGACTAGTTCCAGCGCCATTCTGAGTTGGTTATCACGTTCAAGACGGTCCTTGGCCTTTTCGGCATCTTTGTCAGTTCCCTTCTTGGACTTATTACCATTTTCGAGATGACGGCTCAGATCCTTTTCACGAACAGTGAAGCGATCACGCATTGTTTTGTCTTCATCATTGGGTGGAGCCACAAAAGGAACTCTAATGTCTGGCTCAATTCCCTTAGCCTGAATAGAGCGACCATTAGGGGTGTAATAAAGTGCAGTGGTCAATTTGATACCAGAACCATCCGCCATTGGAATAATGGTTTGAACGGACCCTTTGCCAAATGAACGCTCACCGATAATAAGAGCACGCTTGTGATCCTGCAGAGCACCTGCAACAATTTCAGAAGCAGACGCAGAGCCAGCGTTTATAAGCACGACCAACGGGACAGAAATCTCATTGGAATTTTTAGCAGCGAAGAAGTCTTTGCGATTATTCTTGTCCTTACCCTGAATGTAAACAATTGTTCCTTCATCAATGAAGGTGTCTGCAACAGATACAGCCTGCCCGAGAAGGCCCCCAGGATTATTTCGTAAGTCCAGTACTACACCCTTCAGAGTGTGAGTTTTCTGATAGTCAACAATCTTCTCACGCATGTTCTTGGTAGTAGACTCGTTAAAACGGGTCAAACGCAGATACAAATAACCGTCTTCCAGAGATTGTGATTTTGCACTGATAATCGGAATGGTGCCACGAACAATTGCAATTTCAACAGGTTTACTGGCGGCTTTATGCAGAATAAGTAACTTAACAGTTGTTCCTTTCTTACCACGAATACGCTTAACAGCATCTTCCAAGGTCATTTCTTGAGTGGATTCACCATTAATCTCAAGAATCAGGTCACCAGCAAGCATGCCAGCCTTATAAGCGGGAGTATCTTCAATAGGAGTCACACAAGTGAGACGTCCTTGCTCCATACTTATTTCGATGCCAATTCCACTGAACTTCCCAGCAGTATCCACCTGCATCTCTTTATAATCTTCAGGGGTAAGATAAGTAGAGTGCGGATCAAGTTGCTCAATCATTCCCTTAATGGAATTGTTGATTAACTCTTTACGAGTAACAGGTTTGACATAGTAGCTCTCCACCATGTCGAGCACTTGAGAGAACCTCTTTAAGGCCTCAAAGTGATCGTCCTTGGCGGCCATAGTAGGGCCAGGGGCGACAGTCAGGGTGAAAAGAAGAAGAAAAGTGACTATCCAGAGCGTGATCCGCATGTATCCTCCCGTGAAACGGAGTGGGGTTCAATGTATCTGCAAACCGTCTATTTTTTAGCGGTTAGCCAAAGCTTTGGGTTAATTGGTTTTTGGTGAAAACGCAATTCAAAATACATTCCAGGACCATCCGCCTTGGGATTATAACCGACACTTCCAAGAGGCTCGTTTTTTTCGACCTCTTGTCCATTCCGGACATAAGTCTCTGCTAAATAAGCATAAAGACTGTAATAATCATACCCATGATATACAATTATTACATGCCCAAACCCGCGCAAGGTGTCATTGTGGACTACTTTGCCCCAGAAAACAGATTGAACACTAGCCCCTTCTGATGCTCGTATAACTAACCCGCGAAGAGGTGGCTTGGCTTTAGGGTTATACCCTTTTACAAGATGCCCTTGAACAGGCCAGGGCAAAGTGCGTTTATACAGGTCAAAACGTTTGGTTTTTTGTGACTGTAATTGATACTTCAAATTCTCAATAGAGGACAAAATGTCGCTGAGTTCAGCTTCAACGTTTTCACGCTGTCGTCTTACCTTTTTGAGATTTTTACGAAGTGCGTATCGATTGCCAAGAAGGCGATCTTTATTTTTGTTGATGCTGGCAAGTTGTGTCGCAGCCTCTTCTTCCAACAAACGTTGACGCTCCAAATTTCGCGCAATCCGTTCAGAGTTAAGACGAGCTTCCTCAAGCTTCCCCTGAGTCGCATCATAAATATCAGATAACCAAGTAAAGCGACGATCAAACATATCCCAGCTATCAACGCCTTCAAAACGAGCACGAATATTCTGCAGATGCACAGGCCATAACGTTTTCATGAGCCCAGACAATTCCAAAGCGATACGTTGTTTTTCCTTTTCTAAGGCAAAATGGTCCTTACGAGCTTTTACTTCATTTATCTTGATTTCATTGAGCACTTTCTCTTGAGCACTGATCTTTTTCTTAAGCATACCAATATCATGCTCAATATCTGACAATCTCGTGGAAATACGGCCAGCCTTTTTCGTCAATTCACGAACCTTCAGTTCTTTGTCATCAGCACGTTCATGCTCTTTCTGAAGCGTTTCATGCAAAGGCTCTTTATCGTCCAACGCCTGGACTGACGTTGGAATCAAAATAAATAGTAAAAGTACAAGGAAGAATCGTTTCATCAAAATCAATTGAGAAAAGAGTTGAGCGGACAATTTTCACATAATCCGCATTTTTTTTTACACCATTCTTTGCCAACACGAACGATGAGGGCATGATATTCATTGTACAGTGCCACATCTTCAGGCAATGCGTCCATGAAAAGGGCTTGAAGATCATGGTAATTCATATTCTCCCATGCCAATCCATGACGGCCCATCATACGAAAGGTGTAGGCATCTACAACAAACGACGGCTTCTCCAATGCATACAAAAGGATGGCGTCAGCTGTTTCTGGTCCAATCCCATTAACTTCAAGCATCTTTGGCCTAAGCTCATCCAAGCCTTGAACTTTCAAACCTTCTATCTCGTAATCAACTTCATTTCTTAAAAATTCAAGAAAATTGACAAGTCTCTTTGCCTTAATGTTGAAATACCCAGCAGGACGAATGAGTTCGACCAGATCGCACGAAGGCATTTCATGCATTGCTTGAGCTGAAAGAAGATGCCTTGACTTAAGGTTATCGATTGCTTTTTCGACATTAGCCCAGTTGGTGTTCTGAACAAGAATCGCACCGACAGCAATTTCAAAAGGCGAATCCCCAGGCCACCAGTTGCTGGGGCCCAGAGACTCGCTCATTGTTTCATACATTTCGATGAGAACTTTAGAGTTGCCCATCTTTACACTCCGACTTTCTCCCACACCAAGCATTCCCATTCGCCATCTTGGAAGCGTTCAGGGTGTCCTATGCCACGCCTTTCGTAGGCCTCCACTACTGCATCACCTTGAGGGCCTGCCAGAATACCAGACAGAACCAAGCTACCTCCAAGCTTAACGTGAGAAGTAATATCTACTGCCATCTCAATGAGTGGACCAGATAAAATATTGGCAACCAACAAATCAAACTGAAGTTCTTTTGCAACACTTTCTATGGAACCAACAGCTAGATTGACGTCATCAGAAACTTTATTCTTTTCAACATTTTCGACAGCACAAACAATTGCTTGCGGATCAATATCAAGACCAGTTCCCTTCAAGCCTAATTTGCACAATCCAATGGCAAGAATACCAGATCCAGTGCCAAGATCCAAAAAATCTTGACCTTCTTTGATAGCTCCCTTTTGGGCAAGTTCACCAATAGTCGCAAGACACAAGGAGGTAGTGGGGTGGTGACCAGTTCCAAATGCCATTTTAGGTTCGATGACAATATGTGTTGTCCCATTATCTTCTTCATCTTCAAGCCAGGGCGGTAAAATTTTGAAAGTTTCCCCACAATTTACAGGATTGAAGAAATCCTTCCAGGCAACAGCCCAATCTTCTGACTCCTGTTCCGAATGCTTGATGTCTATTCCGGGAAAACGAGATTGGAAATCACGAATCATCTCCATTCCCAACGGATGATCCTCCAAAAAAATAGTGAATTTGCGGCCACCTTCAATAGGGGTTTCCTCCCAACCGTGAGGAACCTTCGTGGCAATGAATACGCCAGCTTCATCAGCCTTTTCTTCGACAAGAGAGAATTCAATCTTGAGCAGAGTGGACATACGATGCTCCATTTTTCATGTGAAAGGCCGGGGATATTGCCCCGGCCTTGAGTGTTGATTATTGTTTAAAACATTAAAAGACTTTGTCGATAAATGAACCTTTTCCGGTATACTGGAATGCATTCATGGTATTTTTTTGGTCCTGTTGCTCTGCAGCAGCCTGGATGACCGGCGTTTGGATTTCTTCCCTTGGCTGGTCCTTGACGGGTTCAACGTCTTCCCGTTTTTCTTCATACCGATTGGGCGCATATTCGCTCATCGATTCCAATGCTGCAATGCTACTCATACCTTGACCTCTCTTTATTGGATACGCCTTCGCCACCAAGTGGTCAAGATCGACTATATCTCAATGGTCTCCAAGATAGAGTCCAGAGAAGCCATAAATGTACGGATATTTTCTTTTTCTATCGTTAGGGGCGGCACTAAGCGCAATATGGTCCCCTGAGTCAGATTGCAAACCATCTTTTGGTCAAGCAATGACTTCCAAACGTCATTACCCGGAAAAGAAAGTTCAATACCGAAAAGCAATCCAAGCCCACGTGTGCCCACGATCTTATCGGGATGCTTGGCACGAAGCTTTTCAGCTTCTTCTGCGGCGAAACTACCCATTTCAAATGCACGCTCCGCCATCTTCTCTTCCAGCATAATGTCCACGACCTTACTGGCAACAGCGGAAACAACACCGCCGCCACCAAAAGTGGTCGCATGGGAACCAGGGCTAAAACCTTTAGCTACTTCGTCCGAACAGAGAACAGCCCCTATGGGTAGACCGTTGGCTAGCGCCTTAGCTGAAGTAAAAATATCCGGCACAATTCCATAATGCTGATGTGCCCAAAAACGGCCAGTACGACATACGCCAGTCTGAACCTCATCCACGATGAGCAACAAGCCGTTTTCCTTACATAATGCTACTATATCATTGACGTAATCTGAAGGCAGAGGGCGTACGCCACCTTCTCCTTGAACCATTTCGATCATGATAGCGGCAGTATTCTTACCAATAGCTCCGCGCAGGGCATTGACGTTGCCAAACGGCACTGTGACAAACCCCTCGGGTAAAGGACTAAAACCATCTTTTATTGGTCCAGTCTGACCTGTTGCTGTCAGGGTCGACAGCGTTCTACCATGAAAAGACTTTTCGAGAGTTATTATCTCATAACGATCTTCTTCACGGACTGTCCGCATATAACGACGGGCCAACTTGATCGCCCCTTCGTTGGCCTCTGCTCCAGAATTGGAAAAGAAAATTTTACCAGCAGCACAGGTAGAAAGCAGCTTTTCCGCCAACTGCAACTGAGGCTCCTGATAAAAAAGATTACTCACATGCACTAATTGCCGTGCTTGTTCGGCCATAACATCAGCCAAATCATCACGACTGTGACCGAGACTGCAGACGGCGATCCCAGAAAGAAAATCAAGGTATTCTTCACCGTCCAAATCATATAATTTACATCCTTTGGCTTTGGATACAGCCAGAGGATACCGACCATATGTATTGCAAAGGAGGTTGCTCTCCCTCTCTTTTATTTCATCGAACTTATTGCTCATTTTATCTCTCGATTATGTATTATAGCTTTCCGGTGGATCCGAAACCTCCCGCACCGCGATCGGTTTCACCGAGTTCATCAACAGGGCGTATGACACCCTGAAAGATAGGCATAAAAACAAGCTGTGCAATGCGCTGACCGCGCTTGATTCGTCGCTTCTCTCCGGAAGTATTGAGCAGTGATACTTTTATCTCGCCCCGGTAGTCAGGATCAATAACCCCCACGCCTTGGCTGACAGTCAAACCTTCCTTAGTGCCAAGACCACTACGGGAAAAGACATAGGCCGCAACACTTTTCTCAAGAATTTCAATTGAAATACCAGCAGGGATGGCCACTTTTTCACCGGAACCGATCTCCAGTTCTTCGGTGTCGATGCAAGCACGCAAGTCAAGTCCAGCAGAATGCTCGGTAGCATAAGCCAGTTCATTTTCTTTCCAAACTTCGTGCAGGAACTTCACGTTCACATCAATATTTCTCATAGAGCGTATCCGATCCTTTTTATTATTGTCGATTGGTTATGGTGCCTAAAGGGTTAGCCTGTCAATTACGGAATAAAATAAGCGCCAGGACAATGTGCCCCGGCGCTAGATAAACTGATTTCAACAGTAATTATTTTATACCACGCCGTTCCAGCACATTTCGAGGTGTTTTTCACCCATACGTCGAGTGGCAAGGCTAACGCCTATGGCCAATGCGACAGATACGGGCAGGGCGACCACATTGGGATCAACCCACTGGAGCAGCCATGGCCATGACATTGGAGTTGCATCGGCCACCAGAGTTACCTTGCCAGTCAGAGCCTGACACAGGCCTATCGGCTTTGCTTCTTTGAGGTGGATGAAGAGCAGCCAGAACATCGAAGAAGCAAACCCACCGACCATAGAGACCTTTGCTCCTATTTTAGTCATGCCTTTCCAATAAAGCCCCAAAACGTAGATGGGGAGAAAGGAGGCTGCGCAAAGACCAAAGAAGAAAGCCGTGGCGCGTGCGATAACACCACCTGGCAACAACCAAGCCCAGACAAGAGTGGCGATGACCGCAATGGTAACGCCAAGACGATTCAGCTTCATGGAAGAACCGCTGTTGCCGATTTTTACATGCTGCTCCAAAAAGTCTCGGGAAAGGGAAGTTCCACCCACATGGTACTGAGAGCTCATGGTAGACATGGCTGCCGCAAACATTGCCACAAGGAAAAGACCGGAAAACCAACCGGGCATGATCTTATCGATGTAAATGGGAATAATTTTATCGAAGTTACCACCAGCCATAGCGATAGAGATCTTTCCGAATTCATTAAAAAACACAACGTTTGACAGCGCCCCTACGGTGAAGGCGACACCAGTCATGAGCAAAATAAAAATACCACCTATCGCTACAGCACGATTCAGTTCGCGATCAGAAGGAACAGTCATATATCGGATGGCAAGCTGCGGTTGAGCCAAAACTCCGATTCCGACACCATATATAATTGTAGTGTAGATAGTCAGTCCGATGGGCGATTGAAAGTGAGGTCCTTCAGTCCATCCAACCAACCCGCCCTTGAGCAGCTTGGGAGGAATCATGTTCACCATATCCGTCAAGGCTTGATGCGCTTCGGTAACTCCACCCAGCAGAGAGTAAGTGGTAACCATAAGAATAAGCATCATGACGGCCATAATTGTACCTTGAAAAGCGTCGGTATACATCACTGCCTTCAGACCACCAGTAACTACATACATGGCAACAATGGCTGTCACGATCAAAAGCCATGCGCCGTAGCTGACAGCGGGGAAAGCTACTTCAAGCATACGACAAATACCTATGAGTACAGCAGCTGCGTATACAGGAATAAAGACAAAGACGACAACACCAGAGAACTGCTGAATGAATTTTGAATTGTAACGCCTACCCAGAAACTCGGGAAAAGTGTGCGCATCAAGTGCGAGCCCCATACGGCGCGTGCGCTTGCCAAAGAAGACCATAGCAACGAAGATACCTACGAAAATCGTCAAAAAAGTCAGCCACAGCAACGACATGCCAAACATGCCCGACACGCCACCAAAACCTATTATGGCAGAAGTGGAAACAAAGGTTGCTCCATAAGACATTGCAAGGACAAACGGATTCATCTGACGCCCAGCCAGCATATAATCGGTGGACTGTTTAGTTTTTTTCCACGCCTGGTATCCGAGGTAAAAAATGACACCCAAATATATGAGAATACCGAGAATCTTACCTTCCATCTACGCATCCTCCTGGGGCGGCTTTACATCAGAAGATTCACCCGATTCGTTCCAATTCACAATTCCGTAAACGACGCACAATACTGTGGCACCAATACTAAGCCAGTAGGCCAGTGCGATCTCCATACTCCCGAAACCCAACATCATGATAAAAACCTCTCTCGTTGCGGGCCTAACGCTTGTCCAACGGCAGATAAAAGAAAAGGGCCGCTGGCTTAACGCCTGCGGCCCTTGTTATGAATGCATTTACCTATCTATGGTTATACGCACACCCCAAGACCGCAGGCGCTTCTAAAGAAGCGAAAGCTAAAAAAGAAAAAGAAGCTAAAGCGGTTTAGGTTTGTACTCATGTAGAAACCTTTAGTTTGGAATATTTGCAAAGTCAAGCGCAGAGCCATTCTTACGTAAAAATGACTTTCTCCACGATGTTCATTTTAGTAAAGCGAAGAGTACATTTTGGTAGGTTGCGAAGGGTTATCTCTTCATTTCAACATAATTAATAATAGAAAGTTTTCCTTAGTTGGTTTGCAATCAAAAAATGAGTAAACACAATTACCAGATTTAACAATGATGATTTTTACAATAAAATCAGCTAATTGAAACTCTTCTTGACAGAAAAGGTTTTCCTGTGCTCTTTTGTCAACTCTTCACACAAAGCGCTATTTGCTCTTATTGTGAAAAACAAGAAACGCCAACAAGGTTGAACTAAACAAAAGATTACTTTTTTGGCAATAAACGAAAGAGGTGCCCAACTTGCTGTTCCAACCCGTCAATAAAAACTATCACGAGTTTTGCATTGACCGTGACAAAGACCTGTGCATCGATTGCCAGGTTTGTGTCCGACAGTGTTCCTATGAGGCCCATTTCTGGGATGAAGCTCGCCAGAAAGTGGCACATGACAATACGAAATGTATTGGCTGTCATCGCTGCGAGGCTCTGTGTCCAACTGCTGCGCTGAACATTCGCAACAAACCATCCGACTTCAGGACCAACAATCTGTGGCGGCCGGTATTTCTGCAGAACATTTACAAACAGGCCGACACAGGTGGTGTGCTACTGGCTGGCATGGGGTCGCCCGTTGACATTCCGGTTTACTGGGACCGCATGCTTCTGGACGCAAGCCAGGTCACTAATCCTTCTATTGATCCACTTCGCGAACCGATGGAACTCAAGACCTTCCTTGGAGCCAAACCCAAAAAGGTTGAAATTGAAACAGATAAGAATGGCAAGCCTAATCTCAAGACGAAACTGACACCCCAAATCGAATTAGACGTACCTATCATGTTTGCGGCGATGTCATTCGGAGCAATCAACTTCAATTTACACCGAGCCATGGCACGCGCCGCAACTGAAACCGGCACAGCGTACAACACTGGTGAGGGCGGCCTGCACAAGTCCCTCTATAAATACGGCAAAAACACCATTGTTCAGGTTGCTTCCGGTCGATTTGGCGTACATCTTGATTACCTTAAAGCTGGTTGCGGCATCGAAATCAAGGTTGGTCAAGGAGCCAAGCCCGGCATCGGCGGCCATTTACCAGGTGAAAAAATCAACGACAAAGTGTCTGAAACACGCATGGTTCCTATCGGTTCCGACGCAATTTCACCCGCACCACACCACGACATTTACTCAATTGAGGATCTCTTACAGCTTATCTATGCGTTAAAGGAGGCCTCGGAATACAAGGTTCCTGTCTCTGTTAAGATCGCAGCAGTCCATAACGTGGCCGCTATCGCTTCCGGTATTGCCCGTGCTGGCGCTGACATCATTACAGTAGACGGCATGCGCGGTGGCACAGGCGCCGCTCCGGCCATGATTCGTGATAACGTAGGTATCCCCCTCGAACTTGCCTTGGCACAAGTGGACCAACGTCTACGCGACGAAGGCATTCGCAATAACGTTTCCATAGTTGCAGCTGGTGGTATCCGTTGCGCAGGCGACGTCATCAAGGCCATAGCTCTTGGCGCAGACGCCGTGTATATCGGTACAGCAACCTTGATCGCTGTAGGCTGTACAATTTGTGGACGCTGCTACACTGGTAAATGTCCCTGGGGCATTGCAACGAACGACCCCAAGCTTTCCAAACGACAAAATCCCGACATTGCAGCCAAGAAACTGTCCAACTTAATTCGTGCTTGGGGACATGAGATCGAAGAAATGCTAGGCGGCATGGGACTTAACTCTATTGAATCACTGCGGGGGAACCGTGACAAACTGCGCGGCGTAGGCCTTTCTGATACTGAACTCGACATTCTCGGCATCAAGCATGCTGGTCGCTAAACGGAGGACGATATGAAAAGAGTCTATCCGGACAAAGAATACTGCATCGGTTGCCATCTCTGCGAGTTGGCCTGCATCACAGCTCACTCCAAAAGCAAGGACCTGATTGTTGCCTACCGAGAAGAACGCACAAAGGACGGCCTGAACTCCTGCAAAAAGGTCTTCGAGAAGGGGGATACCTGTGTGGCCATTTCCTGCCGTCACTGTGACGAACCCTCCTGCATTGCCGCCTGTATCTCCGGTGGCCTTCATAAAGACCCTGAAACAGGACGCACGGTCTATGACCGTGAAAAATGCGTAGGTTGCTGGTCTTGCCTCATGGCTTGCCCCTACGGGGCCATTAAGCGCCATCCAACAGAAAGCAAGATCATAAAATGTGACCTCTGCTCAGACAGGAAGGAAGGCCCGGCCTGCGTTGCAGCCTGCCCAAACTTGGCTCTCAAATTCGAAGAACGCGACTAGAAGAGGAGATACCAATGAAATACGTAATCATAGGCAACGGTATCGCCTCCATCGGAGCCATCGAAGGCATTCGCAAGGTTGATGCCAAAAACGAAATCCTGGTCATTGGAGCAGAAGATTCTCCGGCGTACGGTCGTCCACTGATCTCCTATCTACTGGCAGGTAAGATCACCCCGGATCGCCTAGCCCTTCGGCCTCAAGAGTTCTACGAGAAATCCAATGTATCCTTAAAACTTGGGACCACCGTCACCGATATCAATACTTCTGCCAAGACCGTGCAGACCGACAAGGGCGAGTCCATTGAGTTCGAAAACTTGCTCATCGCCACCGGAGGTATTCCATTTACTCCTCCTATTCCAGGCTCTGAAGGTTCGGATGTCTATAATTTTACCAATCTGAAGCATGCTCAAACCCTAATCTCTAAAGCAAAGGAGATCAGAAGGGCGGTTGTCATAGGTGGTGGTCTTATTGGTCTAAAAGCCGGTGAATCCCTATTTGATCGTGGCGTAGACGTGACTATCCTTGAACTATCCCCAAGAATATTGAGTCTCGCCTTTGATGAAAATGCAGCCTCTTTGGCAAGCTCCCGTCTTAAAGAAGTGGGGTTACATGTTCGTTGCGGTGTTTCTGCCAAGGAAATTCAACGTGATGCGGAAGGCAACCTTAAAGGGGTGCATCTGACTGACGGCGATTTCCTCCAGTGTGACGTTGTCGTCATCGCAATCGGTGTCGTGCCCAACTACAATTTAGCCAAAGATTCTGGAATAAAAGTCGACCGCGGCATCCATGTGGATGATCATATGCGCACCAGCGCCGAAGGAATTTTCGCAGCAGGAGACGTGGCCCAGGCGAAGGATCTATTGTTTGGCGATGACCGAGTTATTCCAATTTGGACCAACGCATACAACCAGGGCTTCTGCGCAGGCAAGAACATGACAGGCACAGCCATTGAGTTCTCCGGCAGTCTGGCTATGAATTCCATCAGCTTTTATGGCCTGCCAACAATATCAGTAGGCACTGTAAATCCACCAGATGGCGATGACTCCTATGAGGTCGCCGTGTCCCTTGATGAGAAGAAGAAAAGCTACCGCAAACTCGTGTTCCAGAACGATAGGATCGTTGGGTATGTACTGGTAGGCGACATCGATATGGCTGGCATGTACACTGCCTTCGTGAAGTTCCAGATGAAAGTACCCCAAGACGCTAAGAAGCAAATCCTGGCAGGAGAGCCTGACGTTCTCATGTGGCCTGATGATTTCTTCAAGGAAACCTGGAATCCCGGCTGGGAAGAACAGGACTAGTGAGAGGAATTATATAAATGAAAGCGCCTGAAAGATATTACGATTTCGAGAAGGATATATCCGGCTGTGGTATATTCGGCGTCATTAACAAAAAGAGAGGGTTGATCCCCGGCGACATGCCCATCCAAGCCATGGCCTGTATGCACGATCGTGGCAACGGCCTGGGAGGAGGGTTTGCAGCCTACGGAATCTATCCTGAGCACGCCGACCATTATGCTTTTCACTTGATGTATGATGATGACGCAGTCATCGAAAGGACTGAAAAGCTGCTACGCCACTACTTCGACATGCATCATTACGAGCCAATTCCAACTCGTCGAGTGCTTGCAATTCCCAATCCGCCGACCTTCAACCGTTACTTTGTCACTGTACCAGAACGTCCACTTAACGAGTACGCGGAATTACCAGAAGAAGATTACATTGTTGCTGTAGTCATGAAGATAAACACCACTATAAACGGTGCGTTCGTTGTATCTTCAGGTAAAAATATGGGCGCCTTCAAAGGTGTTGGTTTTCCCGAAGAGATAGCCGATCTTTTCAGACTGGAAGAGTACAAGGCTTACATATGGACTGGCCACAATCGATTCCCAACCAACACCCCCGGTTGGTGGGGCGGGGCACATCCGTTCACTATCCTAAACTGGTCCATTGTACACAATGGCGAGATATCTTCATACGGCATCAACCGTCGCTACTTGTGCGAACACGACTACCTGTGCACCATGATGACTGACACGGAAGTCGTAGCATACGAACTCGACCTGCTCATTAGAAAACACGGCCTATCCTGGGAGATGGCAGCCAAATGCTTTGCGCCGCCATTCTGGGACGAAATTGAGCGCATGGATAAAGAAGATCAGGAGTTGTACAAAACCCTGCGCGCGACCTATGGTCCAGGTATGCTTAATGGTCCATTTGCCATTCTCGTTGCAGACAACAATCGTTTGATGGGGCTCAACGACCGAATCAAGTTGCGCCCGCTGCTGGTAGCCGAGAAAGACGACATGGTTTTCATGTCAAGTGAAGAATCCGCCGTTCGCGATGTCTGTCCCGAATTGGATCGAGTCTGGATGCCCAAGGCAGGTGAACCCGTTATCGTGGACCTGGAGGACTAACATGACAGCTAAAACTAAGCAGAAAACCCTGACGGCAGGGCGCACATATTACAAGCAGTTTAATAAAGAGATTCGAGCATTAGCCAAAGAAGGTGTTAACCACTTCATTATTAAAGAATGTAACGGCCAGCGCTACATTGGTACGGCTATGGAAGGTGACATCCGTTTCGATGTATACGGCGTGCCAGGTCAGGATCTAGCCGCCTTCATGCGCGGCCCTTACATTCGTATACACAATAATGCACAAGACGGCGTAGGCAATACCATGGATGATGGCCGTGTGGTCATCGAAGGCATTGCGGGAGACGTCATCGGTTATGCCATGCGCGGCGGTGAAATATTCATCCGGGGCGACGTGGGGTACCGAGTTGGCATCCATATGAAGGCATACATGGACCACCAGCCAAAAATCGTGGTTGGAGGCAAGGCCGGAGACTTCCTCGGTGAGTACATGGCTGGCGGAATTATTTTGCTCTTGGGTATGTTTTCTGATAAGCCTGATGCGCCTGTTGCGGGACGAAGTCTCGGAACAGGGATGCATGGCGGCGTGATCTATGTTCGCGGCGAAGTTCCCAAGGAACAACTCGGCCCAGGTTTGCACTCGCAACCCGTCGATTCCGAAGACCTCAAAGTCATTGAGGAACTAGCCAAAGACTACGCCAAAGAATTGAAGCTGGACAGCAAGGAAATAATGAGCGAGAACTTCGTAAAAATTCGTCCGTTCTCGCATCGCCCGTACGGCAATCTGTACGTTCCTTGCTAGATAGCTGACAAGAAACTTTAATTACCCTGTTTGGGAGGAACTATGTTCTTCGATTCCGTAGCCTACGCAATGGCTCCGCCCGCTGGTGGTGCAGAGGCTGGCGGCATGGCTGGTATTCTTGGTGGTCCGCTGCCGATGCTGGTCTTGATGTTCGCTATCTTCTACTTCCTTCTCATCCGCCCCCAGCAGAAAAAGCAGAAACAGCACAAGGCCATGCTGGACGCCCTTAAGAAGGGCGATAAAGTGTGGACCAATGGTGGCATCCTCGGCACCATCGTCGATGTCGACGGTGACAATCTCACCATCGAGATCGCCCAGGGCGTCAATGTTGTCATCAAGCGCGGTTTCGTCGCCGACAAGGACGGCAAACCCGCAGCAGACGAAAAGAAGTAGGCTTGACAGCCAGGAAATAGGACTTCCGTGCGGATCGGACCATTTATTAGAAATGGCCCGATCCGCGTTTGCGTTTAACGAAGTTCTATTGTTTCGGCTGTAACATGTTCTTATTAAGGGAGTTTTCATGCAGAGTCTGCGTTGGAGAATCATCACTGCCCTGGTAGTACTGGCTTTGGGTTTGGCATACATGATGCCATCCCTGCCTGGAGTGTCAGGGTCCGCACTGGGTAAAATGTTGCCCGGCAATCCTGTCAACCTCGGCCTTGATCTAAAAGGTGGTATTCATCTGACCCTCGGTGTCGATATGGATACGGCCATGCACAACAATCTCGCCCGACTCGGCGATGACCTGAAAGCTGCAGCACGGGACGAAGAAATTTTTGTGCTGCGTCCGAACGTCATTTCCGACACTCGCATCGAAATTGTTTTACTCAAGGCGGATCAGCAGGACAAATTTGAAAAAGCTGTAAAAAACTACAGTCCATTCGATGTCGAGTCCATGGAGTCCATGGATGACGGCAAGGTCAAGTTCACTTTGGTTGTTCCTCCTCAATATAAGGAAGAGATTGCCAAATTGACTATGGATCAAGCTATTAAGACAATCCGTAACCGTATTGACCAATTTGGCGTCGCCGAGCCGGACATTCGTAAGCAGCAAGGCAACCGCATTCAAGTGCAGCTGCCTGGCCTTCAGGATCCAGAACGAGCCATTAAAATCATCGGTCAAACCGCTCACCTCGAATTCAAAATGGTGGACGACATCGCTGATATGGAAAAAGCCCTCAAGGGCATTCTGGCCCCCGGTCGCGAACTGTCTGTCATTTTAAACCGACAGGCCAACGGGGAATACACAGAATCTCCGATTGTTCTAAAAAAAGACTCTGTGCTGACAGGCGAATATATCACCGATGCCAAGGTTCAACTCGACACTTGGAACCAGCCGTACGTTTCCATTACGTTTAATAATCGCGGAGGCACCATCTTCGCCAACCTCACGGCTGATAACGTAAATAAACGCATGGCCATTGTACTGGATGGAAAAGTATACTCTGCGCCGGTCATTCAAGAGAAGATTTCTGGCGGTCGCGCTTCAATCACGGGGCAGTTTACCCGTGAAGAAGCTCGCGATCTCGCAGTCGTCCTTCGAGCCGGATCCTTGCCTGCGCCAGTTGTAATCTTGGAACAACGCTCGGTTGGTCCGTCCTTGGGACAAGAGTCCATCGATAAGGGAATTATGTCAGCCCTTATCGGTATGGGCATGGTGCTGGCCTTTATGGTCATTTACTACGGCTTTGCGGGTTTTGTGGCCGATGTGGTGCTCTGTCTTAATATAATGCTGATTCTCGGTGGCCTTGCTGCGTTTGGCGCCACACTGACTCTACCGGGTATTGCGGGTATCATCCTGACTATCGGTATGGCTGTAGATGCTAACGTCATCATATTTGAGCGTATCCGTGAAGAACTGCGACGTGGACTGACTGCGAAAGCAGCACTTGCCGAAGGTTATGGCCGAGCCACACTGACCATTCTTGATGCCAACGTGACTACAGTCATAGCTGCCATCATCCTGTACCAATTCGGTACTGGTCCGGTTCGCGGCTTTGCCGTCACCCTAACGCTCGGCATCATTACCTCCATGTTCACGGCCATCTTTGTGTCGC
The DNA here is from genome assembly GCF_012516435.1 of Pseudodesulfovibrio sp. zrk46. Taxonomy (NCBI): domain Bacteria; kingdom Pseudomonadati; phylum Thermodesulfobacteriota; class Desulfovibrionia; order Desulfovibrionales; family Desulfovibrionaceae; genus Pseudodesulfovibrio; species Pseudodesulfovibrio sp. zrk46. The sequence continues at coordinate 3,406,862 of NZ_CP051216.1, forward strand.
GCATTCTGTTCGACTTGTACCTGAAGAACCGCGCCAACGACGCCAAGCTGAGCATTTAGGAGTAGATCATGGGACTGCAAGTAATTAAACCCGATACCAATATCGACTTCATCGGCTTCAAGAAAATCGCTTTTATTTTATCTGCGATTATCATTCTGGCCGGTGTAGGCTCCCTTGCACTCAAGGGTGGCCCTAAGTATGGCATCGACTTTGCCGGCGGCATGATTGTCCAGGTGAAGATCGATAAGGCCCAAGACATTAAAGAAGTTAAAGACGCCATGAAGGGGGTTGAACTCCCCGGGCTGGTTATTCAGACCTTGGGCTTGGAAGGAGACCATGAATACCTTATTCGAACTTCGAGTTCAGATATCTCTTCTCAGGAAGTACGTGGTAAGGTGTCCGAAGCTTTAAGCTCAAATCTTGGTGCTACCGGTTTTGAAATCCAACGTTTAGAAATGGTTGGCCCCAAAGTAGGAGCAGACCTGCGCACTAAAGCTCTTGAAGCTCTTTTCTATGCAGTGCTTATCATTGCCGTATACATCTCTGGTCGATTTGAACAGCGTTGGACCGCAGCAGGCATTATGGCTGCCGCTCTGGGCTTTTCTATCTACGGAATTGGTATGCTCGGTTTTGACATGGGCTTCCTAATTGTGGCCGCAATGGTAATCACAGTAGGTCTCTGTTGGTACCTCAAACTCAACTATGCTTTAGGTGCAGTTGCCGCATTGATACATGACGTAATGATCACAGTCGGCATCTTCTCTATTTTAGGCAAAGAGTTCGATCTAACCATCATCGCCGCGCTTTTGACCATCATTGGTTACTCGCTCAACGATACCATCATCGTATTTGACCGTATTCGTGAGAATAACATAGCACGGAAGGGAAGTGATTCCTTTGGAAAGGTTATTAACCGATCAATAAACCAAACTCTGTCGCGTACGATTATGACCTCCCTGACTACCTTGTTGGTCGTGGCATGTCTCTACGTACTTGGTGGTGCCGTCATCCACGACTTCGCACTGGCTCTGCTCATCGGTGTCGTCGTCGGTACATATTCCTCCATCTTCGTAGCCAGCCCAATCCTACTTGGATTCGGCCCAGGCTGCGAAGCAGTTAAGGAAACCGAAGCCTAGATCAGTCTAAGCTTATATCAATCAAAAAAAGGGAAGGGCCTAGCGGTCCTTCCCTTTTTTTGGTTAGAATAGATGAACTATGAAGCAATATATATTAAACCTCATTATCTTGGTAATGATTTTAACTGGATGCACGGCCCAGATAACTACGACAAATGGTCCGGTTAATCTCCAAACCAACATGGATGCTGTTGCAGCCTACTACAACGGACAATACGACAAAGACGTTCTTAAGTTGTCCATTGAAGCAGATATTTTTATCGCAAAGACACTTAAATCGAGGCAATATAACAAGCCAGCCATTGTTTTTGATGTTGATGACACGTTGTTAAATAACTATTCATTCTATCAAAGAAATGGATTTCAATTCCGTAGGTCTCTATGGGAGCAGTGGGTAAATATGGCCAATATTCCTGCCATTGCTCCAATACAATCGCTTTATGCAAAATATGTAGACAGGGTGGATATTTTCATAGTCACTGGCCGAAACGTCTTTCAACGTTCTCAAACACTACGAAACCTCAAAGGGCAGGGGTATGACAATTGGACAGGAATCTTCTTCAAGGAAGAGTGGGACCGAAAACTCACTGCAAAGCAGTATAAGACTCGAATAATAAACCAAATCCAAAATACAAGCGATGTTCAAATAATCGCGAACTTCGGTGACCAAGAATCTGATTTTGGATCAGATATTATAGGGCGATCATTTCGCTTACCTAATTTATTATATGTTACCGAATAGCACATATATAAACTCAGTGTCATAACCCAAAAAAAGACCCTTTCGAGAAACTCGAAAGGGTCTTAAGCATTTCTAAAAAAGTAGAAACTAGTCAAGCTGGCTGATCAAATAATCCTTGATCTCCTGGATAGAATCTTCGCCGTTCAGTTCAACGAACTTGAAGTCGCCATCGAGGTTTTTAAAGTAGTTACAAGCTGCCATTGTGCCAGTCTCTTCATCGTAGTAGATGTTATGACGAACATCGATTGCAGCTTCGTCCTGGTCGTCTTCACGAGCGGTCAGAGCACCACCACACACGCGGCACTTGTCGCCATCAGGTGCGATAACGGGAATGCCAACGTTGTTGGGGTGATTGGGGTTGTTTTCGCAGAGACGACGTCCCATGATGCGGCCTTTGGCAATTTCACGAGGCAGCTTAATCTCGATGACGTAATCGAGCTTTACACCGTCTTTCTGCAGAGCTTCCCACAGCTTTTCACCCTGAACGAGGGAGCGGGGGAAACCATCGAGCAGCCAACCTTGAGTGGAACCGGCCAAAACGTCGAGAACCATGGGGATGGTGATGTCATCAGGAACAAGCTCGCCCTTGTTGATGTATTCCTTGGCCTTCATACCGAGCTCGGTGCCACCGCCGATGTGCTTACGAAAGATAGCGCCAGACTCAATGTGGTCCAGGTTGTACTTGTCCTTGGCGATATCGCCCTGGGTGCCTTTACCGGAGCCGTTGGGGCCGAAAATCAGAATATTCATAATTAACTCCTCCTGATGATAAAAATCGGTATGCCACTAGTGCAAACCGGCACATTGTGCAAAAGATCACATGCTATTATACCGGTGATGAAAGGAAGTCAATGCTTGGAGGAGAAAACCACACCAGAAGATGTAATTGTTGCGGTTTTTTCATTAGGAAACTGAAAGACAACTCCCACTCTATTTTCCTGCCAGGCCTCATCCAGCTTAAATAAAGTGTCGGCCAATGCCTGTCCTTTACCTATAGAATCTAGGGCAGCCTTGTACATTCTCAACCGTACGGCCTGATGGCTAGACTCCAAAGTCTTGTGAAGAATGGTACTTGGTGTTTCAGCAGTAAAGTCATCCCAAAAAGCCTTATCTATCCTGCCCAACTTCCAAAGACGAGCTATAGATTTCGGGAAATTGGGATTTTCTTTGAGAAAAAGAGGAAGCAAGGTGCACCTAACACGATTGCGGGTCCAAGCCTGATCCGAATTGCTCAAGTCTTCACGCCAAGTCGCACCAATAGTACTAAGAAATGCCTCTAGCTTCCCTTTGTTTGTCAAAAGGAAAGGGCGGAACAGTTTTCGCTTCTCATCCCAGCCCTCCATACCAGACAGGCCGGGCCACCCTGTGCCGCGAATCAAACGCATGAGCACATCCTCGCACAAATCACCGAGATGGTGTCCTACAGCAATAGCGTCTGCTTGATTGTCATCCTTTACGGAATGAAAAAAATTATATCGTGCGTTTCGCCCAGCTTCTTCAACTCCAATTCCCATCTTTTCAGCCAACGACGCGACATCAACATCCTTTTGAATGTATGTAATTCCAAGATGGCTGCATAGATTAGCAGCCCACACCGCATCATCAGTCGACTCAGGACGAAGCTGATGATTGAGATGGGCAGCAATGATATTGCCATTATTCTTTTGGGAAAGATAATATAAACAGAGAAGTAGGGCAGTTGAGTCCACTCCGCCGGAGAAAGCCACGACAAGCTTTTTTTGACCAAGTTCAAAGAACAACTCATCGCGAACAAATTGCTCAATGTGAAGGCAAAAATGCGCCCACTTAGGTGGTAATTCCTGCAGTGAGTGCGGGATATCTATGGACGCACCCGTCATGCTAAACGTAGATTTCAAGCTCGTCCAGAAACTGATCGAGATACTCGATCATATGTTTACGCTGCTCAGCAGTCGCATAAGTGACGCAAGAACAACGAAGCTTATTGCGACCACGAACCAACAACTCCAATCGAACTTGTTTCTCAGAAATACCATCAACTAATTCAAGAGCCATAAAATAAGGACCGCATTCGTCTAGGTGATCCTTCTGTTCCTGCTGCAAAAGTTCTTCGGACATAGGCAGATAATAAATCCCATCGATAGGACCACGCAAATCCAGTTCATCAAAAGCGTTCTGAACCTTGATAAAATCGTCTTCAGAAATATCGTCTAAGAGGTAGGTGCGCATTATTGTTCCTTATTTTTTGATACATCAATGAGATGTTCAATATCTTCAGGGGTGCAAGTATTTGCTTTCCGATTCTGATGTGCCGTTACAGGTACTGTCTCGTCATCAAGATTAAACATGCGACGAGCCAAATCAATAAAGCGCTCAGCCGCCCCTTCTTCCTGAGTGCGTCGTTTTAAGAAACAAATGGGCTCGTGAAGGGACTTTCTTCCAACAGATAGCACTAGTGTTTCGAGAGACTTGCGCGTCTTTTCATTCACAGGACCGATCTTTTTCAAGGTCTTGCTCAGTTCACGAAGAGCGATTTCTTCACTCTTGTCCACTAAATCAACAATTGTCGGTTGAAGCGCCAGCGAATTGAGCCAATTGCTGAATATCATAGTTTCAGCATCAACCACAGCACGAGCCTTATTTGCTTCCTCCTGACGCTGGGCCATATTATCTTCCACAACCTCTTTTAAATCATCAATATCGTAGAGGTATACGTTGTCCAGTTGGTTAACGTCAGGGTCGATATCACGTGGAACGGCAATATCGATAAAAAACATAGGTTTAAATTTACGTCGTTTGAGTACGGCTTTTACATCTTTGGCCTTGATGACTGACACTGGAGAACCAGTAGAACTAATAACAATATCCACCTCATGCAAACGATCAGGAAGGTGTTCAATCTGAATGGCTTCACCACCTAAAGATTGAGTCAACTCCTTAGCTCGAGAAAGTGTGCGATTGGCTACAATCGTGTCCTGAACTCCATTTTGAAGGAGGTGAGTGACAGCCAATTCAGCCATTTCGCCAGCACCAACCATCATTGCACGGGTGCCATCCAAATTACCAAAAATCTTCTTAGCAAGCTCAACAGCCGCATAGCTGATCGAAACCGCACTGGATGCGATTGCTGTTTCGGTGCGCACTCGTTTAGCTACGGAGAAAGACTTATGAAGCAATCGATTTATGATCGTTTTAGCAGTTCCTTCATCAGCAGCTTTTCGATAGGCATCTTTAAGCTGTCCAAGAATCTGTGGTTCTCCCATGACCATAGAGTCAAGACTGCACGCCACAGTAAAAAGATGTTTGACTGCATCTAACTCCCTGTGCTGATAAGTATTATCTATCAAAACTTCCGGGGAACCTTTGCAAACTGCAGCCCAATATTGAATAATTGCCTCAACAACTTCACGTTCAGGCACACGCTTGGAAATAGCAATAATCTCCACTCGATTACAGGTGGAGAGGCACATACATTCGCGAACAGGGCAATGCGCCATCAATCCTTTCTCAAAGTTATCCACATCGGTCAGGGCGAACTTTTCGCGTACATCCACTCCTGCGGTGCGATGATTGAGTCCTATAAGTATGATCTTTCTATTCATGGCAGGGCTCTAAAAGTAATCGTGTGATGAATAAGGGAAATGCACATGCCCGAAAAGACCCAGATGGCAAGGATGGCTGGTTTGCGCCCGCGCCATCCCAGCACTACCCGCTGGTGAAAGAGAAAGGCGAACAGAAACCATACTGCCAAAGAACCGATCTTCATGACATCCCAAGAAAACTGCTTATCTGGTGCAATCCAGTACCAAAAGAATGTAGAAAACAAACCTAGAGTATAAAGTGGAAAGCCGATAACAACGGCCCAACGGTTAACTCTGTCAAACTTATCCAACGAAGGAACATCTTTGCCCATGCTGGACAAACCGGCCTTGGTTTTAAGTTTCTTATTGTAATGAATAAAGGCTACACCAGCCCCAAAGGCCATAATCAGAACACCCAAAGTCAAAATAAGCGAACCGATATGCAGACTGAAGAAAAGTGCGGTCAATTCCGGCGGCATGCTCACCCGGACTCCACCAAGGGCCAACGAGGCTATAAAAAGGAGTAAGGCCAAAGGCAGTGCAGTAATAGCGAGAAACTCCAAACGCAATCGCCACCATAGGAAAAAATACAAAGCGAGTACGCACCAAGCCAGAATATTGAAATAAAATTTACCCGCGTACAAAGCGGCGTGATCCTGCATTACAACAAGCGATAAGTCGACAGTATTCATGACAAAACCAGCGACAGCCAGCCAGACCGCTATTTTTTTTAAACGATCATTGCCGGTGCCAAGTCCTGTGAGGAACAGCACTGTGCCCAGTCCATACAGGGCGATAATCACGATGTGCAGTAGTTCAAACAAGCCCATCTAACAGCTCCGGAATGTTGGCGTGCAAAGGTTGGGGCAAAGATTCATTAAGTATTTCCTGCGCTGCGTCAAGGTCTTGTCGCTTCAAAGCTTCCAAAAGTTTGGAGTTGACCAACTTACGAAACACAGCGGTATTGTGCTTAGTCTCCATTCCCAAATTAAGCATAAGCGGGCGAAGACGCCCCATTATAGTTAAAATAAAAGCGTACTCATCACCGAAATAATCCTCTAATTCCAGACGAATCCGACGAGCCATAGCCGGGCTCTTCCCCGATGTGGACACAGCAAGCACAAGATCACCGCGCTGAAACGTAGCAGGTACGATGAAACTGCCCATGTCCGGATCATCCGCAATGTTGCAAAGAATTTGACGCTCATTACAAATATTGCCGATCCGGGAGTTGACGTCATCACTTGAGGTGCAGGCAATGACTAGAAACTTCCCATCTACATCCTGATCTTGAAAAGGGCGACACTGGAATTCAACATTTCCCGAACCAAGAATATGTGCAAGCTCTGCATCGGCAGGACGTGTATCAATGACAGTAACGCGCCCCGCCCCGGAATCAATCAGGGAGCGGATTTTTCTCTTTCCAACGCCTCCGGCACCGACCACCAAGCAATGCCTATTTTCCAGATTCACAAAAAGGGGATAATGTTGCATGACTCTTGATAACGAATGCAAGCGAACATGTAAAACGGGAATTGCCCACTTCTTGCATTATCTGCCGGAAATACGGTAGAAAATTGACACAAAAAAATATGAAACACTATCTAGTTATACAACTTGCCCGATTCGGCGACCTCATTCAGACCAAACGACTTTTGGCCACACTATGCGCTCGTGAGAAAGCAAATGTACATCTGTGCGTGGATAACTCGTTGTCTTCATTGGCTCAACTGATCTACCCCAATGTGACTGTTCACTCCATTGCTTGTCATGGAACAGGCCTGACAGGCCCGGAGGCAATGTGTACCATGCTCGTGGACAATGTGTCTGCCTTCTCTCAATTAACATCCCTTAATTTTGAAACAATATTCAATCTTAACTTTTCCCCACTCAATTTTCGTATCGCAGCGTTATTTGAACCAGAGAGAGTTAAGGGGTATTCATGGAAAAATGGTCAGGAACTAGTAGGAATATGGCCCTCCATGGCCATGCGGTGGTCTGACTATAGACGCATTGGCATCAACTTGGTGGATTTCTGGGCCGGATATTGCCCGGATATGATCAGCCCCCAAAAAGTCAATCCTATAGCATCTCCCAAAGGGGGCGGAATAGGGGTAGTCCTAGCTGGGCGCGAATCACGACGTTCTCTTCCAGTCAATACATTAGCACAAGTAGTTTCAACTTTTGCACGTAGTCAGCAAGCCGAAAGAATTACACTTCTTGGAGGGGGCGCCGAAGAGGGCGCAGGAAAGGCTGTCATCAAATCACTACCATCTGCACTTCAAAAAACAACTTCAAACATGGCAGGTAAAACTCAATGGACCGACTTGGTGGATATAGTCGGTTCTCTTGATATGCTCGTGACTCCTGATACAGGAACTATGCATCTGGCTGCCCATCTCGGCACTCCTGTCCGTGCTTTTTTTCTGTCCTCTGCATGGTGCTTTGAAACAGGCCCATATGGAACTGGACATCTGGTGTACCAAGCCTCAACAGACTGCCTACCGTGCCTAGAAACAGCTCCATGCATCTATGATGTTAAATGCGGTAATTCTTTCAATTCGCAAGAATTTCAGCGTTTTCTTGTCACTCATAAACCTGAGCATTGTCCTACAAATCTAACACTATTCACATCTGAGTTCGACACATTAGGACAAGTCTATACTCCCGTGGCCGGAAATGACCCTGATGCCGAGCAACGCATAAAATTCCGCTCTTTCATTGAACAGTTTCTAACAGGGAAGGGGGAAGCCTCAGATATGGAAACCGTCTTCGCACAACGTCTATACCGTGAAAACGACTGGATCATGGATAGCGAACCAGGAAAATCCATTGGATTATAGCATGAAAAATTTACGTATTTTGGTTGTCTTACCACTTTATGGAGGCTCACTCCCAATTGGTAGATACGTTGCTTCGGCCTTGCGACAGGATAACCATATAGTGGAAATCTTCGAGGCTCCTGAATTCCACTCTGCATACGAATCACTCAAATCACTTAAGGTAACTACAGATCGATTGAGCTATCTCCAAAACTCCTTCCTTAATGTAGTTAGTCAATCCGTCCTAGCCAAAGTCGAGACCTTTGAGCCTGATCTGGTCATTGCCATGGCACAAGCACCACTGAACCATCAGGCCCTCAAACGTTTGAGGCGGGATGGTGTAACAACAGCCATGTGGTTTGTTGAAGACTATAGATTGTTTACCTATTGGAAATCATTTGCACCTTTCTATGATATTTTTGCCGTTATCCAAAAAGAGCCTTTCTTTGAAGAGCTAGCCGCCATTGGTCAACCAAACGCTCTCTATCTGCCTCTGGCAGCCCAGCCAGATTTTCACCAACCTATAAAACTCACTTCTGTCGAACAGAAAAAATTCGGATCAGATATTTCATTTATGGGGGCAGGCTATCCTAATCGTCGAATTGCCTTCAAGGAAATGGTCAATTACGACATTAAAATATGGGGCACAGAATGGGAAGGAGACCATGTTCTCGAACCTCTTGTCCAAATGAACGGAGCACGTGTTTCCCCCGAAGATTGCGTGAAAATTTTCAACGCCACCAAAGTTAATCTCAATCTGCATTCCAGCGTTCAATCAAAGAAATTAGTAACCTTCGGTGACTTCGTTAACCCGCGCACATTTGAATTGGCTGCATGCGGGGCATTTCAGTTGGTTGACGAGCGCAGCCTGCTTAATGAAGCATTTGCCAAAGACGAACTGGCAACCTTCGCATCAATTGAAGAACTAATCGAAAAGATTGATTATTTTCTCAACAACCAAAAAGAACGTGAATCCTTTGCCGTGAAATCTCAATTGCGCGTGCTCAAAGAGCATACTTATCAGACGCGCATGCGCACATTGTTGGAATTTACCGCCCAACGAATGAAAGGATGGCCCCCAAAGCATACAGACTCAAATCTGCCAGCAAATTTCCCGCCTGAACTCGCCACTAAGATTAAACAGTTACTTGGCAAACTAGGACTACCAGAAAGCACTTCTTTTGATGATATTGTTTGGGCAGTCAGACAACAGCAAGGAAAGCTATCAGAACTGGATACAGCCATTCTATTCTTAGATGAATGGCAAAAATTATACAAAAAAAGAGCTTAAACAGGTTACAGTGGAGAATAAGCAAACTCCTTTATCTCGCTAAAAGATAAAGGAGTTTCTAGTTGATCATCATACACTAACGAGATTTCTTAAACTGTCTAAGCCAAGCTTGAAGACGAGGTTCTTCCCCCTGGTCCTTGGGATGATAAAACTTACGCCCCGTCAACTCATTAGGCAAGTAATCCTGATCTGCCCATGACCTTGGAAAGTTGTGTGGATACAGATACCCACGGCCATAGCCCCACTCCCTCTGCAAAGCAGAGGTGGCATTTCGCAGGTGAAGTGGAACAGGTTTAGGGCCATTCTCACGAACCTCTTTTTGAGCAGTACGATAAGCTGCGTAAGTAGAATTACTCTTTGGGGCCAATGCAAGATATACTGCGGTCTGTGCCATAGGAATGAATCCTTCAGGCATACCAATAGCTTCAATAGCCTGATGACAGGCCATGGCTTGAGGCAGCGCATTAGGATCTCCTAATCCGACATCTTCGGAGGCAGAGATAATGAGACGACGAGTCACAAACCGGGGATCCTCACCACTTTCAAGTAAACAAGCTAGATAATAGAGGGCCGCATCAGGATCACTACCCCGAATAGATTTGATAAGCGCAGAAGCTAGCTCGTAGTGAGAGTCACCATCACGATCACCTCGAACGACTATCTCGGGTAGTGATTCTCGCAATTTTTCTGCGTTTCGCTGATCTTTTGGCAATTGAGCAGTATATTCAAGTAAATTCAGCAAAGTACGAGCATCACCGCCAGACATGGCTGCCAATAATTGCTGACTATCTTCTTCCAACTCCAAACTCAATTCTGCTGCGCCGCGTACAACAACCTGGGCTAACTCTCCACGACTCAAAGGACGCAGACGCAACACATGAAGTCGCGAAAGAAGTTGGCGTGTAACACTAAATGAAGGGTTCTCCGTAGTCGTAGCCAGTAGTGTGATCTCACCGGTTTCAAGAATGGGAAGAAAAAAGTCTTGCTGTGCTTTGGAAAATCGATGCAATTCGTCAAGAATCAAAATATCGTGCCCAGGCAAACGCTTACGTAACGCAGTCAAGCCGGCTTCTGGAGCGCTTACACGCAGACTGCGTTTGCCTGATATTTTGGCCAACAAAAGGGCAAGGGTAGATTTACCACACCCTGGAGGACCGAAAAGGAGAAGGCTAGGTAATCGTTTAGACTGCGTTATCGCTTCAATTCGATTACGAATATGTCCCTGGCCGACAAAATCGTCCAGAGAAGTAGGTCGTATACGGTCAGCCAATGGTTGGGCGTCTTCTATTTCCAACTTCATTTCGATTCCTGCCTTGCAAACCAGCTGAGACTCAAACAATAGGCAGCAGCCGTTTCCCACCGTAAAATGGAGTCACCCAATGTGACCGGCTCAAAGCCTGTATCCAGCAAAAGACCTGCTTCCTTGTCTTCCATGCCACCTTCAGGGCCGATGACTACCAGACACTTGCCACTTCTCATATGGACCGGAGCCAAGGGAGTAGTTGCCTTCTCAGACTCCCACGCGATGTAACAATGGTCGAAACTCTGAGCAAAAGCAACCAGCTCACTAATATCTCCAAGTGTTATCAGTTCAGGAATATACGGATTGCCACACTGCTTGGCCGCTTGTAAGCATTTCTCCCGCCATGTGTCTTTGGGTTGATCCGGAATTTTTCCCTGACTTCGACGAGCATCCCAGAAGGCTATGCCTGACGCCCTCAGTTCAACCGCCTTTTCAAACAAATAATTGCGTCGCTTGGATTTACCCCAACCAATAGCAAGCGTCACCCCTGTTTCCGGACGTTGCAATTCATTGATTTGCAATGCTTCAAGCAAGGCTCGCTTGTTGTCGATTTCTTTAACTAGGAACAACCCTTCACACCCTTCACCATCGAATAGGCGAACCGTCTGACCTGTTTCTGTACGAAGGACAGTCAACATATGACGCGCTTCGTTCCCTTTAAACAATACAGTATCTCCCACAAGGGAGGGCCAGTCTTCAGCGGGAAAATAAAATGAATTGAGCCGAGCCATATCTCCTCCAACAAAAAAGGGCCGGGAGCAAACTCCCGGCCCTATCTTCTAGAGTTCGTTTGCGATCAAGTCTTCGTAAGTCTCGCGCTTTCGAGCAACAACAACTTTGTCGCCGTCCACAATCAACTCGCATGCACGCGGCCTTGAGTTGTAGTTTGAGGACATAGTAAAACCATATGCGCCGGCAGAGTAGAGGGCCAACAACTCTCCCTGCTCAATACCCGGCAATTCGCGTTCTCGGGCTAAAAAGTCTCCTGACTCACATATTGGACCAACAACGTCGTACTCCTTAACCTCACGACCATGCAGCACTACCTCGCCAATGCGATGAAAAGAACCATACAAGCTAGGACGAACCAAATCGTTCATAGCACCGTCAACGATAAGGAAGTTTTTAGTCGGATTGGACTTAGTGTAGACCACCTCAGTGACCATGATGCCTGAGTTCCCCGCGATCACACGGCCTGGTTCCAATATAACAGTCAACGGGACATCGGCAAGCTTGTCTGCAAGAGCTTTACCGAATTCTGTCGGATGGGGCGGTTCCTCTTCGTCGTAGTTAATGCCCAGGCCGCCCCCCAGATCAAGGTACTTGATCTCTAAACCGGATTCTTTAAGTTTTTCATAGAATGCCAGCAATTTATCAAGAGCCTCTAAAAACGGATCAATATTGGTCAGCTGAGAGCCGATATGACAATCCATTCCGATGGCTTCAACATTGTCCATGTCCATAGTCATTTTGTATGCTTTGAGGGAATTCTCAATATCCAAGCCAAACTTATTCTTTTTCATACCCGTGGAGATATAAGGGTGGGTCTGCGGATCAACATCCGGGTTGATACGGATGCTGATCTGGGCAACTTTTCCCAGTTCACCAGCCACTTCGTTAATCTTTACTAACTCGGCCTGGGACTCCACATTAAACATCAAAATACCTGCAGCCAGAGCTTCACGAATTTCGGAAGCACGCTTGCCTACACCTGAGTAGACGATTTTTTCAGCTGGTACTCCTGCTTTAAGAGCACGAAAAAGTTCGCCGCCAGACACCACGTCCATTCCAGCGCCTTCTTCAGCAAGCATTTTCAACACGGACAGGTTAGAATTTGCTTTAACCGAATAACAGGTCAAATGATCTAACCCATCGAAAGCTGAATCAAAAGCTTGAAAATGACGCTTAAATGTAGCAGCGGAATAAATATACAAGGGGGTGCCGTACTCAACGGCTAACTCAGTGACACTGACTTCCTCTGCGAACAGCTTGCCATCACGATATTCAAAATGATGCATGGATCTCTCTCCTTAGATAAGTAAACTATGGCACTGAAACATGCACTATTCGTCTTGTCTAATTCGTTGTGCATATCGATGAAACCAAACGACATAAGCCGCTTGGGAAATAACGCCTAAGGAGTGGTGACGTAAACGTCTGTATACTCGATAGGACTAGCAGGCAACTCACTTTTGCCAGCAACACGAAAACGATACTCCTTATCTTGATCAATGCCACAAAGACTCAGAGATAAGGTATTTCCGCTCATATCGAATTCAGTCTGATTGCGTGTGAAATGAACGACATCTCGAGGAACAAACGGACATCCAACACAGCCTCCGCCATCCCCCACATATTCATATTGAATGGTGGCCCGGTACAAACGATGGGATGCTCCATCAACAACAACCTTCATGAAAATACAATTATTTTGAACAGCTGTCGCCATCAGCTTCAAGGTAAACGTATCTTCACTTTCCACGGCAGAAGGCCATTCTTTTTTACCTAATGCACAACCAGAAAAGAAAAAAAGCAAAATAAGCGGTATTATTATAGTAATAGGGCGCATAACTATCCCTTAATCATATCTTTCCACTGGTTAATTAGCATAAGGGCCTGAATAGGCGTCATTCCGTCTACATCAATTTCCGTAAGCTGAGTGATAATGGGATGCTCAACTAATTCCTCACTGATCTCGATGGGCGGGGCACCAAATCCAGGAAGCAAAGTCTGTGACGCACGCTCCACAGCCCCTTTTGACCGAGTTTCTTGCGATTTTTCTTCCAACTTCGCAAGAATATCACGAGCACGTTCCACCACAGGGCGAGGCACACCTGCCAGCTTTGCAACCTCAATACCATAACTACGATCAGCCGGGCCAGGCACAAGCCTACGTAAAAAAACGATATCGCCTTTCCACTCCTTGACAGCAATATTTAAATTACGAAGCCCTTCGATCTTACCCTCAAGACTGGTTAATTCATGATAGTGCGTAGCGAACAACGTACGAATACCGCCACGAGCGCGCGTGGAAAGCTCTTCAACCACGGCCCAAGCCAAGGAAAGACCGTCATAAGTGCTTGTACCACGCCCGATCTCATCAAGGATTACTAGACTACGTTTGGTTGCTTGCCGCAAAATACGAGCAGTCTCGGTCATTTCCACCATAAATGTAGAATGCCCTTGAGCCAAATTGTCAGATGCACCGACTCGGGAAAAGACACGATCAGCCAAACCAATTCTAGCAAACTTAGCAGGAACAAAAGAACCGATCTGCGCCATGATTGTCAAAATAGCAACCTGTCGAAGCACTGTCGACTTACCAGCCATATTCGGGCCGGTAATAAGAAGGATACGGCGCTCTTTGTCCATTCGCAGATCACCTGGAATATAATTAGATGCACCCATAGCATCTTCAACCACAGGATGACGACCTTTCTCTATCTCGATCTCCATGCCATCATGCAAGTCTGGACGACACCACTCATTAATGCGAGCAGCTTCAGCCAATCCCTGCCAATAATCGAGGGTGGCGATAACATCGGCCATGAAAAGGAATCGGCTCCGGGCTGCGGCAAGGCGGTCGCGCAAAGCTTGGAACAATTTATATTCCAATGACTTTCGCTCTTCAGATGCAGAAAGAATTTTATCCTCCATCTCTTTAAGATCTGGAGTGATATAGCGTTCACTATTAACCAGTGTCTGCCGACGAATGAAGTGGTCGGGAACTTGCCCTTTAAAAGCCTTGGAAACCTCGAAATAATAGCCAAAGACCTTGTTGAAACCGAGTTTGAGTTTAGGAATATCGTTCGCCGTCAACTCCTTCTCATGCAACTCCTTAAGTCGATCTTCACCATGCTCATTTAGTTCAATCAGTTCGTCAAGATTATCATCGAACCCTTTCTTGAACAAACCTCCATCCGTAATAACGGGAGGAGGGGAGTCCACAAGAGAAATATCAAGCAGAGCCGCTATATCATCCATAGCATCCCACTTTTTGATGATACGCTTAAGCTCAGATGCAGTTTCTAAATTTTCCTTCTGCAGCAGACTATGAAGTCGGGGCATCATGTTGAGGCTCTGCCGCAACGCTATGAAATCCTTTGGATTAGCTCGGCCAAGAAAAACACGAGTGGACAACCGCTCCAAATCATAAACCGAATCAAGAGCGTTACGAAGGTCAGAACGCAACTGATCCCGATCAAACAGGAACGTAACGCATTGAAGAGACTTTTCAATAGGAGCCATATCTCGCCACGGCTGACGCAAGCGGGCCTCTAACAAACGTCCCCCCATAGGGGTCTTCGTGCGGTCCAACACTTTCCACAAAGTGCCTTTACCGAGCTTACCATCAAGCCGACGAAAAATTTCTAGATTACGCTCGGTTACTTCATCAAGAAGGAGATGCTTGCCTAAATTAAGAGGTTTAAACTCGCCGATATGACCAAAGTCACTCTTCTGAGTATGCTCCAAATATGTAAGTAGGGCTCCACAAGCTCGAACTAGCTCTGGCTTGTCATTCAAATCAAGAATGGCAAGTTCAGTTGATTCTTGTAAATCTTTAATTTTATTAGCAGAAGAAGAATAATCGAAATACACACCGAGTGGCACTGCAGTCACCTGTCCAGACAACTCATTGTACTGCGGAGGAACCTTAACCCCCTGCGGCAAAAGCAATTCACTAGGGTTGATTTTCATCATCCACTGCCACAATTCAGGCTCTTTCCTGGAAAGAAGACCGGACCATTGTCCTGTGGAAAAATCAAGCCAGGCAATACCGCCCGCTCCACTCTTAGAATCCCAATAGAAAGAACCTAAGTAGTTATTTGCCTTTGATTTCAGATTGGAATCTTCGACAACGGTACCAGGGGTCAGAACACGTGTAACATCGCGCTTCACCAACCCCTTGGCTTCTTTTGGATCTTCAACCTGATCGCATATAGCAATCTTATATCCCTTCTCCAACAACTGACTGAGGTATGGCTCCACAGCGTGATGAGGCATACCGCACATGGGAATGGGGTTTTCATCATTGGGATTACGGCTTGTCAACGCAATCTGAACAGAACGCGCAACTATCTCCGCATCCTCAAAAAACAATTCATAAAAGTCGCCCATGCGAAAGAATAAAAGGCAGCCTGGATTCTCCTCCTTGAAACGGAGGTACTGCTCAAGCATGGGGGTCAGTTTTTTCTTTACCACGAGAAATATGTATTCTTATTATTGAGAGAAATCAGTACGAAAGGCAATGGAATGCCAACTGCGGCATCGGGGGCAGTTGAAAAAAAGTTGGTCCCGCTTTAAACCACAGCGACGGCAGTAAAAACGTCGAACCCGACGAGCATGCCCCATAAAGAATGAGAGTTGTTCCTTAAAAAAAGGCGTCATGGTCTGATCACTTTTGGAGAGTTCAAACAACTCTAATCGTGCTAACCAAAACGAAGGTTCAAGCACTAAGGCCTTCTCCAACCATGATTTGGCATTGTCCACGTCATCGACACGTAACAGAAAGACTGCACCGTAGTAGAGTAACAACACATGCGGGTCCTGCTGTTCAATCACCGGAACAACAGCCTTGGCAAGCTGCTCGTCAGAACACACCTTGCTCCATTGCTCATTGTCTGCTAGTCGGCCAGCTTCACGTTCAGCGCGACGCGTGGCTTCCAGCAGCCCTTCAAGAAGCACAAACCGAAGGTCCGGAGCTACTTTTTCCAGGGCATCACGTAGAATGTCTCCAACTTTTTTGGAGTTACCGCACTTGTAGGCCTGAATTATTTGCTCAAGCCATGCTTCAACAGCACCCGGGTAAGCTCTAATTGCATGGCGAAGAGCTCTATGCGCCTGAGAGTCCTGCCCTTCTTCAAAATAGTCCATTGCCAAACGGACAAGACTATGTGCCTGAGGTAAGGGAAGGGCAAGTTGACCGTAAGAATCGGCAGCCTTTTCATACGCTCCGCGTTCGGCGGCTAGCCGGGCCATTTCATGATGAATCGCAGTAGGGTCGTGCCCAAAAGAGCGGGCATCTTCAAAAGCCTTCTCGGCGCGATCTAGAAAACCACCACGGCGGAAATCTCGTCCTAATTCGAAGAGAGCACGAGCCTTAAACTTGCGGTCAAGGCCCGGCCTCACGATAAGACTATTTCTAATCTGGATAGCGCGCTCTATCTCCCCTTGAGAACGATATAAACTACCAAGGGCAAGATAGATTTCAACGGCTTCAGGGTTGTTTTTAACAACCTGACTAAGCTCTTCAATGGCCGCACGAGTATCCTGCACGGGCAGTGCTTCACTGCCGCCCGCTTCACGGGCAGCCTTCAGCTTCTGCTCGTAGCCATTCGGCTTTTTGCGACTGAACAGCTTCCAGACCATGTGGATTCCTTAAGCCTGCTCTTCAGTCTTTTCTTCAGAAGAAGTGTAGGGTTCTTCACTGATGGGCATGTTTCGCAAGGAGTTTAACTCCTGCTCAAGGCTGGCCATACGAGTCTTGCACTCCTTAAGACGGGAGCCTGCGCGAACCTTATCAACGGCAAAGTAAACCATGGTCATAAGACAACCAGCAACAAAAGAAGCAAGAATCAGGACACCAAAAGGCAAAGGCAAAGAATGCAGAGTCATGGCGTATGGGATGTCCAATTTCAATTGCAGAGACTGCAATAGCACGTCATTGTTCTGAGAAAAGAACAGAATAGAAAATACGAAAAGGGCCAGCAAGAACAGAACTTTGATAAAACGCATTAGACACACTCCTTAAAATGTTATTTCCTCAAACAGCGGCTTCAACCTGCTGTATGTCGATGACAGATGTTCCGGTATGACGGACGTTTCTCCAAACACCGCCATAAATGAGGCATCGCCGTTCCAGCGCGGCACCATCTGAAAATGAAGATGCGCTGCAATTCCGGCCCCCGCAGCCTCACCTAAATTCAATCCCATATTAATACCCTGAGGATTGAAAGCTTTTCCCAAGACCGTGGTGCTATGCCTAAGCCACAACATACAATCGTTGGACTCTTCCAAAGTCAAATCCGTCAGATTGCTTACATGACGATATGGGCAGACCATGAGATGACCATTATTATATGGGAATTTATTCATGATCACGTAGCAATGCTCACCTCTAGCAAGTATGCATCGCTCTTCGTCTTCCGACGTATTCTCCGGTATGCAAAAAACACATTCGTCAGGCTTGGGGCCCAGTATGTAATCGAGACGCCATGGCGCCCACAGAACTTCCATCGTCTATCCAGTACAATAATATTCTAAAAGACTTTAGCAATCGTGTTGCAGTCATGCCAACAACGGCTTGATTTTTCTACACGGCTTGTGCTCGCAGGGCAAGCATGAAACGCCAATTAACCAGCACTTTCCGAGTTGTGATTTATAAAATCCTTATGCACTTGATTTGCAAGTTTTACCTGCTCATCTTTTGTTTCTACGACACCATCAATCTTAGCAGCCATGACTTTATTCAGAATCTTTGAATAGACCGGCCCCGGTTCTATTCCCAAATGCAATAAATCATTTCCATCAATTTCAATGGTCATATAACGCAACCGAGAAAGATACTGAGATATATTTCTACGAATATGTTCCTTTCGACTCCGAGCCATAAGAAAAAGGACACCCTCGACAGGAATTGGGTGTAAGATGGCAAACAACTTGCTCAGTTTAGATTTGCCCTCACGCCATCCCATAAGCTTCATAAGCGCATCACCGATCATATCACGCAACTGAAGGAAATCACGCTCCTCACGTTTAGTAAAATGCAACCGATCAGTAACTTGCGTAATCTGCTCACGTTTAATTCCCATGGTCATCCCAAGAAAATAGAGCTTCCAAGGAACCACTTCTGGCTCAAGATAAAGCAATTTGTACCAACTATGCACCTTAGATAGCTCAGTCAGTACATGAATTCGATCCCTTGTCAGTTCCAACAAAGGATGGATTGCCTTCATAATACCAAGTTCACCAACCCGGTTTAGACAAGCTAACGGATCGCCCTCATTTACGATAAGCTGTAATTCATGCATTACTCTGGTGCCAGACAGCTTGCTGAATAATTCAAGATTCATGGCATTTTTAATTAGGCGCATAGTTTGACCACCAATCTGAAAATCAAATCGACGCTCAAACCTAATAGCCCTAAGGATTCGAGTGGGATCCTCTACAAAGCTCAATGAATGCAGTACACGTATTGTCTTATTACGAATATCACGCTCTGCGCCAAAAAAGTCGACCAATTGACCATATCTTCCAGGATTCAATCGAAGAGCCAAAGCGTTGACCGTAAAATCTCTTCTGTAAAGATCCATTTTAATGGAAGAAAGCTCTACAGTTGGTAGGGCAGCCGGATATTCATAGTATTCAAGACGGGCTGTGGCGACATCAACACGTTGACCATCCGGAAGAATTGTTACCGCAGTCTTAAACTTATGATGCGCCTTAACACGCCCCCCCAACTTGGCAACCAACTTCTTGGCAAAATGGATTCCATCCCCCTCTACAACAAGGTCAAGATCCAGATTAGAACGCCCCAATAAAATATCACGAACAAAGCCACCTACGGCATATACTTCCCACCCTAGTTCTTTACCTAAACTGCCAGCCTCTTTTAAGAGGTCGAGCATATTTTGCGGCAGTCGGTTATTAACCATTGAAGCAATATTCCGCTCGCGTCGTCTATCTGGCATCAGGGATTCAGGGATGCGTGCAGGCTCTTCGATTAGCATATTCATGAGATCAGTACGGGTGATAACACCTATAATCTCACCATGCTCAACCACAGGAAGCATACGCTGACGATTCCCTAGTATGATTTCCATAACCCTATAGAGCTCTGTGTTCGAGTCCACCGATTCAAAAGAACGACTCATATACTCGTCGACTCCCATATCTCCTAAACCATGGGCAACCGCTTTATCCGCAGTGGCCTGCCCAATAATCCCCACACACTTGCGAGTACTTTTGCCAACGACAGGCACATCTTTGAGCCCATATCTTGTCATCATCTCTACAGCTTCGCTTAGAGAATGACTGTCTTCAATGGCAATTGCGGGCTTGGACATAAGGCTCTCAACCACAATTTGTGGGTTCACCTGAGAGTATAACAAAGCAAACAAATCATCTCTGACTTCAGCCAATGTCTTTTCCTTTACAGTTGCTGAAGCCGCAGCGGCATGGCCTCCACCGCCCATGGATGAGCAGATTTGTCCAACATTAACATCGGGATTTTTGGAGCGTGCAACCACGTGAATACGATCAGCCATACGCCCGAGAGCAAATGCGACCCCAATATCTTCCATATCCATGAGTTTATGAACCAAAAGAGCAAAATCAGGGACAAATTTATCTGTAGAAATTTCAGTAATTACAACATCAACACCATGAATATCATAAGTATGTGCATTTTGTAGTAACTCACCAAGATTAGTTACTTGTTCAGCTGACATTTCATGAGATAATAGATCTTTAATAACCTCTATATCCATTCCCTGACCTTTAAGCCAACCAGCAGCCTCAAAATCTTCAGGCGTAGTCGTATTAAAGCCAAAGGAACCGGTATCTTCATAAATCCCCAAACCAAACAGAGTTGCCTCTTCGGTATTCAATGAGATTCCTTGTTCCTTAATTATTGATGTAATGATCGTGGTGGTCGAACCCCAGTCCCGGTAAACAGTCTTGTCAGCAGCAAGATCATCATCTGTATCCGGATGATGATCATAAAGATGAATTTTCAAATTTTGGTTTTCAAGAATCGGCCGGACATGCGAAATACGAGACCGCTGTCGAGTATCACAAACGACTAGTAGCTCGACACTTTTCGGATCAATATCCTTGAACATTTTGAAATTAAAAAGATACGTTGTGCTTTGAATAAAAAAATTTCGCAGATTTTTTTCCTGACTACCTGGAAAGACTAATGTTGCTCCGGGATAAATTTTACTAGCTGCGACAATGCTGGCCAAAGCATCAAAATCAGCATTGGCGTGTGAAGTGATGACAATAGGGGCCGTAATACGAGGTGTTTTTTGATTATTTGACATAATGTCCTGTTCTATCCTTACATTCCAGACCGAGGATGAAATTCTTGATGCATAGCTTTAAGTCTTCCTGCTTGGATATGCGTATATATCTCTGTTGCAGTGATATCTGAATGCCCGAGCAATAGCTGAACGGTTCGCAGATCTGCGCCACCTTCAAGAAGGTGTGTAGCAAAGGAATGGCGGAAAGTATGGGGTGAGATACTCCGTTTTATATCGGCTTTCTCGGCAAATTTCTTGATCAATTTCCACACTCCCTGACGGGTTAATCCTTTGCCGGAGCGATTAAGAAACATGCGGTCCTCTGTTGGCTTGAAAGTAGGGCGAATCTCTTCCACATAACGATTCAAGATATCTTGGGCGGTGAAATGAATAGGCACCAATCGCTCTTTCGCCCCCTTGCCGAATATTTTCAAAATACCGACTTGGGCATCGTAGTCCAAAACCTTCATTTGAATCAATTCGGACACACGTAGTCCCGCCGCGTAAAGCAATTCCAGCATTGCCTTGTCACGCATACCAAGCTTTGTACTAATATCGGGCAAGGCGAGTATGCGGGAGACTTCATTACGCGTCAGAAATTCCGGAAGTTTTTTCGGAAGTTTAGGATTTTCCAACAAATGGCCAGGATCCTCTTTGTACCACCGCTCATCCATAGCAAAAGTAAAAAAGCCACGCAGAGTAGAAAGATGTCTAGCCAGCGATCTACTTTTCAACCCCTTGGCCCTCAAATATGTGAGATAAAAAAAGAGCGTTTTATCTGATAACTCTTCCAACCTGAAGGATTTGTCTTGAAGAAAGGCGAGTAGGGAGGTCAGATCCTGTGAATAACTGGCAAGACTGTTCTCAGACAATCCCTTTTCTATTAGAATATGCTCTAGATAACGATCCACCCAGCGATGGGAGAGTAGAGCGTTTTTATCTTTGTCAGGCATGAATTTAGCTCTGGCCTTTGTATTCTGTTTATGGATTGATACGCAAAATGAATTAGACAATATGAAAATCAAATGTTCAGGATGGATAATCGTAAAATAAACATCGTATATTGTTAGCTAACAAGGTGCCGCCCAAAGCGCAATGTCGCATTGACACGCGGTCTTACCCCATTTATGACAAGTGCTCTATCAGAGTGAATTTAAGGAGAGTCTTTACAATGTCTGATTTCAAGCTTGCCGACCGTCTTTCTACGCTGCCCCCATACCTTTTTGCAGCCATCGATAAGGCCAAGGCCGAAGTTGCCGCCCAGGGAATGGACATCATTAGCCTTGGCATCGGCGATCCTGATCTGCCGACCCCGGATTTCATCATAGACGCCCTGTACGAAGGTGCCAAGAAATCCGTTAACCATCAGTATCCTTCATATGTAGGTATGATGTCTTACCGTCAAGCTGTTGCCGATTGGTACAAACAACGCTTTAACGTGGACCTCAACGCCGAAACGGAGGTCGTTAGCCTGATCGGATCGAAAGAAGGCATCGCTCACTTCCCACTGGCGTATATAAATCCTGGCGACCTGGCTCTCATCGCCACTCCTAATTACCCGGTATACGGTATCGCCACTAGCTTTGCCGGCGGTGAAGTAGAGTACCTGCCGCTGCTAGAAGAAAATGACTTTCTTGTCGACCTGGATGCTATTTCCGACGACACCTGGGCCAAGGCAAAAATGATTTTCGTCTGCTATCCGAACAACCCAACAGCAGCGACCGCCACCAAAGACTTTTACGATCGTCTGATTGAAAAGGCAAAAGAGTTCAACGTAATAGTTGTCTCCGACGCCGCATACACTGAAATATACTACGATCCGTCCAACAAGCCCATTTCCATCTTGGAATGCGAAGGAGCCAAGGACGTATGCATTGAGTTCCACTCACTGTCCAAAACTTACAATATGACCGGATGGCGTATTGGAATGGCTGTGGGAAACAAAGACCTCATCGCAGGGCTTGGCAAGATCAAGGAAAACGTAGATTCTGGTATCTTCCAGGCCGTTCAGGAAGCTGGAATTGCTGCACTCCAGAAGGGAGAACCGTACGCCGAGAAATTTCGCGCAATCTACAAGGAGCGCCGAGACGTTGTTTCCGCCGCACTGACCAAAGTAGGCATCAAACACCGTGTTCCGGACGCTGCTTTCTATATGTGGTGCAACACTCCCGAAGGATACACCTCGTCCGAATTTGTCACCAACGTCCTGAAACAGACAGGCGTCGTGCTGACTCCCGGCCAGGGCTTCGGGGCCCCCGGGGAAGGCTATTTCCGCATTTCCCTGACCGTTAATAACGATCTGCTCGAGGAGGCGGTATCCAGGATATCGAAACTGTAAACTGCTACGTCAGTCTCGGTTCCAACCAGGGCGACCCCGAAGAGAACCTGAACTACGCACTGACGTTGTTAGAAGAATATGGCGACGAGATAACTCTGAAATCGTTTTCGCACACTTACCTGACTGAGCCTCAAGGGGAGATTAAAGATCAACCCTGGTTCACAAACCAGATAATCAAGCTGGAAATCGATGCAGAGATTTGGGCTCCTTCGGGATTCCTGTCTACCTGCACTGCTATTGAGGCCAAAATGGGGCGTCAAAGGCAGGAGCCAGGTGGCCCTAGGCCTTTGGATATGGATATCATTGCATGGGGTGACTTAGAGTTGGAAAGCGATTTCCTGACCCTGCCACACCCGCGCGCAAAAGAAAGGGCATTTGTCCTCATACCACTGAAAGAAGTAGAACCAGACTTCGTCTTTCCCGACGGAACACATATTGATGAGGCACTTAATGCCATCGATTACCGCATGGAAGACAATAAGATTTGGCAAGATTAACAGAAAACGGAGCGCTTCATGCTGAAATTCATTGTCATCGGCGTAGCCTTATTTCTCGTCTACAAACTCTTCATGGGCGACAAGAAAAAACGAGAAATGGAAAAAACCGAAACGACCAAAAAAAGGGCGGCTTCCGGAGAAATGGCAAAAGACCCTATCTGCGGCACGTATGTCGAGAAGGACGGAAGCATTCGGGTTAAGGAAGGGGAGAAAGTACATGTCTTTTGCTCCTACGAATGCCGAGACAAATACCTCAAGCAACTTGAAGCGACCACAGTCAACGAAGAGACCGAATAGACAGATCTTCCAAAGACGTCTCATCAAGGCCCCTAAACGGGGCCTTTTTTTATGCTTTAAGAAGATTGAATCAATTCTGTGGAATAGTATTACACGTCACAAATGAGCATTTTGCAAAAAACATACGATGTAGTGATTCTTCCATATTTAGCCTCAGAGGGAGTTTAGCTAACTATCGGAATCCAAACCTTGCAAGCTGCTATTAAATATCCTCAGAACAGATACAAAAAATCGATCGCTTATCGGGAATCATTCTAACTGCACAAGCTTTAAGATTTATATCAATTAATTACAGCACCATATACTACTGTCTCATAATGTAAATTATGTAAACTTTTAACATAACAAAGTAAGAAAAATCATTGTAAAGTCGAAATTTCCACATTTTCAAATTTTAATGCTAACCATAAAATTGAATTCAGAATCAGATTATTAATGTGGAAGGTAAAACGCCCGTTGTATGTTTCTAGCCCTACTGGTAAGAATTCTGAGTCCACAACCACAACAAACAATAATTCTACTTATGAAAAAAACTATCCATATTGGCTTCATCCCCCTGCTGTGCACCATTTTTCTCTTTGCAACGACAGCATTTGCTCAAAAACAGACTCTAAAGTTCGAAGAATGGCTCCAAAAATACGGCGCATGGGATCAACTTGAGAAGGAATACTCTCAAGAGCAAGATAAAGATGCCCCAGAAACTATTCTCAAACGTGTTAAGGTCTATCTCAACCTCAATTCTCCAAAGGAAGCCCTTGAAATCGTAGAGATGACACCTACATTTGACGACAATGCTACTGAAGCAAATCGTCTATGGCTTGGCGGACAAGCCCACCGAGCCCTAGGAGACCTAACCAAGTCAGTCCTGTGGTTTACCCAAGCTGCATCACATGTGGAAAACAGCAATGAGTTAAGTACACTATTTAGGTCTGAACCAGGACTTGAAGAAATCTGGAAAGACGTATGGTTAAGGATGTACTGGGCACACACTGCGAACTACAGCCTGTCGCGAGATGCTCAACATGGTGCACTAGCTAAAATTGCTGATATTGGTATGAAAGTGTGGGGAGATAAATATTGGCAAAAAACGGTATCCATTATGAATCAAGATAATTCAGAAGAATCGCCCTCTCCAATTCCTCCAACACAACTGAATGAAAATGGACAGCCGATTCAGCCTTTCATTTCACAGGCTGATACGGACTTGATCGTAAGAGCTTTAGCTGCAACTTCACTTGAGAAATTCAAAGAAGCCCATCAGTTTGTGTCTGAAATCCAGCAGGCCCCAGTTCGCTTCTTCTGGATCACTGTCATCCAATTCATTGAAGATGGCCAACTCCCGGAATCACTTACACCTCTTATTGATAGTAACTACTTAAAAGCAAGTGCTTTTTGGCAGGGGAATTTACTAGCCCCCTACTCTACTTCTCGCACTAGTTGGCTTCTGGGCAATCCAGACTCCGGCCCCTGGACTAAATTCCGCAACAACATTCTTTCCATGACTCCTGGTGAAGCTGCCAAATCAATTAATAATGAACTTGGCTCCATGTTGATCTCAGAGCAAACAGCAACCTTATTAAACAATTTCAAACTGGCACTTTCCTTGTTTACCGGTGATTTTATCAACGCTTCCTCCACGTGGGGTCAACTTGAAAAGCGAAATCTTCCCTTAGCGTTACAACTTGCTGGTATCATTCAGTTCAAGGATAGCTTGAACATTGTCCTTCCGACAGAACCAAGCAAGTCATATGTTATTTCTCCCATTTTCACGGCTCTTTCTGGTGCTGCAGGACACAATATAACCGGAAACGATGAAGCGCCTTTCTGGATCAGTGCACCGCAAGACAAACTTATAAGACTTTCACAGAGGGAGTACCCGATAGACAAACTACTACTGCTCGCCTACTGGCAACAGCAATTCGACACCAAGGCTTCACCTGACTTGGCCAAACGAGCAGCTTATCTTTTCAATGGAACGGCCTTTGGTAATGAAAGCCTGCTTTATCTCGCCAACCATGCAGTTAAAAGTAAGCATCTACAACTTGGAGCATTTTATCTCAATTCTGTGAAAAGCGACGATTTGGACAAATTCAACAAAATGATCTGGCTTGACATTAAGACACGATTGGAGTTGGACGCCGGTCGAAATGCTAGTGCATTAACAACATTTAAGAAAATGCATGAACTCGGCGTAGACATCCCCGTCATGACCAGGCTTCGTATGGCCTTACTTTTTCAGCAGCGTCGCGATTTTGGTGCAGCTAAAGAGCAATTGCTCGCCATGTGGTCTAACAAGGCCACTATGACTACAACCTTGCAAGCAGAGACTCTCTTCTGGCTGGGCGAAGGGGAGCAGGCTCAGCAGAATACTGAAGAGGCTTTAGATTATTATCTCAAGCTCGCATGGCAATATCCACAAGAGAATATATGGGCTCTAACAGCCATGTATCGAGCCTCTCTTATATATGAAAAACGAGGCAAATACGACACAGCTAAAAGACTACTAACAACTGTAGTCAAACGTGCAGATCGTAAAGAACAACGTGAGGCAGCCAAGGCCCGCATCAATGCAATTGATAAAAAGATGGGTAAGCCCTCATCAAATCAAAGCTCGGCATTAGTGTACCCATTCTAAAGCTTACCCAACAAAACAAAATCCCCAGCAACGGTGTTGCTGGGGATTTTGTTTTGTCTATTTTCATATCTTAGTGATTAAGACTCGAAAAATAAATACCTGATCCAATGAACAATCTCGTCCCTGGTATCGGGGCTACATAAACCACCTTGTCATGAGTTTCATTTGAATCCGGTTTTTTCCAGTTGTACTCAATAAATCCTCCTCCGCTATTCCCAACAGAAAGGATCTCCCTAATCACATACTGCCCATTTTCATCCTGCAAGTCATATAAATTGCGACCAATAAGTTTGGGTTGAGTAGCGTGCGCAACACAGGTGCCTTTGTCGTCATAAACAAAGAAATACCCAGATGAGTCTGAAAAGAAACGAATCGGGCTAATATACTTAGAAACAACTTCTATTTGCTTTATATGGGACTTCTCGCCTTCTAATACCCCTCCCAGCCCAACTGCTGTCACCGTAACAACAAGCTCCAATGACTGCCTAGTGCCAAATGAAGAAGCAGCGTCTGATTGCTTTGGGCAAACAAGTGGGAGCAACAGCAGGATAATTGCTAAAGCATTATACACATTCAATTGGGACATCCATTTCTCCAAAACAATCTAAGAATCGAATTTGTCTGTATACATTGACATATAAGTACGTCTTTCTCCACCTCGCCATCAAGCCCATTTTTTAACAGAACAGATTAATGACCAATAGTTGTAAACCAAAAAGAAAGGGCTGCAGATTTATCTGCAGCCCTTATTCTTTTCGTGGTGCCGAGGGGGGGATTCGAACCCCCACGGAATTTCTTCCACTGCCCCCTCAAGACAGCGTGTCTACCAATTCCAC
The DNA here is from genome assembly GCF_012516435.1 of Pseudodesulfovibrio sp. zrk46. NCBI lineage: Bacteria > Pseudomonadati > Thermodesulfobacteriota > Desulfovibrionia > Desulfovibrionales > Desulfovibrionaceae > Pseudodesulfovibrio > Pseudodesulfovibrio sp. zrk46. The sequence goes on from NZ_CP051216.1 coordinate 3,434,341, forward strand.
CACCTCGGCGTCCTTGCGAGGAAGGAATATTTCTAATGAATCCGCATAAAAGTCAACTAAAATTTGGAGTTTTTCTAAATTTTTTTTTATTATCAATTAAGGGCGAATAGATTAGTCAAAAAAAACTAAATATACCAATTATTTGTACACAAAAACAGAAAACTGTTTGAGCCTAACTTAATATGACGAACTGCCAACCTCTGTCCTCAGAACACAGGTATAAACGAGACTTTTCACTACGTAAATCAACGTCATCTTCCAAACCTCACATACCTCCTACGCAAATCAACAGCGAGATTCGTCCCCTCTTGCCTTTGAGCCTTCCAGCGCCCCAGAGGAGCTATCTGGCTATCAACAATTGGTCATGAACATACTCACGCAAAAAAGCCGTAATCCTAACGGATTACGGCTTTTTGATTTCGTGGTGCCGAGGGGGGGATTCGAACCCCCACGGAATTTCTTCCACTGCCCCCTCAAGACAGCGTGTCTACCAATTCCACCACCTCGGCACTATATGCTCAGAGCTATTCGCTCTTGGCGTCGTCTCCAGTATCCTTGAACTGAACACCCGGCTTCTGCTGGTCTGCAGGAACTATCGGCTGAACCACACCTTCACCTTGCAGCATCAGGGAATTCTGATCAGTGACCTTGTTACCAGTCAGGACATTGTAGGTCAGGGAAGTCACAAGGAAAACAGTAGCCAAGCCTGCAGTGACCTTGACGAGAAGTCCTCCGGCACCGGTACTACCAAACATGGTAGAACTTCCGCCTCCGAAAATGACTCCCATCCCTTCGTGACCGGACTGAAGCATTACAGCACCGATCAAGAAAACGCAAGCGATAACATGAATCACAATTACTAAAGTTTCCAAAATCTTATCCTTCGTCTGACTCGTTTTTCTTTGCTTTGGATCAGGCTAAAACAATCTGAGAAAAGCTTTCGCCCTCCAAGCTCGCGCCTCCTACCAATACTCCGTCGACATTGTCAAGCGCAATAATCTCTGCGCAATTAGCAGGCTTCACACTTCCACCGTATAACACTCTCATTTCATTAGCCTTTTCTCCAAAGATTGAAATAAGAATTTTTCTAGTAAAAGCATGAGCTTCCAATATTTCTTCTGGACCAGCGACTTCCCCGGTACCAATCGCCCAAACAGGTTCATAAGCAATACTCAGATTTTCCGGATCGATATTGATCGGAACATTCTTTAAGCCAACACGTATCTGATGCTCTAGCACCTCTTCAACACGCCCAGCCTTTCGATCCTCGATCTTTTCACCAATGCAGAAGACAACCTTAAGACCGGACTCTAAACCATAAGACGTCTTTGCCCCAATATACTCATCATCCTCGCCAAGGACATGTCGACGTTCTGAGTGGCCAGTCAGCCCATACACGGCCCCCACAGACTCAAGCATCTTCGGAGAGATCTCACCAGTATAAGCGCCCTCTTCCTTTATGTAATAATCCTGCCCGCCGACCGAGAAACCATCAATACCTTGGAAGACGTCAGCTACTCCTTTAAGAGCTGTGAATTGAGGGAATACAAGCACCTCGCGATCTCCAGGCAACTTGGCAGCAGCCAAGTCAACCAGTTCTTGTGCTGTAGCCCGAGCTTCATCCCAAGTCTTAAACATCTTCCAGTTCGCAGCCATCAATTTTTTCATCGGTTGCACTCCTTTAATGCCTTAAATGCAGGCAATTCTTTTCCTTCAAGAAATTCAAGGAAAGACCCACCACCGGTAGATATAAAACTAAATTTATCTGCAAGGTGTAACAAATGAACCACCGCATCTGTATCGCCGCCCCCAACGATACTCACAGCATCGTCCATCTCAGCTATAGCTCGACATACATCAAACGAAGCCTCTGCGAATGCCGGTGTCTCAAAAAGCCCCATAGGGCCATTCCAGACAATCGTTTTAGAACGCTTAAGTACAGCAACAAAGTCCTTCGCTGACTCTGGTCCAATATCAAGAACCATAGCTTCTGCAGGAATACTATCTGCATCGCATACACCATCAGGTTCAGTGGCGGTATGCGTAGCTGCATACTTGAAGTCAGTTGGCAAATGCAACTTGGATCCCATCTTCTCTGACTTCTCTATAATATTGCGAGCAGCGTCCACTAACTCTTCTTCAACCAGAGATTTGCCAACATTCAAGCCTTTTGCGAGAAGGAAAGTGTTAGCCATGGCTCCGCCGATGATGATGTCATCTACTTTTCCAAGAAGGTTATTCAATATTCCTAGCTTGGTGGAAACTTTTGCCCCGCCCGACACACAGACATAAGGTCGTCTAGGATCAGCAAGAGCGTCACCAAGAAATTCAACTTCCTTCTTTAAAAGAAAACCACCACAACACATTTTGGCATGCTTCGGTACATCCACCACAGAAGAATTAACTCGATGCGCCACCCCAAAAGCATCATTTACATAGATGTCAGCCATGGATGCCAGCTTGCTTCCAAAATCTCCTCGATCCTCTTGAGTCTTACCAGTCTCCTCAGGATTAAAGCGTAGATTTTCCAACATCATAACTTGGCCAGGTTTTAATGATGCAGCCATCTCCAAAGCCTCTCTCCCTACAGTGTTTGGGGCAAGAGGAACGTCAACACCGAGAAGCTGAGAAGTTCTTTGGGCAACTGGAGCTAATGTCAACTCCTGCACAACTTTCCCCTTAGGTTTGCCAAGATGTGCACACAATATAACTGAAGCCCCTTTCTCCAACGCATACTTCAGAGTAGGAAGTGCCGCCTGAATACGGTTATCGTCCGTAATAGCACCAGTTTCATCCTGAGGGACGTTAAAATCCACACGGAATAAGAGTTTCTTACCTTGAATGTCAATTTGATCAATAAATTTCATATGTTCCTCAACAAAAGAAAGTTAGCCTGTAGCAAAATCACATCGGAATAACAAAGCATCCTCTTTGGTATCTGGATAATACCTCTTTCGAACACCAACTTGCACATATCCAAATTTTTTATACAAATCTATGGCCGGAGTGTTTGATATCTTTACATCTAGAAAACTCTTTACAATTCCCTTCTTAGTACAAATCTCAAAAGCACGTTTCAAAAGGGCCTTGGCCAAACCTCGCTTTCGGTAATCAGTATGAACAGCTAGATTGAGAATTTCCATTTCATCCTCGATTAGAGAAATCGCAATATACCCGACAAGACGGGCATCTTCACGAACGCCGAGGATCTTAAACACGCCCCTCTCAAGGCCCATAAGAAACTGATCACGACTCCAATGGTAATCAAAACAAGATTTCTCCAGTTTTATTAGATCATCCAAGTCTGAAGCCTTCAGTTGTATCACCTGACCAGACATAGTATCCTTCTCATCATTTCCCCACACTGGAAATGTATAAGCAATAAGTGTATACTTTCTTTATAATCAAATCAAAGATTTCCGCTGACATGACTATTATTACTAAAAATACTTCAAAAAAAATTGACAGCACCGAGTTCATTGAGATTGTGGACGACAACAACCGCCCTTTGGCAGTCCTTCCCAAAGACCTGGTTCACCGCCAGATGCTGAAACATAGGTCTGTACAGATCCTTATCTTCAATCCAAAGAAAAAAATCTTCTTGCAAAAAAGAACAAAAAATAAAAGCTTTTACCCAAATCGTTGGGATGTGTCAGCTCGTACTCACCCCTTGATTGGAGAGTCCTCTCTCGATGCAGCTCAACGTATTCTACGAACCAAACTTCAACTAGAAGTTGAAAGCCCTCAATTAATCCGATCTCTTCCCGCTTGCCCTGAAACAGGCTTCGAGCATGTCACTATTTTTTCAATTCCCAAAAACACTCAATCAATCATCCCTAATGAAAACGAAGTGTCTGAAGGATACTACTTTTCAAGAGAGGAACTAACCTGTCTTGTCAAAGAATTTAGAGAATTACTTACGCCCAACCTAGTAACTTTGTGGGAAGCAGGCCTACTGACGGCTTAAACCCTACAAAGCAAACAACTGAGTTCTTTATGAATTAATCCATTGGTAGCCATGATGGACTTAGATTCAAATGAGTATGGCTCTCCCGACTCATACTCAGAAACCATCCCTCCAGCTTCTTGAATTAGCAATATACCTGCTGCAGTGTCCCACGGATTAAGCGCACTTTCGTAAAAACCATCATACCTTCCACATGCAACGTATGCCAAATCAAGTGCCGCAGCCCCCGGTCTACGAATCCCCTGAGTGATTGGAAGCAACGATTTTAATTGCTTAAGAATCGTGTCTAGGTGGTCATCAATTGCATACGGAAACCCTGTTGCCAACAAAGCCTCCTCCATAGTCGTCACTCGGGATACCCGAATCGGTTTTTCATTCAAAAAAGCTCCATGGCCTTCGACTGCAAAAAACAACTCCCCCATCAGAGGCAAATTAACAAGCCCTAACACTACACGATTGTTGTGCCATAGCCCTACCGAAGTGGCGACCATGGGTAGACCATGTGCAAAATTCGTTGTGCCATCAACGGGGTCTATAATCCAAGTGAATTCTCCTAAGGGGGTATCCTTGGCGGACTCCTCTGCAAGAAAGTCAGAGCCAGGCAACAGGCGGGACAACTCTTCTTTAAGCATTTCTTCAACAGCAATATCTGTCTCAGTAACTAGATCGATTCTTCCCTTATGCCTAACTTTCTTAGCCTGCGTGGATGCATCGATTACAATATTTCCTGCTTTACCTAATATATATACAAGATCATCACAGAACTTTTTCTCATTGTATAAAGCCATGTTGCCTCCATGAAAAAAGGCGGTAAAACCGCCTTTATTTCTTAAACTGACCTGAGATACTAAGCCCTCCGCTGAATAAAGAACTCAACAGATCGATTGTAGGTCCGTTCTTCTTCTTTTGTAAAATAACACCCCGGCAATTCACCACGCTGACGATGGTAATGAAGACACTCACAGCAAATGCCGTGCTTATCGCAACTGTAAGTACAGGTACAGTATTGCTCGTTGATTTTCGCCCTAGGACACTGATCCTTCTTTTTCATCGCACCCCCTCGTATCTTTGCCACAGATCAAATAGTAAGCCAGAAAACATTAGCCAATCGCCCTTATAGTGTCAATTATTCAGGCTGATTGTTAAAAGAATACTACGCCTTTATCTCGTTATCACAAATGAGGTTCACTTTTTCACAACATCTCTATCGTGTTATAATCGTTGTAATCCGACCAAGATGAGTATATATGGTTAAGATTATAGGTACATTGTTTTGATTGGAGTGAACTCCAACAGGAATACGGATTAGTGGCATGTGGAAAAAAGCGTTCAGTAAAGCGCCTGACTTTGAAAAATACGGCAAAAAAAATTCCCCGGCAACAAATGTGAGCACAATAGAAAAGCTCAAGAAATTTCTTGACTTCTGCCACATCAAATACTGCCTATTAAAACCGTACTTTGAAGTCGATGACTACCCACTTGTAGAGGCTCGTGAATTACTTCCTTCATTCGAAGTAGACCTTTATGAATACAAGGCTCTTCCGGGAATGAGTTTGGTTGTATTTGAAAGACAACTCAATTCATTTCAAGAAGTGTTTCAGTATGATGCGCTACATGCCCTTTCTGAGTGGGAAGACATGCACGACAAAGGGAGCGAGGCGTGTGGTGTTGAAGAAAACGTTATCGCTACTAA